>NZ_JASHJL010000019.1 GCF_030733205.1 Mameliella sp. MMSF_3455
CCCCCCCCCCCCCCCCCCCCCCCATACTTGGCTTTGATCTTTTGTGCGACGACTTGTGGTCGGTTCCGTCAGATCCGCTCGATCGCCAGCGCGATGCCCTGACCGCCGCCGATGCACATGGTGATCAGCGCCCTGGATCCTCCGATCCGCTCCAGTTCATGCAGCGCCTTGACCGTGATGATCGCGCCCGTCGCGCCGACCGGGTGGCCCAGGGCGATGGCGCCGCCGTTGGGGTTCACCTTTGACGGATCAAGCCCCAGTTCCTTGTTCACGGCCAGCGCCTGCGCCGCGAAGGCCTCGTTCGATTCGATCACGTCGAAATCGCTTGCCGTCAGGCCGGTCCGCTTCAACAGGGCCTCGACCGCCGGGACCGGGCCAATGCCCATGACCTCGGGGCGCACACCGGCATGAGCATAGCCCAGCACCCGCGCCCGGGGTTTCAGGCCCGCGCTTTCGGCTGCCGAGGCCCGCGCCAGCACCAGCGCCGCCGCGCCGTCGTTGATGCCGCTGGCATTGCCCGCCGTGACGCTGCCGTCCTTCTGGAACACCGCGCGCAGGCCAGACAGCGCCTCCAGCGTCGTGGCCTTGGGGTGTTCGTCGGTGTCGAAGTCCACCATGTCGCGCTTCTTGCGCACCTGCACCGGCACGATCTGCTCGGCGAAACGTCCCTCGGCAATGGCCTTGGCCGCGCGTTCCTGGCTTTCCAGCGCAAAGGCGTCCTGCGCCGCGCGGCTGATGTCATGTTCCGAGGCGACATTCTCTGCCGTCACGCCCATGTGGCCGGTGCCGAAGGGGCAGTTCAGCGCGCCCAACATCATGTCCAGCGTCTTGACGTCGCCCATCTTGGCGCCCCAGCGCTGATCGGTGATGGCAAAGGGAGACCGCGACATGGCCTCGGCCCCGCCGGCCAGCGCGAAATCCGCGTCCCCCAGCATCAGCGACTGCACCGCCGAGACGATCGCCTGAGCGCCCGACCCGCAAAGCCGGTTGACGTTCATGGCCGGGGTACTGTCAGGGATGCCTGCCTGCATTGCCGCCACGCGGCTAAGGTACATGTCGCGCGGTTCGGTATTGATGACATGGCCGAACACCACATGCCCGATCTGCCCTCCGTCGACGCCCGCACGCTCCAGCGCGGCCTGGGCCGCCACTGTCCCGAGGTCAATGGGCGGCGTGCCTGCAAGGCTGCCGCCGAACGTGCCGATGGCGGTGCGCGCACCGCTCAGGATGACGATATCTTCGCTCATGGTCCCCTCCTGAATATGGGGGGACTATGCGCGTGCGACATGGGTTTGTCAGCCCTCAGGGCGGGTTTGCAAATTGAGACGTAACGGCACGCCACTTGTGGTAAACCGGACGAACAACTGGGAGGAAGCGCAATGGCCAACAGCGTTCAGGTGCTCTATCCGGCCACGGAGGGCACTCATTTCGACCATGACTACTACGTCAGCACGCACCTTCCGATGGTGACCGAGATCTGGGGGCCCTACCTCAAGACCGCCCTTGCCACCAAGGGGTTGTCCGGCGGGCCAGACACGCCGCCCGGCTTTCATGCCATCGCGACGCTGGTGTTCAAGGATGGCGCCGCGTTGAAAGAGGGCATGGGCAAGGCGCAGCCGCTGTTGGACGACATTCCGAAATTCACCGATTGCCAGCCACAGATGCTGGTCGGCGAAGTGATCGGCTGAAGCTCCCGGTCGCGTGTGTCAGTCGATGACTGGCGGGGCCGGGCCCTCATCCTTCAGCACCCGCACCTCGCGCTGCGGGAAGGGGATCGAGATGCCGTTGGCCTGGAAGGCGTCCCAGAGGGCGAGGTAGACGTTGCCCCGGATATTGGTCAGCCCGCCCGTGGGGTCGGTGATCCAGAAGCGCAGGACATAGTCCACCGAGGAATCGCCAAAGCCTATGATGTGGCAGACAGGGGGCTTGTGGCTGAGCACCCTGTCGACGCTTTGTGCGGCGGCAATGGCGATGCGGCGCACCTCATGCGGGTCGTCCTGGTAGGAGGTGCCGAAATGGATGTCGAGCCGCACGAAATCATTGGAATGCGACCAGTTCACCACCTGCCCGGTGATCAGGTCCTCGTTCGGGATCAGGTATTCCCGGCCATCGCGCGTGACCACGCTGACATAGCGCGCGCCCAGTGACTCGATCCAGCCAAAGGTCTCGCCCAGGCTGATGACGTCTCCGGGCTTGATCGACTTGTCGAGCAGGATGATGATGCCGGACACGAGGTTGGACACCACCTTTTGCAGGCCAAAGCCAAGGCCCACGCCGATGGCGCCGGACAGCACCGCCAGGCCGGTCAGATCCACCCCCACCGATTTCAGCGCGATGAAGAAGGCAGAGCCGAACAGGATCACCTGCAGGACCTTGACCGCCAGCACCTGCATCGAGGGGCTGATCGCGGTGTTCCGCCGGATCGAGGCCGCCGAGGCACCCGCCATCAGCCGGGCCAGGGCCAAGAGCACTGCCATGCTGACAACGGCCTTGATGATCAACCACATCGAAAGCCGCGTCTCTCCCATCGTGATGGCAATGGATTCCAGCGTGCTTTCCGCCTCGTCGGTCCAGCCGAGGATCGACAGCGTGGCCCAGGTCCAGGCGCCGTAGCGGACCACCACGCCCAGTGCCGGGTTCGCGATCAACCGAGTCGCGAAAGCGATGAACAGCCAGGCTGTCGACAGGTTCGCCACCACCCGCAGCAACAGCGACCGGTATGACCAGGTGAGTTCCTTCATCACCAGGAAAGCGATCCAGATCATCGCGACGAACAGCATCATCCGCATCCGTCGCTGCACGATCAGGCCGATCCGCAACCGCCATTTCGGCCAGTTCTCGCGGCTGCGCAGCCATTCGGAATAGCGCGGTCGGATGAGGGCACGCAGAACCCAGGCCAGCAGGAAGACGGCGAGAATGATCCCGATCTGGTAGGTGGTCCAGGGCCGCATGGCCTGTCGCCACAGCAACTCGCCTTCGGCCAGCAGGAATTCCCAGAGGCCGATCAGCGCCTCGGGGTCCAGCGGCAGCGGTTCCTGTGGGTCCATGTCACCTTCCGTCGGTGCGGGTTCGGGCAGTCAAAGACTATTGCAAAGGGGGCACCGTGCAACCCTCTGGCTTGCTTGACTTGTGGCCGAGGGCGGCGCAGCTTCGCGCCATGATCCTGAATTCTGCCATCGAGGCTATCGGAAACACGCCGCTTGTCGACCTCACCCGCGCCTGCGCGGCGCTTGGGGTCGAGGGCCGCATCCTGGCCAAGCCCGATTTCCTGTTGCCGGGGTTTTCCAAGAAGGACCGGGCGGCCCGCGCCATCATCGAGGCGGCGCGAGACGCGGGCGCGTTGCAGCCCGGGCAGCCGGTGGTCGAGCTGACCTCGGGCAACATGGGCACCGGGCTGGCCATCGTCTGCGGGATCCTGGGCCATCCCTTTATCGCGGTAATGAGCCGGGGCAACTCGGTCGAACGGGCACGCATGATGGCGGCGCTGGGCGCCGAGGTGGAGCTGATCGATCAGGCGCCGGGCAGTACGCCGGGCCAGGTCTCGGGCGCAGATCTTGCGCGGGTCGAAGAGGCGGCGCAGCGTATCACGCGGGACCGAGGCGCCTTTCGTGCCGATCAGTTCGGCCATCCGGGCAACCCCGCGGCGCATGAAACCGGCACCGGGCCGGAGTTCTGGACGCAGTCCGGGGGCGTGATCGAGGTCTTTGCGGATTTTGTCGGATCCGGCGGGACGCTGGCGGGCACGGCGCGGTTTCTCGCCCCCAGGGGCGTGCGTTGCTATGCGGTGGAACCTCGCGGCGCCGAGGCCATCGCCGGCGGTGATACCACGCAGCCGGATCACCCGATCCAGGGCGGCGGCTATGGCATGGCGGACCTGGTGCATCTGCGGGACGCCCCGTTGTCGGGAACCCTGTCCGTCAGCGGCGATCAGGCCCGAGAGCACGCCCGCCTGTTGGCACGGACAGAGGGTCTGTTTGCCGGCTATTCCTCGGGCGCGAACCTTGCTGCGGCGGCGGAACTGCTACGCGGGCCTGAACAGGGCCGTACCGTGGGGATCGTGCTGTGCGACAGCGGTTTGAAATACCTTTCGACCGACCTCTGGGCCGATGCGACCTGATCGTTCCGGCAATTCCTGAAAACGAATGACGCCGCCCCTTGGGGCGGCGCGGCGCTGGCACCCGTGGGGCCGGTCCGCCTGACAGGGCGACCGGTGTCCCGGCGTCACTCGACCAGAACGGTCAGCGGGGTGATCCCGCTTGATTCCACACGGGCCTGCACGCTGAACGCTGCCACGATCAGCACGGCGATCAGGCCAAGGTTGACGATGTTCAATGCGCTGCGCATCGGATGCCTCATTTCCTCATGCAACGGGTACGCAATGCCCCGGCACACGGATCAAGATTTTCGGAAGTCTTGCGCGGTATTTTCCCGCGGACCGCTGGAAAATGGGCCAGATCCTGTCATGCAACAAGGGGGCCGCGTCAGTTTGTCCACAGGCCGGAGCGGCCATGTGACCCTTGCCCGGCAAACCGCCGCCGCTGAATGTTTCTTTGTCATGGTGTGGACAGGCTGCCAACGTCGGGCATGCCTGGGGGTGTGTTTCACGGCGGGTCAGGAACCCTGCCGCGTATCCGCCAGGTGGTGCGAGCGGCAAGGGTCCACGTCCTTTAAGAGCGGCCCTGACGGGCGTCGGCGCTCTCTTGCGGGAATCTGTGCGAGGCTGTATCAGGCGGGATCATGAAACCCCATGTCGACAGGACAGACCGCGCGCGCTTGCGCGAACGTTTCTACGGCGCCACGCATACCGTGCTGGCCCGGCTACAGGCGCGCGCCTGAATTGCCCGGCGCGTGCCCGCGCCACCCTTCCGACAAGCCATTCGCCAATCAACGGGAGAGGACCGATGTCCCCCAAGACGCTTTATGACAAGATCTGGGATGCCCATCTCGTCCACGAGGACGAAGACGGCACCAGCCTCATCTACATCGACCGCCACCTCGTGCACGAGGTGACAAGCCCGCAGGCCTTCGAAGGTCTGCGCATGGCGGGCCGCTCCGTGCGCGCGCCGGACAAGACCATCGCCGTGCCGGATCACAACGTGCCCACCACGCAGGGCCGTGAGAATCCCGACCAGATGCCCGAGGACAGCCGCATCCAGGTGGCCGCGCTGGACCAGAACGCCAAGGAATTCGGCATTCACTATTACCCTGTGTCGGACATCCGTCAGGGCATCGTGCACATCGTCGGCCCCGAACAGGGCTGGACCCTGCCGGGCATGACAGTGGTCTGCGGCGACAGCCACACCGCCACGCATGGCGCTTTCGGCGCGCTGGCACATGGCATCGGCACGTCAGAAGTCGAGCACGTCCTGGCCACCCAGACGCTGATCCAATCCAAGTCCAAGAACATGAAGGTCGAGATCACCGGCAAGCTGGCGCCCGGTGTGACCGCCAAGGACATCGTCCTGCGCATCATTGCCGAAACCGGCACCGCCGGCGGTACCGGCTATGTCATCGAGTATTGCGGCGAAGCGATCCGCGACCTCTCGATGGAAGGCCGCATGACCATCTGCAACATGGCCATCGAAGGTGGCGCCCGCGCTGGCCTGATCGCGCCGGACGAAACCACGTTCGAATACGTCAAGGGCCGCCCCCACGCGCCGAAGGGCGCCCAGTGGGAAGCCGCGCTCAACTGGTGGAAGACGCTGTATTCGGACGATGACGCGCATTGGGACAAGGTGCTGACCATCCCCGGCGAGTCGATCGAACCCACCGTGACTTGGGGCACCTCGCCCGAGGACGCGCTGCCGATCTCGGCGGTCGTTCCCGCGCCCGACAGCTTCAAGGGTGGCAAGGTTGCCGCGGCACAGCGGTCGCTGGACTACATGGGCCTCAAGCCCGGCACGCCGCTGACCGACATCCAGATCGACACCGTGTTCATCGGTTCCTGCACCAATGGCCGGATCGAGGATTTGCGCGCCGCTGCCGAGGTCGTGAAGGGGAAAAAGATCAAGGACGGCATGCGTGCGATGATCGTGCCCGGGTCGGGCCTTGTCCGTGCGCAGGCCGAAGAAGAAGGCCTGGCCGACATATTCAAGGAGGCGGGTTTCGAATGGCGCCTTGCAGGCTGTTCCATGTGCCTCGCCATGAACCCCGACCAGCTGTCCGAGGGTGAGCGCTGTGCCTCCACCTCGAACCGCAACTTCGAGGGCCGCCAAGGCTACAAGGGGCGCACGCACCTCGTGTCGCCCGCCATGGCCGCTGCTGCCGCGCTGACCGGTCACCTGACCGATGTGCGCGCGCTGATGACCGAAAACGCCTGAGGATCCTGACCGATGGAAAAGTTCGAAAAACTCACCGGGATCGCGGCGCCCATGCCGCTGGTCAACATCGACACCGACATGATCATCCCCAAGGTCTTTCTGAAGACCATCAAGCGGTCGGGTCTCGGCGTGAATCTCTTCGACGAGATGCGCTATGACCGGCAGGGCAACGAGATCCCCGATTTCGTGCTGAACCAGCCGCAGTACCGCGAAACGGAGATCCTTGTCGCGGGCGACAACTTCGGGTGTGGTTCCTCGCGGGAACACGCGCCCTGGGCGCTCAAGGATTTTGGCATCAAGGCGATCATCTCGACCTCATTCGCCGATATCTTTTACAACAACTGCTTCAAGAACGGCCTGTTGCCGATCAAACTGCCGCAAGAGGCCGTGGACGTGCTGATGAAGGACGCCGAAAAGGGTTCCAACGCGCGCATGATCGTCGATCTGGAGGCACAGACCGTCACGACCTCGGACGGCGAGAGCTTCAGCTTCGAGATCGATCCGTTCAAGAAGCACTGCCTGCTCGAAGGCCTGGACGACATTGGCCTCTCGATGGAAAAGGCGCCCGCGATCGACGCCTTCGAGGCGCAGGCTGCGCAGGCACGTCCCTGGGTCTGATCCCGAGACTCTCGCCCCCGCCGCGGTCCGTGGCGGGGGCGTTTCCGGCTCTCCCAAGGGCCGTGATCGCCACACTCGCTAACGCCGGGTTAATGGATGGCCCGAATTTCGGGCAGGCCTCTTGTGGCAGTTTTTTCTTTTCCCCCAAGATATTGCGGTGTGTTCTTAACGCGCCTTTTTTGTGCCGCAGAATTGATGCAATCCCGCACCAGTGACTCCCCGAAAGGGACATGAATCTGAGCAAGCCTCCCTTGAATGCTTGAGCGATCCGGGGGAAAGGGGCAAAACTTGGGCAAGATTGAGGCAACCCGTCTTCAAGCGCGGGCTCGGGATGGAACAAGGGCGCGGCATCGTATCGCTCCCGTCCGGAACGAAAGGGCAGAACTGTGATCACGCGAATGGTGGCCGCCGGGGCGCGGGCATTCCTTGTTGTATTGCTCGTGGCGACGCCTGCGTTGCTGATGCCCGGAACCCGTGCCGAGACCACCCAGATCATAGCACTGATCGGCCTCGTGGCCGCCATCCTGACCCTCGTGGAATACTTGGCCGACGCGCCCTCGCTGATCGAATTCCGCTCGGCCCCGCCGTTCAATCGCATCCGCTTCTTCTCGCTTGCGCTGACGGTAATCCTTTTGACGCTGATCTGCCGCGGCGCGGTCCTGCCCTCGCCTCTGACAGACGGTCTGATTGCCTTTGGCCGTGGGATAGGAGAGGCGATGGATTTCTCCTTTTCGCCCGTGCACCTGATGCTGCTGGCGGTACCTGGTGAGGGCATGATCGAAGAGATCCGCCCGCTTGCGGGGCTGGCCTATGTCATTTCCCTTGTCACCATCCTGGTGTTTGTGGCGCTTGTGCGGATCCTGAACTGGCCCCTGGGGCGCGGTGCCTTCAATTTCTGGATCAACCTGCCGCTTTATGATCCCACCGCCGGTGGCGACATCCTGCGACGACTGCGCCGGGACAGCCACGTTAACGTAGCCTTAGGGTTCCTGCTGCCATTCTTGATTCCGGCGCTGCTGAAGGCCGCCGGGGTTCATGTGACGACCTTGTCCTGGGCCGAACCGCAAACACTGATCTGGACAATGAGCGCATGGGCCTTTTTGCCGGCAAGCTTGATCATGAGGGGGGTTGCGCTGATGCGCATCGCCGACCTGATCGAGGAAAAACGCCGCCGCGCCTACGCGCAGGCGGATCTGCAGGCGGTCTGATCCTCTTTTTCAGCTACATCCTGGTGGCTTGGGCGGCCTGTGCCGACCCGGTGCGCCTTGCCACCTGGCACGGCGATTTCAGCCGCAAGGGACCGGGACTGATGCTGGCGGACCTGGAAAAGGCGCCGCCTGACCTGTCGCCGATTCTTGCGACTGGTCCGGACATCCTGCTCTTGACCGACATCGACTATGACGCCGGACAGGCCACGTTGGGAAAACTGCGTGACCTTCTGTTGGACCAGGGACTGCGCTATTCGCATCTCTTTGCCCTGCGGCCGAATACGGGAATGGCGACGGCGCTGGACATCGACGGCGACGGCTACCGTGGCGGTCCGCGCGATGCGCAGGGGTTCGGATGGTTCGCAGGGCAGGGCGGGATGGCTTTGCTCTCGCGCTATCCGGTGGAACTTGGGGCCGATCACTCCGCGCTCTTGTGGAAGGACGTGCCTGACAGCGCGATTGCCCCCGACGATCCGGCCCAGGACGTGCAGCGCCTGTCCAGTTCAGCACATTGGGCACTGCGCGTGGCAACGCCCGAGGGCGGGCTGACTTTGCTGACACTGGCGGCAACCCCCCCGGTCTTCGACGGCCCCGAGGATCGGAATGGGCGTCGCAACCGGGATGAGGTTCTGCTTTGGACCCATGCGCTGGACGGCAAGTTGGGGTCCGTTCCCGACGCACCTGTCGTGGTGATCGGAAACCTCAACCTTGATCCCGCACGCGGCAATGGTCTGCAAGCGGCCGCGCGCCGGGTGCTGGAACACGCGCGCCTGCAGGATCCGATGCCCGATGCGGAAACCGTGACCTGGGACAGCACGGGGCCGATGCGGGTCAGCTATGTCCTGCCGGACCGGCAACTGTCTGTCATCGACAGTGGCGTCACGCCACCGTCGCCGGATCTTGGCCCGCATGGCCTCGTCTGGGTCGATCTGACCCTGCCTTGAGGACCGGCGCCACGGCAGCGGCCAGTGCGTCGTCCACCGGGGTCGATCGAAAGTCCGGCAAGAGCGCGTCGAAACTGTCCTTGGTCAGGTGATGCGGCTTGTCCCAGAGATAGCGCATTTCGACCAGTTTCGCGCCAAGGGGCCAGACCAGCGCAGCCAGGCGGACGGGCCACCACGCCATGCGCTTGACCCGCACCTGGCGTTTCAGGGTGCCACCGATCAGACCGGCCATGTCCTGCCCGGTCAGCGTATATCCGGGGAAATTCACTTCGGCGAACCGAGGCAACATCTCGCGCCGCTCCGCCAGGGCCACGGCGGCGCGGGCCATGTCGGGCAGGAAGGCCCAGGCATGCGGTACGGCCGGGTCGCCGGGATAGGTCAGCACACCCTTTTTCAACGAGGGCGCCATCTGGAGGTCGAACCAGTTGCCCGAAGCCGCGGTGTCCAGGAAATCCCCGGCGCGCAGCAGGATCACGGGGATGCCCGCGTCGCGGTAGGTCTGTTCCATCTCGATCCGTACGCGGCCCAGGGGGTTCCGCGCCGCATGGGGGACACCGGGGTCAAATGCCTCTGGCGCATCCTTGCCGAAGACATAGACATTGCCGGGAACGATCACCGTCGCGCCCGAGGCACGCGCCGCCGCGATCACCTGTTCGGTCAGACCCGGAACCTGCGTGGCCCAGTCTGTGTAGGCCGGGTTCCAGCCATTCACGATGATATCCACCCCCCGCGCCGCTTGCGCCAGGTCGTCCTGCCCGCGGTCGAACAGCGTGACCCGCCAGCCCGCGTTCCAGAAAGCCTCTGCCGCGTGACGTCCGAACCGCCCGCTGCCGCCCAGGATCAGCACATTGCCCGTCATCTGACGATCCTCCATCTGACATGCCACCCATGGTGCCTCATTCGCCAGATTTGAGGAATTGCCAGAATCCGCATCTCATGTATTCATGAATGAATGGATGCAATTGTCACCAAGCTTGACTGGTCGCTGGTCCAGACCTTCCTGACCGTGGCCGAAACCGGGTCACTGTCAGAGGCAGCACGACGACTGGGGATCTCGCAACCTACCGCTGGGCGGCAGGTTCGTCAGATCGAGACCACTCTGGGGTTGGAATTGTTCCGCCGCCAGCCGCGCGGACTCGCGCTCAGCGACGCCGGCGCCGAGTTGTTGCCCCATGCAAGGAGGATGGCCGAAGGGATGCGGGGGCTCAGCCTTGCGGCCGCAGGGCGGGCAGAGACACTCTCCGGTCCCGTGCGGATCACCGCCAGCGTCTTTACCGCGCAATACCATCTGCCGCCGATCCTTGCGAAATTGCGTGAGGCGGAACCGGAAATCAGCATCGAGCTGGTCCCCACGGACCGGTCCGAGAACTTGTTGTACCGTGAGGCGGATATCGCCGTCCGCATGTACCGTAGCGAACAACTGGACATTGTCACGCGCCACTTGGGCGACTTGCCGCTGGGGATCTACGCGGCGAAATCCTATATTGCGCGCCGGGGTCGGCCGGACACCTTCGAGGCGTTCCTTGACCACGACCTGGTTGGGTATGACCGCTCTGACCTGATCCTGCGCGGCATGCGAGAGATGGGTGTGGACGCGCAGCGGGACTGGTTTGCCACCCGCACCGATCACCACCCCGTCTATTGGGAGTTGATCAAGGCAGGCTGCGGGATCGGCTTTGCCCAGCGCAGCATCGGTGACGACGAACCGCTGGTGGAACGGGTGCTGCCGCAGATCCCGCTGCCGAGTCTGCCGCTCTGGCTGGCCGCGCATGAGGCGGTCCGGAACACGCCGCGACTCCGCCGCGTCTGGGAGGCGCTGGCCGAGGGCCTTTCGGTTCATGTCGGGCCGTAACAAGCGGGGTGATATTGACCAGAGTGCCCTCGCGCGCTACGGGCCTGACGTCACGAATAGGAGAGCCCGACCATGTCCAACCCTTCGCTTCTCATCCTGCCGGGCGACGGCATCGGCCCCGAGGTCATGGCCGAGGTCCGCAAGGTCATCGACTGGTATGGCGCAAAGCGCGACCTGGCCTTCGACGTGTCCGAGGATCTGGTGGGCGGCGCGGCCTATGACGCGCACGGAATGCCGCTGCACGATGATACGATGGCCAAGGCGCAAGAGGTGGACGCGGTTCTGCTGGGTGCCGTCGGCGGCCCGAAATACGACGTGTTGGATTTCAGCGTGAAGCCCGAGCGCGGCTTGCTGCGCCTGCGCAAGGAGATGGACCTGTTCGCCAACCTGCGCCCGGCCCAGTGCTTTGACGCGCTGGCGGATTTCTCGTCGCTGAAACCGGACGTGGTTGCGGGCCTCGACATCATGATCGTCCGCGAGCTGACCAGCGGCATCTATTTCGGCGAGCCGCGCGGAATCATCGAGGAAGGCAACGAGCGAGTGGGCATCAATACCCAGCGCTACACCGAGTCGGAAATCGACCGCGTGGCGCGGTCCGCGTTCGAACTGGCCATGAAGCGCGACAAGAAGCTGTGCTCGATGGAAAAGGCCAACGTCATGGAAAGCGGTGTGCTCTGGCGCGAGGTGGTGACCGAGGTGGGCAAGGACTACCCCGAGGTCGAGCTGAGCCACATGTACGCCGACGCGGGCGCCATGCAGCTGTGCCGCTGGCCCAAGCAGTTCGACGTGATCGTGACCGACAACCTGTTCGGCGACCTGCTGTCCGATGCCGCCGCCATGCTGACCGGCAGCCTTGGCATGCTGCCCTCGGCCAGTCTTGGCGCGCCGATGGCCAATGGCCGCCCCAAGGCGCTGTACGAGCCGGTGCATGGGTCCGCGCCCGATATCGCCGGTCAGGGAAAGGCGAACCCGATCGCCTGTATCCTGTCTTTCGCGATGGCGCTGCGCTACAGCTTTGACCTCGGTGACGAGGCGACGCGCCTGGAACAGGCCGTGGAAAAAGTGCTGGCCGACGGTGCACGTACCGCGGACCTGCTGGGCGAAGAAGGGGTCGATCCGGTGTCGACCAGCCAGATGGGCGACGCCATCGTCGCCGCTCTGGACGCCTCGCTGTAAGAAATTTCCCTCTCGACAGGGATGCTCGGGCCGGACAGGATCATCCTGTCCGGCCCGAAAGGTTTCTGCCCATGATGCGTCCCGCCTTGATCGCCTGCCTGCTTGCGTCGCCCCTCGTCGCCGAAGAGGTCCAGATCCTGCCCGACTATTCCGATTTCCGTGCGCCCCCAGCCCAGGTGACGGACATGCCGATGTCCCTGGTCCAGGACCTGGTCCTTGGGTTTCCGGGTGAAGGTGAGGGGCTGCCCCGGTTGGAGCTGACCGCAGAGATCACGGACGGACGGCTGATCATCGAGGTCTCGGAGGACGGCCTGGCCGATGATTCGACCCGAGCCCTTCAGCGCCGGTTCGAGTTCGTCCGCGCCGATGGCGGGTGGCAGCTCGTTGCCTTCGGTCATCGTCAACGCTGTAGGCGCGGCAACAGCGACGGCTGGACGGACCAGCCCTGCCCCTGACCGGGCGAAGATGCGCCTGTCCCCCTTGCGTTCCGGGCGCAATCATCCTGTGATAGCGATAACACGCGGTGCCAATTCACTCAGCATTACGGATTCCGGATGTCTCATAACGCCAAAGGCGCCCTTTTGGCGCTGCTCGCTTTCGGGGTGTTCTCGCTTCACGACGTCATCGTGAAGTGGCTGGGGGCCAGTTACAGCCCGGTCCAGATCGTCTTTTTCAGCGGGCTGTTCTCCTTTCCGCTGGTGACGCTGCTCCTGATCCGCGAATCGCAGCCCGGGACATTGCGCCCGGTACATCCCTGGTGGCTGTTGGTGCGGACCCTGTCCGCAGTCGCTACCGGCCTGTCGGCTTTTTACGCCTTTTCCGTTCTGCCCCTTGCGCAGGTCTATGCGATTCTCTTTGCCGCCCCCCTGCTGATCACGCTGCTGGCAATCCCGATCCTGGGCGAACAGGTGGGCCTGCGCCGCGGCATTGCGGTGGTCGTCGGCCTCTGCGGCGTTCTGGTGGTTCTGCGTCCGGGGACCACCGAACTGAGCCTGGGACATTTGGCGGCGCTGGTCGCGGCCTTTGCCAGTTCGCTGGCCTCGATCATCGTGCGCAAGATCGGCCATGACGAACGCAGCGTCGTGATGCTGCTATACCCGATCCTGACCAATTTCATGATCATGGGCGCGGCTTTGCCTTTTGTCTACAAGCCGATGCCGGCCCTGGAACTGGGCGGGCTGGCGTTGATGTCGGTCATGGCCTTTGCGGCCTCGGCGCTGGTCATCATGGCCTACAAGGCGGGCGAGGCCGTGGTGGTTGCCCCGATGCAGTATTCGCAGATTCTCTGGGCGGTCTTCACCGGGGCGATCTTCTTCAACGAGTACCCTGACGCTTGGACGGCGGCGGGTGCGGGAATCATCATCGCCAGCGGCACCTACATCGTGCTGCGGGAGGGCGGAAAATCCTCGACCAACCGCCCGGTGCTGCGGTCCCGGACCCGGTTCGAGACGGGGATGGTGCCCCGTGTGCGATTTTTCAGGAAAGACCAGGCGGCACGCGCGAAAGACCCGCAGCAAGCGCACGATTGAGCCTTGCCAAAGCCCCGGCGCTGGGCTATCCCGCCCGCCACGGTCGGAGTGTAGCTCAGCCTGGTAGAGCACTGTCTTCGGGAGGCAGGGGCCGGAGGTTCGAATCCTCTCACTCCGACCAATTTGATCATCCAGTGCGTCGGGGCCCTCTTGGGGCCCTTTTTTCGTTTCCGGAGAGATCGACGCAGCCTCCCTTCTTCGAACGAAAAGAACGCGGACGACGTCTTGCGAACGCCATTAATTCGAATATACATGAATTATGGAAAAGACTGATGCCATTGCCTCCCTCTCTGCCCTGGCGCATGACGCGCGGATCGACGTGTTCCGCCTGCTGGTCAACGCTGGCCCCGAGGGCGTGACCGCAGGCCAACTCGCGGAGCGGTTGAGCATCCGTCCCAACACCCTGTCAAACAATCTCAACATCTTGTCCGGGGCCGGCCTTGTGCGCTCTCTGCGCGAGGGACGGTCGGTGCGCTATTTCGCGAATATCGATGCGATGCGCGGACTGTTGGCCTTCCTGATGGAGGACTGCTGCGGCGGTCGACCCGAGCTTTGCCAGCCGTTCCTGGACCGGATCACCTGTGCGCCAACCGCGCCAACCGACATGGAGCCCGACCAATGACCGATACAACCGCCGATCCCGCGATGGGCACCTTTGAACGCTATCTCAGCCTCTGGGTGGCATTGGCCATGCTGGTGGGCCTGGGCATCGGCGTGATGGCCCCCGGTCTGGTGCAGGCCATCGCGGCGGCCGAGGTCGCCCGCATCAACCTGGTCGTCGCGGTGCTGATCTGGGCAATGGTCTTCCCGATGATGGTCGGGGTCGATTTTGGCGCGATTTCCGGCGTGGCGCGGCAGCCAAAGGGGCTGATCGTGACGCTGGCGGTCAACTGGCTGATCAAGCCGTTCACGATGGCGCTGATGGCGGTTCTGTTCTTCGACTATGTCTTTGCCCCCTGGATCGCGCCCGAGGATGCCGCGCAATACACCGCCGGGCTGATCCTGCTGGGGGCCGCGCCCTGTACCGCGATGGTCTTTGTCTGGTCCCAGCTGACCCGTGGGGACGCGACATATACGCTGGTGCAGGTGTCGGTGAACGACATCATCATGGTCTTTGCCTTTGCACCCATCGTCGCCTTTCTGCTGGGCGTGACAGAGATTTCCGTGCCTTGGGAAACGCTGGTCCTGGCAACGGTGCTCTATGTCGTGCTGCCGCTGATCGCGGGGTTGCTGACGCGGCGGGCATTGGGCAGCCAGCAAGCGGTCGAGAGGTTCACCGCGCGGGTCAAACCCTGGTCCGTGGTCGGACTGATCGCCACGGTGGCCATTCTCTTTGGCCTGCAGGGCGAGGTGATCCTGGCCCGGCCCCTGGTCATCGTTCTGATTGCCGTGCCGATCCTGGTGCAAAGCTACGGCATCTTTGCGCTGGCCTATGGCGCAGCCTATGCGCTGAAGGTGCCGCACCGGATCGCGGCGCCCTGCGCGATGATCGGCACGTCGAACTTCTTTGAACTGGCCGTGGCCGTCGCCATCAGCCTCTTTGGTCTCAATTCGGGCGCGGCGCTGGCGACGGTCGTGGGCGTGCTGGTCGAGGTGCCGGTGATGCTATCGCTGGTGGCCTTTGCCAACCGCACACGCGCGCGGTTCCCTGCCGCCTGAGCCTAGATCGAGGCGGTGATGCCGCCGTCGACAAACAGCGTGTGCCCGTTCACAAAGCTGGAGGCATCCGAGGACAGGAAGACGCAGGCCCCCACCAGTTCCTCGACCTTGCCCCAGCGGCCCGCGGGCGTGCGCTTTTCCAACCAGGCGGAAAACTCGGGGTCGTTGAACAGGGCCTCGTTCAGGGGTGTGTCGAAATAGCCCGGCGCGATGGCATTGCACTGCAGTCCGTGGCGGGCCCAGTCGGTCGCCATGCCCTTGGTCAGGTTGCCGACCGCGCCCTTGGTCGCCGTGTAGGGAGCGATGCCGGGCCGGGCGAGGGCGGTCTGGACAGAGGCGATGTTGATGATCTTGCCACGCCCGCGCCCGATCATGTGCCGCGCGCAGGCCTGGCCGACGTGAAAGACGCTGGCGACGTTGGTCTGCAGCAACTTGTCGAACATCTCGGCGGGGAAATCCTCCAGCGGGGTCCGGTGCTGCATGCCGGCGTTGTTCACCAGGATGTCGATGGCGCCGTGTTCTGTCTCGAACCCGTCGACCGCCCCGCGAACGGCGTCATGGTCAGTGGCATCGAAGGCAAGCTCATGCACCGTTGCGCCGGTGCCGCGCAGGGTTTCGGCGGCCTTGGCCAGCCTGCCCGCATCGCGTCCGTTCAGGACGATCTCGGCGCCGGCCTCGGCCAGGCCCTGCGCAAGGGCGTATCCGATCCCTTGTGAGGATCCGGTGACAAGCGCGCGTCGGTCGGCAAGCGAGAAAAGCTGGGACATTGGGTCTCCTCCGGTCGGGTTCGGGGCGATAGCGCGCGCTTCGGGCGGCGATGTCAACCCGCGCGGGGCTTGCATCCGGACGCTTGGCAGGGTCATTGGAGAGGCCGGACCATGTTCGGCGCAAGGATCGGAAGGGAGCAGGGACCATGCCGACAGATGCACTCTCGTGGATTGCCGTGGACTGGGGGACCTCGCGATTGCGGGTCTGGCCGATGGATGCAGAGGACCGTCCGCTGGAGTTGATCGAGTCCGACCGTGGCATGTCGCGCCTGGCGCCCGACGCCTTCGAGCCGACGCTGCTGGACCTCCTTGGGGTTCGCCTGCCCGATACGACCGTGCCGGTGGTTATCTGCGGCATGGCGGGTGCGCGTCAGGGGTGGGCAGAGGCGCCGTATGCCGCCGTCCCCTGTGAGCCGCCGGTTCGCGGGATCCGTCCGCCGGTGCAGGATCCTCGCCTGTCGGTGCAGATCCTTCCCGGTGTCCAGCAGGACCGCCCTGCCGATGTCATGCGCGGAGAGGAAACCCAGATCGCCGGCTTCCTGGCGCAGGAGCCGCGCTTTGACGGCGTTCTTTGCCTGCCGGGAACGCATACGAAGTGGGCCCACATCAGCGCCAGGGAAATCGTGTCCTTCCGGACCTTCATGACAGGTGAACTTTTCGCCCTTCTGAGCAACCAGTCGGTCCTGCGTCACACGATGACCGACGAGGGCTGGGATGCAGAGGTCTTTGCCAGCGCGGTCAGCGATTCGCTGTCCCGCCCCGCCGGACTTGCCGCCTCGTTGTTTACCCTGCGCGCCGATGCGCTGTTGCACGCGACCGGATCGGCAGCATCCCGCGCGCGCCTGTCGGGCCTGCTGATCGGGGCGGAACTTGCCGCGGCGCGCCCCTATTGGCTGGGCCAGGAGGTGGTGATCCTGGGCGAGGACGCGCTTGCCACCGCCTATGCCACGGCGCTCGAGCCGCAGGGTGTGCAACCCCGCCTGCTGCCCGCCGGGGATGTAACGCTTGCCGGTCTGACCGCAGCATACCACCAGATGAAGGACCCGACATGACCAGAGAGCTCATCGCCATCCTGCGCGGCCTGACCCCGGATGAGGCCGCCCCTGTCACTGAGGCGTTGATCGAAGCCGGGATCACCAAGATCGAGGTGCCGCTGAATTCCCCCGACCCGTTCGAGAGCATCCGGCGGATGATCGCCCATGCGGGCGACAAGGCGCTGATCGGGGCAGGGACGGTTCTGGACCCGGTCGAGGTGGGGCAACTTGCGGCGTTGGGGGCGGGCATGGTGGTTTCGCCCGACTGCAATCCGCGCGTGATTGCTGCGGCCAAGTCGGCGGGGCTCTTGTCCTATCCGGGCGTTTTTACCGCGACAGAGGCCTTTACCGCCCTGCGCAACGGCGCCGACGGGTTGAAGTTCTTTCCAGCGTTCAAGCTGGGGCTCGACGGGTTCTCGGCACTCAAGGCGGTGCTGCCGACCGAGGCCGCGACCTATGCCGTGGGCGGTGTCGGGCCAGAGGATTTCATCGACTGGCAAAAGGCCGGGATCACGGGGTTCGGTATCGGATCAAGCCTGTACAAGCCCGGGCGCACTGCCGCGGACGTCAAGACGCGCGCCGCGGAACTGGTGGCTGCCTATGATGCCGCTTTTGGGTGAGGCTTGACAGCGACGGCGCGGAATGTACGTTATAACATAACGAAACGGGGGAAGAATTTTCTCCCAATTGGAATGCCGTGCCGCCTCATGCCGTCCCTTTTTCTCGCAGTCGTGACCGCAAGCGCCCTGCCTGATCATGGGGACTACAGGTTAGGCGGCGCACGAGGAGCAGTGCTCTGATGGCAATGCCCCTGCAAATCTCTGACCTGGAGGTGCGCGCAGGCCGCCGGATGCTTTTGACGGTTGCCGAGCTTTCCGCACCGGCGGGCGCCCTTATCGGCATTCGCGGCCCGTCAGGCGCCGGGAAATCGACATTCCTGCACGCCCTCAGCGGCCTGATCGAGGCGCGTGGGCGCCTGTGCTGGGGAGAGGTGGACCTGCCCCGCCTGCGGCCGGAACGCCGAACCGCCTTTCGCGCACGGAACATGGGCCTGATCTTTCAGGACTTCCTGTTGTTCGAAGAACTGTCGCCGCAGGACAACGCGGGGCTTTCAGGCCTTTTCAAGCCACGCCGTAACCGAGAGGCAATCGGCGCCCGTGCCGCCAAGGCGCTGGCCCGGCTGGGCGTGCCGGAGGGCACCCGCACGGTCGGGTCCTTTTCCGGCGGCGAGCGGCAAAGGGTGGCCATTGCGCGTGCGCTGGCAACCGATCCGGGCCTGTTGCTCGCCGATGAACCGACCGCAAGTCTGGACCGCAGGGCTGCCGATGCCTTGATCGAAGATCTGACCGGCCTGGCGCGCGCTGGCGGCAAGACCCTGATCGCGGTGAGCCACGATACCCACCTGCTTGAACGACTGGACCGCGTGCTGACGATCGAGGACGGGCAAGTGACGGAGGATACCGGGGTGCAGGCCGCATGAGGGACAGTTGGGACAGCCTCCCCGTCCTGGCGCAGGACCTGATCATTGCCGGGGCACTCTTGCTGCCTTTGCTGGTGATCGGGGGCGTTTTGATGCGGGGATTCCGCCCCCTGCCGTTGGTCCGCGCGCTGATGTGGCGGTTTCGCTGGGCCAACCTGTTGTTCATCCTGTTGATCGCCGTGTCGACCGGCATGGGCATCGGGCTGATCGCGCAAGAGCGCGGGCTGCGGATCGGCAGCGCGCAGGCGGCGGAGAAATTCGACCTGGTGGTGACCGCGCCCGGATCGGAACTGACCATGATGCTGGCGGCGGTCTTTCTGCAGCCCAGTGCCGTGCCCCTGCTGGATGGGGTGGCCTATGACCGGATTGCCAACCACCCCCAGGTACAGATCGCGGCGCCCATCGCCTTTGGTGACAGCCACGACGGCGCGCCGGTGGTCGGAACTATCACGGATTTTGTTACCTACCTCAGCGATGGCCGGATCGAAGGGCGGATATTCGCCCGCTCCGGCGAGGCCGTGGTCGGGGCGGCCATCGACCTGCAGATCGGCGATAGGTTCACGCCAGCCCACGGCCGGGGCAGTGGCGCAGATGCCGAGGCCCATGAAGGGGTCGAGATAGAGGTGGTCGGGCGGATGGCGCGCAGCGGCTCGCCCTGGGATCGCGCGATCCTGATCCCGGTCGAGACCGTCTGGGAGGTTCATGGCCTGGCCAATGGCCACACCTTCGAAGAGGGCGACAGGATCGGCCCTCCCTTCACCCCCGAGCTGTTCCCGGGCACCCCGGCGGTGATCGTTCATGCCGGAGAGCTCTGGGCCAATTACGCGCTGCGGTCGGAATTCACCGTGGCCGGTGAGACGATGGCCTTTTTCCCGGGCACCGTTCTGGCCGATCTTTACCGGGTTATGGGGGACGTGCGGCAGGCCATGTCGGTGATGTCCATCGTGACCCAGGTGCTGGTGGCGGCCTCTGTCCTGTTGGGCCTGTTCATCCTCACACGCCTGTTCCAGCGGCAGTTGGCGATGCTGCGGGCGCTGGGGGCGCCGCGCCGCTTTGTCATGGCGGTGGTCTGGGGGTATGGCGTCACGCTGCTGGTGGCGGGAACGGCGCTTGGGCTGGCGTTCGGCTATGCCGCGGCCTTGGTCCTGTCGCGGATCGTGACGCAACGGACCGATATCCTGGTGACCGCGTCGATCACCTGGGCCGAGGTGAACCTGGCGCTGGGCTTTCTGTCGGCCATGTCTCTTTTGTCGCTAGTTCCGGCGCTTGTCGTCCTGACGCGCCCCGTAGTGGAGAACCTACGCCAATGAAACACCTGCTTGCCGCACTGTTGCTGATGACCACCCCGGTTCTGGCCGAAGAGGGGCATGACCACGATGAGCCGGCCCACGCCTTTGAAATCGGCGGGCTGGAAATCCTGCATCCTTGGACCAATGCCACCGATCATGATCACGCGCTGCTGTTCATGGATCTGCACAACGAAGGCGCGGCCCCGGTCGAGATCCTGGGCGCACGGCTGGACAGCGGCGTGGAAGGGCAGTTGGTCGGCTTTCGCATGAAGGGCGGCGAAATGGGGTTCGAGACCTTGCCGCCGATCCCGGTGGCCCCTGGTCGGCAGCTGGCGCTGGCGCCGGACGGGTTGGCGATCCGTTTCGACGGGCTTGAGGCAGTGCTGGAAGAGGGGCACCACTGGGAAGTGATCCTGCTGACCTCGGCCGGGGAACTGGAGATCGATGTCGTGATCGAGGCGGAAGACGCACGCCAGCACGGCCACGCGGGTCATTCGCACTGAGTTTTGTCGCAGGACCGGGCGGACGGGACCGGTGCGGCCCGCCTTGATGACCTTGCCCGGGGAGTTTTCCAGAGACGACACACGTAATGGCGTGGCTTTCAGCCTATACATACTGCATACTTTTCGTATCCAGAATGTATTGAGGCGTCCTGTGGACGAAACGCGATGACTGCCAGCCCAAAGGAAATCTGCCGCGAGGCGCTGCGAGAACGGATCCTGTTGCAGGACCTGCCGCCGGGGACAGAGTTGGACGAGGGCCGGATTGCCGCCGATTTCGGCCTGTCACGCACGCCGCTGCGTGAGATCTTTCAGGTCCTGGCGGGCGAAGGATACCTGCGGTTGGAGGCAAACCGGGGCGCCCGGGTCGTTTCGCTAGAGCTTGCGAGTTTGCGGGCGTTCCTGCAGACCGCACCGCTGATCCTGGCCACGGCTGCGCGATTGGCGGCCGAGGTCCGGGGTGGCGAGGGGCTGGAGGCGCTGAAGGCGGCGCAACTGCGGTTCCAGCAGGCCCTGGAAAGCGCGGACGACGGGGCGGCGGCGCTCGCGGATCACGGGTTTCATGCGCAGGTCGGCGAGATGGCGGCGAACCCCTACATGCTGCCCGCGCTGAACCGGTTGCTGATCGACCAGACCCGCCTCAGCCGCGGACTCTACAGCCCCGGCACCAAGAAAGCGCGCAAGCTGGTCAAGAAGGCCGTGCAGCAGCACGAGGCCCTGATCGGCGCCATCGAAACCGGCGCAGCGGACCAAGCCGCCGACCTGGCCCTGCAACACTGGGAACTGTCTCGTGGCCATATGGAGAGTTTCCTGCGCCCTGATCCGCTGCCGATGGCGCCGGTGGCGCAGGGCGCGGGTGCGGACTAGTTCCCTTCGGCCAGGTCCTTGAGGATCGGGCAATCAGGACGGTCATCGCCGTGGCAGGCATCAACCAGGGTCGCCAGCGTATCGCGCATCCCCTGCAACTGGGCGATCTTTTCGTCGATCCGGGTAAGGTGTTCCTCGGCCACACGCTTGACGTCGGCGCTGGCACGGTGATCGTCCTGGTAGAGGCCGACAAGAACGCGGCAGTCCTCGATCGAAAACCCCAGCGCGCGGGCCCGCGCCAGAAAGGCCAGTTTGTGCAGATCGCTGTCGCGAAAGGCGCGGTAGCCGTTGGCGTCGCGCGGCGGTTTCACCAGGCCGATGTCCTCGTAGTAACGGATCGTCTTGGCCGGCAGTCCGGCCCGTTCCGCGACCTCTCCGATGTTCATGCCGTTACCTCCCGGGTTTGGGGCTCTGTGGCGGCGGGGGCGTCGCCAAGCGCCCCTTGCAGCCCGCGCAGGCGCAATGCGTTGGTCAGGACAAAGACCGAGGACAGCGCCATCGCGCCAGCCGCCAGCATGGGCGAGAGCAACATGCCGGTCAGCGGATACAGCAGGCCTGCCGCAACAGGGATCAGCGCCACGTTGTAGCCGAAGGCCCAGACCAGGTTCTGCCGGATGTTGCGCATCACTGCCCGGCTGACATGCAGCGCATTGACGGCCCCGGCGACCGCCCCTGAGGACAGCACCACGTCGGCGCTTTCGATGGCGACATCTGTGCCGGTGCCGATGGCAAGGCCGACATCTGCCTCTGCCAAGGCGGGCGCGTCGTTGATGCCGTCCCCGACAAAGATCACGGGGCCAAAGCGGTCACGCAGTTCGCGCACGGCATCCAGTTTGCCTTCGGGCAGCACCTCGGCCTGGATCTGGTCGATGCCCAGGTCTGCGCCGATGGCCTCGGCTACGGGCCGCGCATCGCCCGAGATCATGGCCACGCGTATGCCGGCCCGTTTCAGGGCGTCCACGGCAGTGCGGGCGCCGGGCTTGATCCGGTCGGCCACCGCGAAGGCGCCGGCCAGCATGCCGTCCACGGCAACCAGCACCGGGGTCTGGGCGGCACGTTCCATCTGGTGCAGAGCGTCGGAGAGCGGGGTCATGTTGATGTTCTCGCGCGCCATCAGCCGCGCATTGCCGACCAGAACGGCGTGGCCTTCGACCCGCGCGCGCAACCCGTGTCCGGGAATGGCCTCGACCTCTTGGGCGGCAGGGGCTGGACCTGCGGCTTTCTCCAGGGCGCGGGCGATGGGATGTTCCGAACCCTGTTCGGCGGCGGCGGCGAGGCGCAGGACCGTGTCCGCATCGAACCCGGGCGCGGGTTCGCTGTGCACCAGTGCGGGGCGACCCTCGGTCAGTGTACCGGTCTTGTCAAAGGCGATCACCTTGGCGCCATCCAGCCTTTGGAGCGCCTCGCCTTTGCGAAACAGGATGCCCAGTTCGGCCGCGCGCCCAGTGCCCACCATGATCGAGACCGGCGTGGCCAGGCCCATCGCACAGGGGCAGGCGATGATGAGGACAGAGACACCGGCGACCAGCGCAAAGGTCAGGCCGGGCCCGAAGATCAGCCAGGCGAGGACCGTGAGGGCGGCGATGACCAGCACCGCGGGGACGAACCACAGCACCACCTTGTCGGCCAGCGCCTGGATCGGAAGCCGCGCGCCCTGCGCCTGTTCCACCATCGAGACGATGCGCGACAGGACCGTGTCGGCGCCCACCGCCTCGGCCCGTACACGCAGCGCGCCGGCGCCGTTGACCGTACCGCCGATGACCTGCGCGCCTTCGGATTTCTCGACCGGGGCAGGTTCCCCGGTGACCATGCTTTCCTCGACAAAGGACCGGCCCGAGATCACGATGCCATCCGTGGCGATCCGTTCGCCGGGGCGGACCTGCAGGATGTCGCCGGTCTGCAGTTCAGTAAATGGAATTTCTGCGGTTCCGAAGTCGCGTTCGACGCGGGCCATGTCGGGACGCAGGTCGAGCAGGTGGCGAATGGCGGCGCCGGTGCGCCCCTTGGCGCGCGCTTCCAGCCAGCGGCCCATGAGGATCAGCGTGACGATCACAGCAGCCGCCTCGAAATAGACGGCCCGGGCGGATTCCGGCAGCAGCGCCGGGGCAAAGAGCGCAACCGAGGAATAGCCCCATGCCGCCAGCGTCCCCAGCGCGACCAGCGAGTTCATGTCGGGGGCGCCCTTGACCAGCAGTGGCAGGCCAATGCGGTAGAACCGGCGGCCCGGCCCCACCAGGACCAGCGTCGTCAGCATGAATTGTACCGTCCACCACAGCGTTTGCCCCAAGGTGGCGTCAATCCAGTGGTGCAGGGCGGGGACGAGGTGGCCGCCCATGACACCGAGGAAGACCGGCAGGGTCAGGGCGCCCGCGATCAGGGTTTGCCGTTTCAGTGCAGCGGCTTCCTCGGCCTGGCGGGCGGTTGCATCGGGGGTCTCACCCGAGTCCAACGGCGTGGCCGGGTAGCCCGCCGCTGTCACGGCCTCGACCAGGGTCTGCGGATCGACACTGCCTGCCAGAAGCAGTGCCTCGGCGGTCTGCGCAGTCAGGTTAACACGCGCTTCCAGCACGCCGGGCAAAGCGGCCAGCGCCATTTCCACCCGGCCCACGCAAGAGGCGCAGCTCATGCCTTCGATGCGCAGGCGGATGCGCTGTTCAGCGGCAGGATACCCGGCCGTCTCGAGCGCGTCGCGCAACTCCCCGGCGCCGGTTTCGGTCTCGACCGTGGCCATCCGGTTGGCGAGGTTGACGTTTGCCTCGCCCACGCCTTCGACGCCTTCCAGCGCGCGCGTTGCCCGTCCGGCACAGCCGCCGCAGGTCATTCCGGTTACTTCGAATCGCAATCGAGTCATGGATCGTGCCTCCTGCGACTGGATATGGGGGTTCCAGTCATGGGAAGGTAAAGACCTGACGACGTTTTTTTTGAGGCTTAGCCCAGACCGGTTTCCTGCGCGATCTGCGCGCGCGACTTGCGTGCCCGTTCCGTGGCGGATTTCAACTGCCCGCAGGCTGCCATGATGTCCTCTCCCCGCGGGGTGCGGATCGGCGAGGCATAGCCGGCCTTGTAGATAATATCCGCGAACTTCTCGATCCGCGACCAATCCGACCGCTGGTAGGGCGAGCCGGGCCATTCGTTGAAGGGGATCAGGTTGATCTTGGCCGGGATACCCTTGATCAGCTTGACCAACCGCCGCGCGTCCTCGTCCGTGTCGTTCACATCCTTGAGCATCACGTATTCAAAGGTGATGCGTTCCGAGTTCGACAGGCGCGGGTATTCGCGCAGCGCGTTCAGCAGGGTTTCGATGTTCCAACGCTTGTTGATCGGCACCAGCTTGTCGCGCACCTCGTCGGTGGTGGCGTGAAAGCTTACCGCCAGCTGACAACCGATTTCCTCGGCGGTCTTGGCGATTTCCGGCACCACGCCAGAGGTGGACAGGGTGATACGGCGGCGCGACAGGGCGATGCCTTCACCGTCCATCGCGATCTTCATCGCGTCACGAACGTTCTCAAAGTTGTACAGCGGCTCGCCCATGCCCATCAGGACGATATTCGACAACAGGCGCGGGCCGCTCTCGCCCGTGCCGGTGCCCGGTTCCGGCCATTCGTCCAGGTCATCGCGCGCCAGCATGATCTGCCCGACGATCTCTCCGGCGGTCAGGTTGCGAACCAGCTTCTGTGTGCCGGTATGGCAGAAGGAACAGGTCAGCGTGCAGCCCACCTGCGAGGAAATGCACAGCGTGCCGCGGTCTTCCTCGGGGATGTAGACCACTTCGACCTCGTGCCCGCCGGCGATGCGGACAAGGTACTTGCGCGTGCCATCGGCCGAAACCTGACGCGAAACCATCTCGGGCAACGCGATCACGAAGTTTTCCGCCAGCAATGCGCGATAGGGTTTGGCCAGGTTGGTCATGGCGTCGAAATCGCGCACGCCCCAGTGATACAGCCACTGCCAGACCTGGTTGACCCGCATCTTGACCTGTTTTTCCGGTGTGCCGGCGGCCAACAGCGCCTCGCGCAGTTGCGGGCGGGTCAGGCCGATGATGTTCATCAGTCCCTCCGGCAGCTTGCGGGGGACGGTCAAGAGATCCTGGGTAATGGGCGTCGTCGCAGTCATGCGAAAAGGCTCCTGTCTGGCGCGAAGCCCGCCGTATACAGGATTCGCAGGCAAAGCCAAAGGGCCGGATGACATTTCGTCACGCGGCCCCTGCTTCTTCTCTCTTCAAATACTCAAGAAACGGCCTTGGGCCGTTCCCCTCGGATCAGGAACAGCGCGCCTCGGCGTCTTCAAAGGCGGCGGTGAACCCAAGCAGCGAGAAGGTGTCCTTGGTGGTGGTCCCGCGCGAGGAAACGGCGGTGATCACCGCGTCCGCGCCGCGCTTCATCGCGGTGATGATCCGGGTGTCGTCCTGCGGGGTGGCCGGCCAGGCCCATTCGCCTTCGGTATAAAGCTCGAACTCGCTGTCGCCGATCACCACGTTGACGGTCGACCCGTCCGCGAAGGGATAGCCGCCGGTAAAGGCGACCTGGCCGCTGACCCCTGCCTCGGGACGGAAGAAGACCATCAACAGGATCTCGCCCCGCGTCACGGCGACCACGCGGCCGTCCTTGGTGTTGACGCTTTCCTTGTAGGTGGTCACGGCCCAGCATTCGCGGGGCGTTTCCTCTTCGAACACCGACCAGTCCGTCATCGCGTCCACGCGCGCCGTACTGCTATCCTGCGCGCCTGCTGCCGCCGCGCTCAGCACAAGGGCGAGCGCGCCCAATCCCCGACCCAGACCTGAAATCATTCCTGCAGCCTCCAGCTGTCTCTACCTCGACTTCCGCACTGGGCCTTGAATGTCCCGGATGGCCCGCACACGAAAGGGTTTTTATCTCGACGGCGGGACAATAGCCTGAAAGAAGTCGGGCGTAAAAGCCCCGGTGGCAGATTATCGCTCAACTGTTGGAGGTTGTTCATGACAGCGGTTCCCCTGGTCGAAATTCATCGCGGACCCGTGATCGAAAGCTGGCATTCCGGGCACGCCGTGATCTGTGACACCGCGGGCGAAATCGTCGATGCCTGGGGCGACCCCGAGGCGGTAATCCTGCCGCGCAGTTCGGCCAAGATGCTCCAGGCGCTGCCGCTCGTGTCCTCGGGCGCGGCGCGGGAGGCCGGGCTGGGGGCAGAGCGGCTGGCACTGGCCTGTGCCTCTCATAACGGGGCGCCGCTGCATGCGCGGCTGGTGGGCGATTGGCTGGCCGAACGGGGCCTGACCGAGGATGACCTGCTGTGCGGGCCACAGCCCTCGCGGGACAAGGAATTGCGGTTCTCGATGATCCGGGAGGGGCAAGACCCCGGGCGTGTGCTGAACAACTGTTCCGGCAAGCACACCGGCTTTCTGACCTTGACGCAGCACTTGAAGGCGGGACCGGATTACGTCGATCCCGCGCATCCCGTGCAGTTGGCCTGCCGCGAGGCCTTCGAAGAGGTGACCGGCGAAACCAGCCCGGGGTTCGGCATCGACGGCTGTTCGGCCCCGAACTTCGCCACCACGATGACCGGCATGGCGCGCGCGATGGCGTTCTTTGCGGGCGCAGCGGGGCGGGGCGATGCGCAGTCGCGGGCGGCGGCGGAACTGGTGGAGGCGATGATCGCACACCCCGTTCTGGTCGCGGGCGAGGGGCGTGCCTGCACCCTGCTGATGCAGGCCGCGAAAGAGCCGGTGGCACTCAAGACCGGTGCAGAGGGATATTTCATCGCCATACTGCCCGCGCGCGGCCTGGGCGTGGCGGTCAAGATCGCGGATGGGGCGACGCGCGCCTCGGAATGCGTGATCGCGGCGCTGATGGTGCGATTGGGGGTGCTCGACGCGGACCACCCGGATGTGGCGCGCTTCCTGAATCCGCCGATTAGCAACTGGGACGGGTTGGTGACCGGGGAAATCCGGCCCGTGGCGGGGCTGGTCAGGCAGTGACGAATTCGCCCCTGGCATAGCCCTGCAGGTAGAGCAGGGCTGTCAGGTCACCGTGGTTCACCCGCAGGTCGCTCTGCGCCTGGACCGAGGGTTTCGCGTGCAACGCCACGCCCAGCCCGGCGCGGGTCAGCATGCCCAGGTCATTGGCGCCGTCGCCCACGGCGATCACGTCACAGGCGGAAATCCCCAGTTCGCCGGTGATTTCGTCCAGCGCCTGGACCTTGGCCTCGCGGCCCAGGATCGGGCGGCCGACCTCTCCGGTCAGCTCACCGTTCTCGATCAACAGCGTGTTGGCGCGGTTCTCGTCAAAGCCCAGCAGTGCTGAAACCCGCGTGGTGAAGGCGGTGAACCCGCCCGAGACCAGAACGCAATGCCCGCCCGTCGCGTGCATCGTCGCCAGCAGGGTCTTGCCGCCTGGCATCAGCGTGATGCGGGTCTCGACCACCTTGTCGATGACGCTCTCCGGCAGGCCCTTGAGCAGGGCGACCCGTTCGATCAGGGCGCCTTCGAAATCCAGCTCGCCGTTCATGGCGCGGGCGGTGATCTCTTTCACATGCGCGCCGACGCCCGCCTCTTCGGCCAGTTCGTCGATGCATTCCTGCTGGATCATGGTGCTGTCCATGTCCGCCAGCAGCATCCGCTTGCGCCGGTTCGCCTCTGGCAGGACGTTCAGGTCCGCCATCTCCGCGATGGAGGCGCGGATCTCGTCGAGGTTGCCGGGCGTGGTTTCCAGCGGGAATTCAGCTGCCTCGTCCGGGGAAAGCCAGCTGACCGTGCCGCCCCCCAGCGCGTTGCGCAGGTTTTCGACCAACGCCGGGTCGAGCTGTCCGGGTTTGGCGATGAGAGAGGCGATCTGCATGGGCGGCTCCGTCCTTGGTCGTCGCGTTTTTGTCATGGGCCGGCGCGGATGACCAGTGGCGCTCAGGCAAAGCTGCCCTGGCAGAACCAGCCGGGTGAGGCCATGCCGCCATGCGCGTAGAACAGCCAGAGCCTTTCGCCGCGGTCCGTATCGACCCGCCAGTAGTCACGCGGGCCCGAGCGCCAGTCGGGATCGTCCAGCCACCATTCCGGCGCGATCCGTTCCGGACCCGCTCGGGCGGTGGCCTGCCAGTCCCGTCCGCGCCAGCGAAACCGCTGCGGCGGGCGCGGCTGGTCTGGGGCGGCGACAGGCTCGGGCCGCCAGAGCAGCAGGGGGCGGATCACCGGGGGCGCGGGCCAGTCGCGTGCGGCCTGTGACCAGGCAGCGGCCAGGATTTGCGACGCCTTTTCAGGGATGTGACTGTCGGCAGGGGCGCGGCGCGTGATCGCCTCCATCCCCAGCCGGGCGCCAAGGCGACTGACCAGGTCCTCGAGCGCGGCGCCGCCGTGGATGCGGCGGGTGCCCTGTTGCGCGGCCTCCAGGTGGCCGGCGCGGGTGCGGGCATGGAGCGGTTCGTGCACCACCGCCTCCAGCCGCAGCATGTCGATGCCGGGCCCGGCATCCAGATCGGGGATCTTTAGCCTTATCAGGGGCATGAGCCGGTGGGGCTGGTCGCTGGCCACGGCGCTGGTGACGGTCTGCCAGTACATCTGGTGATCGCAGCGATGCGCCTCGATCCGCAGTGATCGGATGCCGCGGCCCCTGGCCTTGAGCGTGGTGCAGAGCCGTTCCGTCATGCGCGAGAGCGCCTCGGCCACGTCTTCCTCCAGCCCGATGGGATCGGGAAAGGACATGCGCAGGGCAAAGCGATCCGGCGGCGCGCTGGGCGAGACCGGTTCCGGCGCGGCGCCGGTGGCCTGGTCCAGCCGATCGACCAGGCCGCGCCCGAACCGGCGTGCCAGCGGCGCGCGGGGCTGACCCAGAAGATCTCCCACGCGGCGCAACCCGAGGCGGGAAAGCTGTTCGATAACATGGGGTTCCAGCCGTAATGCCGCGATGGGCAGGGGTGACAGCGCGCGCCAGCCCTGGCCGGGGGGCGCGATGCGTGTCCTGGTGCCCTGCGCGGCGGAGCGTGGCGGGGCGGTGCCGCCGCGGGTCCAGTGGCGGCGCTTGCCGGCGCGGGCGCGGGTGGCGGGGGCCTCCTGGTCGATGGCGTCGCCGGAGCGGGCGGGGTCTGCCTGTTGTTGCGAGAAGCGCGCCAGCGCCCAGGCCGCGCCCAGCGTGTCGGCGATGCCGAAATGCACCGTCAGGCCAAGGTCGGCGCAGTCCTGCGTGGCCTGTTGTGCCAGCTGTTCCTCACCGCCAAAGAGATGCGCGCAGCCGGTCAGGTCGATCACCAGAGCATCGGGCGGCTCCACCGCGACCCAGGGCGAAAACTTGCCCGCCCAGCGGTGCAGGGCGCCAAGAAAGGCTTTCTCCTGAATGGGTTGCGCCGGACGGGTGAGCAGGCCCGCGCACATGGCATGGGCGTCGCGCAGCGGCTGACCGGGGCGCAGTCCGGCCAGGGAGGCGGCCTGTGACAGCGATCCCAACACCTGCGCCGAGCCCTCTTGCGCGACGGTGGCAAAGGGCACTTCGGCCAGGTGAGGCTGGGCGCGGATCAGGCGTTCGGCGCCAAGGCGGGGGAACCAGAGCGAGAGGATTCGGCGGTTGGGCATGGGGAGTCGCGGGCAGAATGTTCTTGTTATGTTCTAATCCTCGCAGCACGCGGAGTCGAGTCCGGGAGGCGGGGTTTCAAGAGCGCACGGTGGGGTAACGGGGCGTACGCCGTGCGCGCAACACAAGACCTTGGGGGCGCGGTGTCCGCGACCACAAGGCGGAGGGCAGGTGTCACCCCGGCCCCGTCGCTGCGAATCGTACAAAACGTACAAAAGGTACGGCGATTCCAGCATTTTGTACAAAACGCGGGGCGGCCTCCGGCGTTGCGACGCGGCGCCGGCCGGAAATCCGGTTAACGGGCGCAAAGGTCGCAGGCCGGACGGGGGAGATCGGCGGCGCTGGTGTCGCATTTGTCGCGTGTCCGGTCGCCCCGTGACCTTTGGGAAACCCGCCTTGGCACCGGGCGTCCGGCGCCGGGCGAAGCGTGCCCAAAAAGGCCCGGCCCGCGCTTGCGACGGCCCTCGGTTTGCATCAGAGTCCGCGCAAATACAAATCCACGAGAAGGATGGACGATGCGCACAAGAGCCGCAGTAGCCCTGGAAGCGGGCAAGCCCCTTGAGGTCATGGACGTGAACCTGGAAGGTCCCAAGGCCGGCGAGGTCCTGGTGGAAATCAAGGCGACGGGGATCTGCCACACCGACGAGTTCACCCTGTCGGGTGCCGACCCCGAGGGGCTGTTTCCGGCGATCCTGGGCCACGAGGGCGCGGGCGTGGTGCTGGAGGTCGGCCCGGGCGTGACCTCGCTGAAGCCGGGCGACCATGTCATCCCGCTTTACACCGCCGAATGCCGCCAGTGCGAATACTGCCTCAACCCCAAGACCAACCTCTGCCAGAGCGTGCGCGCGACGCAGGGGCAGGGCCTGATGCCGGACGGCACCTCGCGCTTTTCGATGCTCGATGGCACGCCGATCCTGCACTACATGGGCTGTTCGACCTTCTCGAACCACACGGTTCTGCCCGAGGTCAGCCTGGCCAAGATCAACCCCGACGCGCCCTTTGACAAGGTCTGCTACATCGGCTGTGGCGTCACCACCGGCATCGGCGCGGTGATCTATACCGCCAAGGTCGAGATCGGCAGCCGCGCGATTGTCTTTGGCCTGGGCGGCATCGGTCTGAACGTGATCCAGGGCCTGCGGCTGGCGGGTGCGGATCAGATCGTCGGCGTCGACCTGAACCCCGACAAACGCGCCATGGCCGAGAAGTTCGGCATGACCGATTTCGTCAATCCCAACGAGGTCGAGGGCGATCTTGTGCCCTACCTGGTCGACCTGACCAAGGGCGGCGCGGATTATACCTTTGACGCGACCGGCAACGTGAACGTCATGCGCACGGCGCTGGAATCGGCGCACAAGGGTTGGGGCGAGTCGATCATCATCGGCGTGGCACCCGCCGGGGCCGAGATCTCGACGCGTCCCTTCCAGCTGGTCACCGGCCGGGTCTGGCGCGGTACCGCCTTTGGCGGCGCGCGGGGCCGGACGGACGTGCCGCAGATCGTCGACTGGTACATGGACGGCAAGATCGAGATCGACCCGATGATCACGCACACGCTGACGCTGGACGAGATCAACAAGGGCTTCGACCTGATGCACGCGGGTGAATCGATCCGCTCTGTCGTGGTCTACTGACCGGGACGGCGGAAACCCCGCCCCAGGCTTGTGGAAACGCCGGTCCATGAAGGGCCGGCGTTTTTCGTTCGGGGGGAGCGCGATGCCGGGTCATCGCGCCAGCCCCCCGGGCGTCTTTCCCTTCCCGGAAAACCGTCCTAGTCTTTTGCCCAGACCACCAAAGGACGGCCCATGCGCAACAAGATCCGTGAGCTCTATGTCGGTGAGAGCGACCGGGCGCACAGGTTCCGCTACGCGCTGCTGTTCTTTGACATCGGCACCATCCTCTTCGTGATTGCCACGTCCTTTACGCAACACGGCCCCTTCGTCGAGACGGTGGACGCGGTGTTCGGTGTCATCATCCTGGCGGAGCTCGGCGCGCGGTTCTGGATCTCGACCAACCGGGTGCGGCTGATGACGCGGCTGGTGACGATTGCCGACCTGATCGCCATCGTTTCCTTCCTGGCGCCGCTGGCGGGCGAGGGGCTGGGATTCATGCGGGTGATGCGGACGCTGCGGCTATTGCACACCTACCACCTGTCGGCCCAGCTGAGGCGCGACTTTGCCTATTTCCGCCGCAACGAGGATGTGGTGCTGGCGGTGCTGAACCTGGCGGTCTTCATCTTCATCATGACGGGGCTGGTCTATGCCACGCAGTACACCTTCAATCCGCAGATCCAGAACTATGCGGACGCGCTTTACTTCACCGTCACGGCGCTGACGACGACGGGGTTCGGCGACATCACCCTGCAAGGGGATGTGGGACGGCTGATTTCGGTCATCGTGATGATCTTTGGCGTCACCTTGTTCCTGCGGCTGGTGCAGGTATTGATCCGCCCCAACAAGGTGCGCGAGGAGTGCGAACAATGCGGGCTGGTGCTGCATGACGCGGACGCGGTGCATTGCAAGCATTGCGGCGCGGTGATCCATATCAGGACGGAGGGGCAGGCGTGATCATACGCAAGGCTGTCGAGGCGGACCGGGCGGCGGTCTGGACCATGCTGGAACCGGTGTTCCGCGCAGGCGACACCTATGCCATCGACCCGGACATCCCGCGCGAAGCGGCGCTGGACTACTGGTTCGGGCCGGAACGGCATGTCTTTGTCGCCGAGGACGCGGGAGAGGCCCTGGGCACCTACTACATGGTGCGCAACCAGAAGGGCGGCGGCAGCCATGTCTGCAACTGCGGCTATGTCACCGCCCCGGCGGCGCAGGGGCGCGGCGTGGCGCGGGCGATGCTGGCGCATTCGCTGGAAGAGGCGCCGCGGCTGGGGTTTCGCGCGATGCAGTACAATTTCGTCGTCTCGACCAACACGCGCGCGGTGGCGACATGGCAGCGCGCGGGGTTCGAGGTGGTGGGGCGCCTGCCCGGCGCCTTCCTGCATCCCGCCGAGGGTTATGTCGACGCGCTGGTGATGTACCGCACGCTGGCGGACAGGCAGGTGGCCTGACACCTTCCTTTCGGCCTAGTCCGCCGGAGGCGTTATCGTGAGTTCGACGGCCGAGTACCAATCGGCGATCGCGCGAATTTCCTCGTCGGTCAGCTCTGCGGCGACGGCGGACATGATCTCGTGTTCGCGTTTGCCGCGCTTGAAGGCCTTGAGCTGCGTGTCGATGTAGATGTTCGTCTCGCCGGCGAGGTTGGGGGCGTTCAGCAGGAGCGAGATGCCGTCCGCGCCGTGGCACGAGACACATTGCTGCGGGGCGTCTTCGGGGGCGACCCCCTCCGGCAGCCTCGTCTTGACCCCGTGCGCGGCGTACCAGGCCGCCACGTCCGAGATCTGCTGTGCGCTGAGGCCCGCAGCGACGACGCTCATCATCTCGTGCTGGCGCTGGCCGGTCTTGAAGGCCATGAGCTGCGCTTCGAGGTAGTCCTCCGGCTCGCCGCCGATGTGCGGCGCGATGGGGATCGCGGCATAGCCGTCGATGCCGTGGCAGGTGCGGCACATGTTCGCGATCTTGCGTCCGGCGGCGGGATCGTCTGCTGCGGCGGGGAGGACCAGGGTGATCCCGGCGAGCGTCAGCCCGCCGAGGATCGTTGCAAGGATGCGCCGCATCATTCGGCGGGCGCCGGGTTGTAGGCGATACGCCAGATGGCGCCGGCGAAGTCGTCGGAAACGAGCATGGACCCGTCCTTGAGGAAGGCGATGTCCATCGGGCGGCCGCGATATTCGCCGGTCTCTTCATCCAGCCAGCCATCGGCAAAGATCTCTGCGCTGACCGCGTCGCCGTTTTCGTCGAGGCGGGTGAACATCACCCGCGCGCCGACCGGCGTGGTACGGTTCCACGAGCCGTGCTGCGCCCAGAAGATGCCGCCCTTGTAGTCATCCGGGAAGGAATTGCCGCTGTAGAACCGCATCCCGAGATCGGCGGCATGGGCCGTCAGTTCCAGTTGCGGTTCGACGAATTCGACGCCTTCGGGACGCGGGACATCCTTGAAGTCGGGGATTTCGACACGCGCATTGGTCCAGGGGAAGCCGAAATGCTGGCCCGCCGCCGTCTGACGGTTCAACTCGCCCGGGGGAATGTCATCGCCCATGCCGTCGACCTGGTTGTCGGTGAACCAGAGATCGCCGTTGGCGGGGTTGAAGTCATGACCCACGGAATTGCGGATGCCGCGCGTATAGACCTCTCGTCCGGTTCCGTCCGTGTTGATCCGGATGATGCCGCCGATGCCGATTTCGTCGTACATCTCGACCTTGTCGGCGGGCTGCACGTTGTGCGGCTGTCCCAGCGAAATATAAAGCTTGCCGTCCGGGCCGACGCGACAAACCCGCGCGGTATGGTTGAAGCTTTCCTCTTCCTCGGGGATCAGATCGCCCTTCTCGACGACAACGCCCACGGCCGGGTCGGGCCCTTCAAAAAAGAACTCTGCCGCGGGGAAGGTCAGCACGCGGTTGCGCTCGGCGATGTAAAGGAACCCGTCTGGCGAGAAACAGGGGCCGTTCGGAATGTCGAAAGTGATTGACGGCGCAAAGTCGAAAACCTCGTCGGCCACGCGGTCGCGGTCGCGGTCCACCACCGACCAGACCTTGTCTTTGCGGGTGCCGACGAAGGTCACGGTGCCCTGCGGAGCCACCGCCATCGACCGCGCATCCGGCACGACCGCGTAGAGGCTGATTTCGAAACCGTCGGGGACATTGATGTGTTGCAGGATGCCTTCCAGCGCCTCGGCCCGGTCGCCGTCCTGCGCCACATGGGTGAACGTGGCGTCGGTGCGCTGCATGTTCGTCAGCTTGTCCATGTTGTCCTGTGCGAGGGCCGGCAGGGCCGTCATCGAGGCCAGGGCCAAGGCAGAGGCCAAGTGTCTTGTGGTCATAATTTCCTCCCAATTTTTCAAATTTGGTCGGCTTATCGTTGCGAAATATTGGCGCCGACTCGCGCTAGAGTAAATTGAACGCCCTTCAAGCTGTCAACAAATCTTACCAATTTGGCGATTTTCGTTTGCGATTGCGCCGGTCCCGCATTGGGGTCAGGATGCGCCCATGTCAAAAAACACTCTCCTCGCGGTGCTGATCGACGCCGACAACACCTCGCCGAAATACACCAAGGCGCTCTTTGACGAGATCGCGATCCTGGGCGAGGCCAGCGTGCGCCGCTGCTATGGCGATTTCTCCAGCCAGCAGATGTCGGGCTGGAACAAGGTGCAGGCGGATTTCGGCATCGTGCCGCATCACTCGCCCGCCAATACCGTGGGCAAGAACGCCAGCGACATCGCGCTGGTGATCGACGCGATGGACCTGATGCACACGGGGCGTTTCGACGGCTTTGTGCTGGTGAGTTCGGACAGCGATTTCACCCGGCTGGCCAGCCGTATCCGCGAACAGGGGCTGGATGTCTACGGCATGGGGATGCAGAAGACGCCAGATGCCTTCCGCAAGGCCTGCAAACGCTTCATTTTCCTTGAAAACCTGGATTCGGCCCCCGAGAAGGCCCCGGGCGACAAACCCAAGGCCAAGACCGATCTGACGCAGGCGCGGGACCTGATCTTCAAGGCGATGGAATCCATCGACCAGGACGACGAATGGTATCGCCTGGGCGATATCGGGCAGGTCATCACCGCCGCCAACCCGGATTTCGACACCCGCAGCTACGGCAAGCGCAAACTCTCGGACCTGGTGGCGGAACTGAAGGTTTTCGAAACCAAGCGCAGCGCCAGCGGCAACCAGCTTTTGCTGCGCCGAGTCGACTGAGCGGGATTTCCGGGAACCCGGAGCCCGCCTCGTGCGTTGATCCTGACGCCGTCCCGGAGGAGGCCGGTGCGGCGTGCGCAATCGTCAGGACATCAGAGGAGGATGGACTAATGGATCCAGTCAAGGCGACCGAAATCGCACATGCCCTTTACCGGGCGCATGGGGGCAAGGCCGAGGCGGAGGCCGCGCAGCGCGAACGGGAGTCCCGGGATGCGGGCGACGACCGGGAGGCGGAGAACTGGCGCGCGATCCGGGGCAGCATCCGCCAGATGCGCGGCGCCAACCAGAGCTGATGTAGGCGCCCGCTCTCGCGGCTGGCTCAGGGCCACCAGCTGGTGACCGTGGCGATCACGGCGCTGACCGTGACGATGCTGGCGGTGGTGGAAATCAGGATAGAGGCCGAGACGCGCTGCGGCGCGATGCCGTAGTGTTGTGCCAGAATAAAGACGTTGCCCGCCACCGGCAGCGCGGCGGCCGCAACCGCCACCGAGGCGCGGTAGGCATCGACCGGAAAGAAGATATAGACCCCAAGCCCCACGAACAGCGGGTGCAGCACCAGCTTGGCGAAACTCAGCCAGGCGGCGATTTCGATCCGTTCGGCGGATTTTGAGGCCAGCGAGGCCCCGATGGCAAAGAGCGCGCCCGGCGTGGCGGCATTGCCCAGCGTCGTCAGGAAGCTGTTGGCGACCTCGGGCACGGGCAAGCCGCTGGCCGAGACGGCAAGGCCGAGACCGATGGAGACGATCATCGGGTTTTTCAGCAGTCCCAGCAGCAGCTTCCACAGGATGCCCAGCCCCATGTGCCCCTCGCGCGCGCCCGTCACCAACAGCGTCAGGAGCGAGGAAAAGACGATCAGGTCGATGGAAAGGATCAGGATGATCGGGCCCACGGCCTCTTGCCCCAAAAGCAGCGCCAGCATGGGAACGCCAAGAAAGCCGGTGTTGCCGATGGCGGCGCATTGCGCCTCGATCGAGGCGGTGGGCAGGTCCAGCCCGCGCAGGAAGGCCACCGCCATGCCCAGGGCCCAGGTGACGGCGGTCCCCCAGAGATAGGCGCTGGCCAGCCGCGGCTCGAAGATCTCGTCAAAGCGCAGATTGGCCGAAAAGCGGAAGAGCATCGCCGAAAGGGCGAAGAAGAACACGAACTTGGTCAGTGCGGCGCTGGCCTCTTCCGAGAAGAACCGCGTCTTGGCGGCGCCATAGCCCAGCCCGATCAGGCCGAAGAAGGGCAGGGTCTTGAGGAAGATATCCAGCATGGCGCTGCTGTAGCACGGGGAACGGCGGGGTCAACGGCGCAGGCTCCCGGCTTGTTGATCCAATTGGAGGGCGACACCGTTGACAGCCATGCCCCCGGCCCCGGATCATGAGGCCATGACACCGGGAAAGGCCTTTTTGACGACGGAGGAGATTCGCAGCCTCTCGGCCCGTTCCGACCTCTGGGGCGCGGCGTTGCTGGCGCATTGCTGGGGGCTGATCCTTGGCGCGCTGGCGCTGTTCCTGTGGTGGCCCGGCGTGCTGACCTTTGTGCTGGCTTTCATGGTGATCGGCTCGCGGCAGCTGGGGCTGGCGATCCTGATGCACGAGGCGGCGCATAACGCGCTGTTCAAGTCGCGGAAACTGAACGAATTTGCCGGTGTCTGGCTGTGCGGGGCGCCGATCCTGGCGGATCTGGCTAGCTACCGGCACTATCACCTGATGCACCACCGCCATACGCAGACGGAACAGGACCCGGACCTGCGCCTGTCGAAACCCTTTCCGACCACCCGGGCCTCGCTGCGGCGCAAGCTGATCCGGGACATCACCGGGCAGACGGGGATCAAGCAGCGGGCGGCGCAGGTGGCCTTTGCCTTTCGCCTTGTGGGCGAGACCGAGGGCGTCAGCAGCCAGGACCTGGCGCAGGCCTTTCACGGGCCGGTGCTGACCCGGGCGCTGGTGGCGAACGTGGTGCTGTTCGCGCTGTTCTGGGCGCTGGGCGGCTGGTGGCTGTGGTTCGCTCTGTGGCTCTTGCCGCTGCTGACATGGTTCCAGATGGTGCTGCGGATCCGCAATATCGCCGAACATGGCGCGACCGAGTTCAGCGAGGATCCCTTGCGCAACACGCGCACCACCCTGGCCGGGCCGCTGGAGCGGCTGTTTCTTGCCCCCTACTGGGTGAATTACCATCTTGAACACCATCTGGTGATGCATGTGCCCGCGCATAACCTGCCGCGCCTGCACGCGATGTTGCGGGCCAAGGGCGTGACGGGGCGGATGATGCTGGCGAATGGCTATGCGCAGGTGCTGCGCGCGGCCTCGGCCCGGACGGCCTGACCGCCGCATGAGCTACAGGCGCCACCAGTTCATGACCTTGCCCGCCGAGGGCCGCGCCGAGCTGTGGCGGCTGGGCATCGGGCTGGTGCTGATCGTGGTGATCTGGTTCGCCCTGGCACGCGGCGTGATCGCGGTGCTGGGCAGCCTGATGGCGGGCGACGCCTACCTGACCTTGCTGGACAACCTGCAAAGCGGCGACACCCCCGGCAGCCTGACCCTTGTCCTGTTGCTGAGCGGGGCCCTGTGGATCGCCGCGATGGCGGTGGCAGAGATCCTGCACAAGCGGCCGGGGCGCAGCCTGATTGGCCCATGGCCGCTGTTCTGGCGCGATTTCCTGCGGGTGACTGGCGCTGTGGCGGTGCTGAACGCCGCGGTGTTGCTGTTGCCGCCCTGGGATTACCTGTCTTCGACGGTGCCGGGCCTGCCGGTGAACAGCTGGATGCTGTTCCTGCCGACGACTCTGGTGGTCCTGATCATCCAGACCGGCGCCGAAGAGGTCTTTTTCCGCGGCTATTTCCAGTCGCAGCTGGCGGCGCGCTTCCGGCATCCGCTGATCTGGCTGGGCTTGCCGTCGGTCGTTTTCGGCGTTGGCCACTACCTGCCCGGTGTCTATGGCGGCAACGCGGCGCTGATCGCGGTGTGGAGCGCGCTGTTCGGACTGGCAGCGGCGGACCTGACGGCGCGGGCGGGCAACCTCGGCCCGGCGATCGGGCTGCATTTCGTTAACAACTTCATGGCTTTCGCGGTGACCGCCCTGCAGGGGGAAATGTCCGGTCTGGCGCTGCGGCAGTTGCCCTTTGGTCCCGGCGACGAGGCGGCGCTTGCGGCGCTCTTGCCGTTGGATCTGGCGCTGATCGGGGTCAGCTGGCTGGCGGCGCGCGTGGCGCTGCGGTTGTAGGGCAGGGGATTGCCTGCGCGGGCGGGGCCACTGGCTTTGGTTGATTGCAATTCCGGGGCGGCTTGCCTATTTCTCGCCCATCCTGGAACCCGCGCGAGCCTTTCATGAACTGGATCACCAACTACGTCCGCCCCCGGATCAACTCGATCTTTTCGCGCCGCGAGGTGCCGGAGAACCTTTGGTCCAAATGCGACGGCTGCGGCACGATGCTGTTCCACCGCGAGATCAGCGACAACCTGAACGTCTGCACGAACTGCGGGCACCACATGCACATCACGCCGCGCGACCGGTTCCTGTCGCTGTTCGACGGCGGTGTGTTCACCGAGGTCGCGGTGCCCGACCCGCTGCCTGACCCGCTGCATTTCCGCGACCAGAAACGCTATCCCGACCGCATGAAGGCGGCGCAGAAGAGCATCGGCGAAAAGGAAGCCATGCTGGTGGCCGCCGGAGAGATCGGGCGGACGCCCATCGTCGCCGCTGCGCAGGACTTCAGCTTTATGGGCGGGTCGATGGGGATGTACGTCGGCAACGCCATCATCGCCGCGGCGCAGGAAGCGGTAAAGCTGGGCCGCCCGCTGGTGCTGTTTTCCGCCGCCGGTGGCGCGCGGATGCAGGAAGGCATCCTGAGCCTGATGCAGATGCCGCGATCCACGGTCGCCGTGCAGATGCTGAAAGAGGCCGGGCTGCCCTACATCGTGGTCCTGACCCATCCGACGACGGGCGGTGTGACCGCGTCCTACGCGATGCTGGGCGACGTGCAGATCGCCGAGCCGAACGCGCTGATCTGTTTCGCCGGTCCCCGCGTGATCGAACAGACGATCCGCGAAAAGCTGCCCGAGGGGTTCCAGCGCGCGGAATACCTGCTGGAACACGGGATGCTGGACCGGGTGACGGACCGCCGCAAGATGCGCGAAGAGCTGATCGTCATCACCCGTATGCTGATGAAGATGCCGCCGGCGACCTGGGGCGACCTGCCCGCGCCCGGCCCGGACGATCTGAAACCCTCCGCCGAGCCGAACGCGGCACTGGACGATTCCGCGGAGTAGTCTCCGCCTCTCGATAGGTTCCACCAAGATGACCGTAGTCGCGCCTGGGTCCGACCAGTTGCTGCAGCGCATGATGACGCTGCACCCCAAGATCATCGACCTGACGCTGGACCGGGTCTGGCAGCTGCTGGAGGCGCTGGGCCATCCGGAGCAGGAACTGCCGCCGGTGATCCACCTTGCGGGCACCAACGGCAAGGGATCGACCCTGGCCATGATCCGCGCCGGGATCGAGGCGGCGGGGCAGAGCTGCCACGCCTATACCTCGCCGCATTTGGCGCGGTTCCATGAGCGCATCCGCCTGCGCGGAGAGCTGATTTCCGAACAGGCCCTGACCGAGGTGCTGGACGAATGCGTGACCGCCAATGGTGGCGCGTCGATCACCTATTTCGAGATCACCACCTGCGCCGCCATCCTGGCGATGAGCCGGGTTCCGGCGGATTTCGTCCTGCTGGAGACCGGGCTGGGCGGGCGGCTGGATGCCACCAACGTCGTGGCCCGGCCCGCGGCGACGGTGATCACGCCGATCTCGATGGACCACGAACAGTTCCTGGGCGACACGCTGGCGCGGATCGCCGGGGAAAAGGCCGGGATCATCAAGCGGGGTGTGCCCTGCGTGGTCGGCCCGCAACCGGACGAGGCGCTGGAGGTGATCGAGGCGCGGGCCGAGGCGCTGGGCGCGCCCTTGCTGGCGCAGGGGCAGCACTGGCACGCCTGGGAAGAGCGCGGGCGGCTGGTGTTCCAGGATGAGAACGGGCTGCTGGACCTGCCGCTGCCGGCGCTGCCGGGCGCCCACCAGATCGAGAACGCGGGCGCGGCGCTGGCGGTCTTGCGGCACCTGGGCCTGGGAGAGGCCGCATTCGAGGGCGCCATGACCGAGGCGAACTGGCCCGCGCGGATGCAGCGGTTGCGGCAGGGGCCGCTGACCGAGATCGCGCCCGAGGCGGAACTGTGGCTGGACGGCGGACACAACCCGGCGGCGGGCAAGGCGCTGGCTGCGCATCTGGGCGGTCTGCCCGAACGCCCGACGCACCTGATCTGCGGCATGCTGAACACCAAGGACGCGCGCGGTTTCCTGGCGCCGCTGGCGGCGGTGGCCGACAGCCTCACCGCAGTGAACATCCCCGGCGAGGCCAATACGCTGTCGGCCGAGGACACCGCCCGCATGGCCGAGGAGTCCGGCCATCGGGCCCAGATGGCCGAAGACGTGGCTGCGGCCCTGCGCGCCATCGTGGCCGAGACGCCCGGCGCACGGGTGCTGATCTGCGGATCGTTGTACCTGGCGGGCTCCGTGCTGCGCGAGGGGATGAGCTGACGCCGGGCCCATGGCGTCCGCGTACAGGCCGAATCAGCCTTTTGATTTGGCTTGAGTTCCCCAGAAACTTGTAGGCCGCGAATCACTTTGTCTTGACTGATTCGCGGCGCTTTGCCTATATTTGGACAAGCTGCCGCGCCGAAACACACGGGGATGACGTGTTTCGCCGCATCTTGGGGGACAACTGAAAATGCTGCACAAAATGCGCTGCGCATTCGCAGTCGGACTCTGTCTGCTTGCCGCGCCGACCCTCGCCCGGTCGGTCGAGGTGACACAGGCCCCGACCCCGCAACCGCAGACCGCCAACCCGGCGTTGGCGATCACAGCGGCGCTCAGGGCCTCGCAGGGGGCAGCGGGCAAGGCCCCGGGGGTGGGTGCCGGCCCGGACGCACTGCGGACACGTCCCCGGGCCCGGGCAGAGGTCCATACGGTCCGGCAGGGCGACAGCCTGACCGCGATTTCCTACCGCTCTTACGGCGACACGATGCAATACATGGTGATCTACGACGCCAACCGCGACAAGATCTCCGCTCCAGACAGGATCCGGGTGGGACAGGAGCTGACCATCCCGGTTTTGTGACCAAGAAGACTACAGGCAAGCAACGAGCATAAAACTGGGGCCGGTTCTACCGGCCCCCTTTTTTTGCGCCCGGTGCCGGCCCTGTGTCAGGTGGACCACTCGGCGGCCTGCATTTCGCGCAGGCGGCTGGCGGTGCGTTCGAACTCGAAACTGCCCTCGCCCTCGACATAGAGCATTTCGGGCTGCGCGGCGGCAGAGGCGATCAGCTTGACCCGCGCCTCGTAGAGCGTGTCGATCAGGGTGACGAAGCGTTTGGCCTCGTTGAAGTTGCGGCGCGAGAGCTGCGGAATGTTCTCGATGATGAGGACGCGCACGCTCTCGGCCAGCTTGAGGTAGTCGGCGGGGCCCAGCATCCGGCCGCAGAGGTCAAAGAACGACGCCCGCGCGACACCGTTGTGATAGCGCGGCAATTCCACCTCGCGGCCCTTGACGTGCAGGGTCAGGGGTTCTTCCAGCCCGTGGGTCAGTTCCTCCCACAGGGCGTCGATCTGGCTGCGGGCCTCGGCGTCTGCGGGGGTGAAAAAGACCTTGGCCCCGGCCAGCCGGTCCTGCCGGTGGTCGCGGTCCGAGGCCAGTTCGCGCACCACCATCCGCTCCTTGAGGAAGTCGATGAAGGGCAGGAACAACTGCCGGTTCAGACCGTCCTTGTAGAGATCGTCGGGCAGCCGGTTCGAGGTGGTGACAACGGTGGTTCCGCCGTCGAACAGCGCCTCGAAGAGGCGGCCCACGATCATCGCGTCGGCGATGTCGGTGATCTGCATCTCGTCGAAGGCCAGCACGCGCACCGTGTCGCTGATGTCCTTGGCGACGGGTTTGATCGGGTCCTCGGCACCCTGGCTGCGCAGCTTGTGGATCGCGGCCTGGACCTCTTGCATGAAGGCGTGGAAATGCACCCGGCGCGCGGGCACGTCCAGCGTGTCGACAAAGAGGTCCATCAGCATGGATTTGCCCCGGCCGACGCCGCCCCAGAGGTACAGGCCCTGCGGCGCCTCGATGGTCTTGCGGAAAAAGCCGCGCTTGACCGGCTGTGCCAGGTCGGTGCGCAGCCGTTCCAGTTCGGGCAGGACGGCGGTCTGCGCCTCGTCCGGCTTGATCTTTCCCGATGCGACACGGGATTGGTAGACTTCTGTGACAGTGGCCATGCCCTCGCATAGCCAATGCGCGGGGCCTTGTGTAGAGGCGCCGTGCGGCTTGCGGGGGGACGGCGGCACATGGCAGGGTCGCTTGATGCGGTGACAGGCGGGGGGCGCGGATGGAGGACGAGGAACGGCTGCAAGAGCTGTGGCTGGACGGGACCGCCGTCACCGACCTGTCGCCGCTGGCGCGGTGCCGGGGGCTGCGCCAGCTGTCGATCCGGCGCACCGGGGTGACGGACCTGTCGCCGCTGAAGGGGCTGCCGAAGCTGGCGGTGCTGGACCTGCGCCCGATCCTGGGCCTGCCCGCGCTTTGCGAAGGCGAGGGCGAGGTGGGCATTTCCTTCGAGGACACGCCCGCCGCCCTGCGCGACCGGGCACTGGCGCGGATCGCCGAGACCGAGGACTCGGAGGTACGGGCCAGCGACCTTGTCGATCACCTGACCGGGGGCGCGCGCCTGACCGGCTGGCGCGGCGACGCATAAGGAATACTGAACCGAAACATCACGCATTCGAGATTGACGCTGGGGGACGAACGGGCGACTTCTCGGCGCCCGTGTTCCGGAGGTTCCATCATGTCGTCCCGTGCCCCGCTTTTTACGCCGGTCCTGATCGTCGGCTGCATCATCATCCTGGTCAGCTTTGCCGTCCGGGCCAGTTTCGGGGTCTTCCAGATCCCGATTGCCGAGGAATTCGGCTGGGCCCGGGCCGAGTTCAGCCTGGCCATCGCGATCCAGAACCTGGCCTGGGGCATCGGCCAACCGCTGTTCGGCGCCTTTGCCGAGCGGATGGGCGACCGGGTGGCAATCATCCTGGGCGCGGTGATGTATGCCATCGGGCTGGTCCTGTCGGGCCTGTCGAGCGATCCATTTTCGCTGCAGGCGCTGGAGGTTCTGGTGGGCTTCGGCATCGCGGGCACCGGCTTCGGCGTGATCCTGGCGGTGGTGGGCCGGGCGTCGAGCGATGCGAACAGGTCGATGTCGCTGGCCATTGCCACGGCGGCGGGCAGCGCGGGCCAGGTGGTGGGCGCGCCGGTGGCCGAGGCGCTGCTGGGGCTGATGTCCTGGCAGATGGTCTTTTTCGTCTTTGCCGGCGTGCTGCTGACGGTGCTGCTGACGCTGCCTCTGATGCGGGCGCCGGCGGCCTCGAAGACCGAGATCGAGGAGAGCATGGGCGTGATCCTGCGGCGGGCGTTCCGCGATCCCTCTTTCTCGCTGATCTTCATCGGGTTCTTTTCCTGCGGCTATCAACTGGCCTTCATCACCGCGCATTTCCCGGCGCTGGTGACCGAGATGTGCGGGCCGATTGCCGTGGGCAGCACGCTGCATTCTCTGGGGGTGACGACGACCTCGGCCTTGGGGGCCGCCTCGATCGCGCTGATCGGGCTGTTCAACATCGCGGGGACGCTGACGGCGGGCTGGCTGGGCAATCTCTTTCCGCGCAAGTACCTACTGGCGCTGATCTATACCGCGCGCACGGTCGTGGCCGCCGCCTTCATCCTGATGCCGATCACCCCGGGCAGCGTGCTGGTCTTTTCCGCCGTGATGGGCTCGCTCTGGCTGGCGACGGTGCCGCTGACCTCCGGCCTCGTCGCGCATCTGTACGGGCTGCGCTACATGGGCACGCTCTACGGCGTCGTCTTTTTCAGCCACCAGGTCGGCGGCTTCCTTGGAGTCTGGCTGGGGGGACGCCTGTATGACGTGACCGGGGATTACACGATGGTCTGGTGGATCGGCGTGGGTGTCGGAGCGTTGAGCGCGCTGGTGCATCTGCCGATCCGGGAAAACCGCCCGGCACCTGTGCCCGCGGTCGCCTGAGGCAAGGGGGGCGTTGCCCCCCGGCTCTGCGAGCCTCCCCCCAGAGGTATTCGGGGCCCAAAGAAACGCTGGACGTTCAGAGGTCGAGCGCGCGGGCGAGTTGATCCGTGTGGGTGTAGGTGAGGCCATGGCCGGCGCCGTCGATGACCTCTTGCCGGGCGGCGGGATTCCAACGGGCCAGGGTGCGCAGGGCGCCGAGCGGGATCACCTTGTCCTCGCGGCCCCAGACCGCCGTGACGGGGATCCCGGTCCCGGCGATCTTGCGGTGTTCCGCTTCCAGGGGCGCGTGCAGGATGCCCCGCAGCGAGGACAGCACCGACCACAGGAACCCGCGCCGGTCGAGCTGGGCCAGTTGCAGATCCGTGATCCCCTGGACCGAGGAGGGCAGGGCGCGTTCTGCCGCGATGCCCGCGCGCAATTGGCCGGGATACATCATGTGAAAGAGCCAGTCACCCAGCACGGGCACGCCGGTGGTGAAACGGGCAATCGGCCCGAGATCGTGGCCCAAGCCCGCGGGGGCCACGAGGGCCAGCCGGTGCACGCGGTCCGGGTGCGCGGCGGCAAAGCAGGTGACGATGGCGCCGCCCATCGAGTAGCCCACAAGGGTCACCGGGCCGTCGATCCCCTCATGCGCCAGCAGGTCGGACAGCTGCCGGGTGAAGAAGGCGCCGGTCTGGCGGCCGGGCGGCGCATCGGAAAAGCCGCGCCCGTAAAGATCATAGCTGAGCACCCTTGCGCCTGCGGCGGTCAGGTGAGGTATCAGGCCGCGCCAGACGAAGGAGGGGGTGGTCAACCCGTGGACGCAGACCACAATCGGGGCCTCCTCGGGGCCGGACCACTGGTAATGGGTGCGCCCCTGCGACAGGTCGGCGAATTGCCCGGGAGCGTTGGTCTGGAGACCGGCGACGTCTTGGCGGCGGGTTTCGCGCCAGGCGGGCAGGGCGGCGGCGCCGAGGGCGGCAAGCGCCAGAGCGCCGCCGGCCAGGGTCATGCCGCCTGCCAGGCGTCGAGGATGTAGCGCGCGCACATCAGGTCCAGATGCGCGCCGCCGCCGTTCTTGAACAGGGTGATCTCGTCGTCGCTGCGGCGCTGGAAAAGGTCCGGCGCATAGTAGTCGGCGACGATGTCATGGCCGGTGATCAGCCCGTTGGTCAGGGGGATCTTGAGCTCTCCGATATGGGCGAGGGTGGTGTCGTAGCTGTCCACGAAAAGGCGCGCGCGCTTGATCGCCGTGTCGTCGGCCTCGCGCATGTCGGGGCGGTAGGCGCCGATCAGGTCGATGTGCTGGCCGGGGCGGAACCAGTCGCCTTTCAGAAGGGGATCCGTGCTCATGGTGGCCGAGGTGACAATATCGGCGGCGCCCACCGCCTGTTCGAGATCCTCGGCCCAGGCGATACCACGCTCTTCGGCGAAGGCGCGGGCCTTGTCGGGTGTGCGGTTCCAGACCGTGAACTCTGCATCCGGGAAACCGGCGGAATAGGCCTGGTGCAGTGAGGCGCAGACCGTGCCCGCGCCGACGATCAGGATCCTGCGGCTGTCGGGCCGGGCCAGTTTCAGCGCCGCGCAGAGGCTGTCGCCGGCGGTCTTCCACTTGGTGACGAGGTGGAAATCCACCACCGCCGCCAGGCTGCCGTCGGTATCGTCGAAGAGGTTGACCGCGCCGCCGATCATCGGCTTGCCCTTGTCCGGGTTGCCGGGAAAGACCGTGGCCGCCTTGACCGCGATTCCCAGCCCGTCGATCCAGGCCGAACGATTCAGCAGCGTGTCCTTGCCGCGGTAGAGAAAGACATCCTCGATCTCGGCCTTGGGGCGCTGGTGGCCCGCGTCAAAGGCCCGCGCGAGGCCAAGCCAGTCGAGGTTCGTCTCGCCCTCGTCGAAGGGGATGATGGTGGTCATTGCGCCTCGCTTTCGGTCAGCAGACCTTCGGCGACGAGCCGTTCTGCCCAGCCGTCAGGTCCGGTGAAGTGATGGGTGTGCCAGCCGCGCGCGGCGGCGGCGGCAATATTGTCGGCGCGGTCGTCGGTGAACAGCAACGCCTGGCCGGGCAAGCCGAGCCGGGTTTCGACCTGTTCGTAGATCTCGGCTTCGGGTTTGATGACGCCCATGTGGCCGCTGACGAAGGCCTGGTCGAACTCGTTCAGGAAGTCGTAGGCCGGGGTGGCGATTTCCCAGGTGCCGATGCCGAAGTTGGTCAGCGCATGGACCGGCGTGCCCTTGGCCTTCAGCGCCCGCATCACGCGGACGGAACGGGGGATGGCCGGTTTCGCCATTTCCAGCCAGTCGTCGTGCCAGAGGCGGATTTCCTCACCCCATTCCGGGGTCTTTTCCGCCCAGTCGTAGACCGTGCCGCGGAAATCGCCGCCGCGGTCGATGACGTCGTTCATGCCGTGCAGGTCCAGTTGGGCGAACATGGCGCGGCGCCGGTCCTCGCCGATCCGTGCGTCGTAGTAGCGTTCGGGCTGCCATTCGATCAGCACGTTGCCGATGTCGAAGATCACCGCTTTGATGGTCATGTCTTTGTCTTCCCTGCCTGCCGGACAGCCCGTTCCAATGCGTCGAGGAAACGGCTGCGGTCGGCCTTTGTAAACCCCTTGCCCGCCCCCTGCCGAAAGGGATCGGCGGCGCGCAGGTCGCTCATCAGGTCGCGCATCGCCAGTTGTGCCCCGATGTTGGCCTGCGTCAGGGCAGAGCCGTCCGGGCGCAGGACCTGCGCGCCCGCCTCGACGCATTTGGCCGCCAGCGGGATGTCGTTTGTGATGACCACGTCGCCGGGGCCTGCGCGGTCGGCGATCCACTTGTCCGCCTCGTCGGGACCGTCGGGGACGATCTGCAGGCTGACCAGCGGGTTGCGCGAGGGGCGCAGCCCGCCGTTGGCGACCAGAACCTTCGCCAGCCTGTGCCGGGTGGCGACGGTTTCGGCCTCTGCCTTGACCGGGCAGGCATCGGCGTCGACATATAGCGTCATCGCGCGCTCCCGCGCGGGAGGAGATCCCGGCGCGGGGCGGGGACCGGGTCACGCATGGAGCGCCTCGGAGTGGAAGGCGACGTGGTCTTCCATGAAACTCGAGACGAAGAAATAGCTGTGGTCATAGCCTTTCTGCATCCGGAAGACGCCGTCCTGGCGGCGGGCGGCCATCGCCTCTGCCAGGCATTCGGGTTTCAGCAGGTCAAGGAACTGGTCGTCGCCGCCCTGGTCGATCAGCACCGGCCCGTCAAAGCCCTTGTCCCGCATCAGCAGGGTGGAATCATGCGGTGCCCAGGTGGTTTCGTCCGCGCCGAGATAGGCGCCCAGCTGCTTGCGGCCCCAGTCGCTGGCGGAGGGGTTGGTGATCGGCGCAAAGGCCGAGACGCTGGCGAAACGGCCCGGCAGGCCCATCGCAAGGGTCAGCGCCCCGTGTCCGCCCATCGAGTGCCCGGTGATCGCCTGCCGGCTCATGTCGAGCGCGAAGTTGGCGCCGACGAGGGCCGGCAGTTCCTCTGCCACGTAGTCCCACATGTTGAAATGCGGCGCCCAGGGCGTCTCTGTCGCGTTGACGTAAAAGCCGGCGCCCTTGCCCAGGTCATAGGCCTCGTCATCGGCCACGTCGTCGCCGCGCGGCGAGGTGTCGGGAAAGATCAGCGCCAGCCCGTGTTCGGCGGCCCAGCCCTGTGCGCCCGCCTTGACCATTGCATTTTCATGCGTGCAGGTCAGCCCGGAGAGATACCAGAGCACGGGCACCGGCACATGGGCCGCCTCTTCGGGCAGGAACAGGCCAAAGGTCATGTCGCATTTGCAGGCGTCGGAGGCATGCGTGTAAACGCCCTGGGTTCCGCCAAAGCATTTGTTTTCGGATACGGTCTTCATCGTGTCTCCCAGCGCGCCCGCCGGGGGCGCTTGTCATGTTCCGTAGCGTGCCATGAAGGTTTCGACGGCACCATCCACGACTCGTGCGATGTCGTCATCGCTGAAACTGGACTGAATGCCAAATATGATCTTGGGCCAGAGGTCCGCCTTGCAAAGCTCCGCGAACTGGTCCGAGGCCAGCGTCATGTCGTCGATCTTCAGTTCGCCGCGTTCGCAGGCGGCGGTGAGATAGTCCGTCATCACCTGGCGCATGATCATCGGCCCGCTCTGGTAGAACTGTCGGCCAAGCTCGGGGAAACGGTCGGATTCGGCGACGCAGATACGGAAGATCCGCTGTCCCATGTCGGAATAGAGAAAGCCCAGGAACTTGCGCCCGGCGCGCGCGAGAACCTCACGCGGGGGGCGGGTGAGGTCCATCGTCAACAGGGCTTGGTCGGCCTGGTTGCGGCATTGGGCGCTGGCCACTTCGATGAAGAGCAGGCGTTTGTCGGGGAAATAGCTGTAGAGCGTCGCCTTCGAGACACCCGCCTCGCGTGCGATGTCGTCGACGCTGGCGCCTTCGAAGCCGTCGCGCAAAAAGATATCACGCGCGCCATCGACCACTTGGTCGAACTTGCGCCCTTTCCGGACCGCCGGTTGTGTATTCATTGCGCCCCTCTCTTTCGCAGTGTCGATTATAGACTGATCAGTTCAGTTTGGGCAAGGAAGGCGAGGGATCACTTGCAGTCCTGCTGTTCCGTGCAGCCCTGCGAGGACACGTCGGGCTGTGGCTGTGGCGCGGGGAAGATGAGGTCGGGCAGAAAGGCCGGGCCGAGGTGGGCCAGCGCGGGACCGGAGACAAGGGCCGCGGCGGCGATGAGGGGAAGGAGGATGCGTTTCATGACTGGCTCCATCGCTGAAATCAAACTGAACGGTTCAGTAAGGTGAACTATGCGGTTCAGTTTCATTTTCAAGGGGCTGCTCGAATGCGGCAGATTGGCCAAGCGAGGGACTAGAGGCTTGCTCTTGGAGGAATGCCGGCTACTGTTTAGAACAATTCTAAAAAGAGGCTCCACATGCTCTACATGGGAAATCGCCGGCGGTTCCGTGATCTTTCGGAACAGGAGGTTCTGGCGCTGGCCATCTCCTCGGAAGAGGACGACGCCCGCATCTATCGCAGCTTTGCCGAACGCCTTCGGGCCGATTACCCGGACACGGCGGCCGTCTTTGACGGCATGGCCAAGGAAGAGGATGGCCATCGTCGCGCCCTGATCGACCTGCACAGCGCACGCTTCGGAGAGGTGATCCCGCTGATCCGCCGCGAACATGTGGCAGGGTATTATGCGCGCCGTCCCGTCTGGTTGACGGAAAACCTGTCGCTGGAACGGATCCGTGACGAGGCTGCCAGCATGGAACGGCAGGCAGAGCGGTTCTACCACATGGCGGCACAGAACGCGCAGGACGCGGACACCCGCAAGCTGCTGGGTGATCTCGCCGCGATGGAAGCCAAGCACGAGGACCGGGCGCACGAACTGGAGGCCGAGCACCTGGGCGGAGAGGCCCGCGACGAGGAGGACGACCGCGCCAAGCGGCAGTTCGTCCTGACCTGGGTGCAGCCGGGACTGGCCGGGCTGATGGATGGGTCGGTCTCGACCCTGGCGCCGATCTTTGCCACCGCCTTTGCCACCCATGATCCCTGGACGACCTTCCTTGTGGGGCTTGCCGCCTCTGTCGGTGCGGGGATCTCGATGGGCTTTACCGAGGCCGCCTCGGACGATGGCGAACTGTCGGGGCGCGGGTCGCCGATGAAACGCGGGATCGCCTCGGGCGTGATGACGACGGTGGGCGGGCTGGGCCATGCGCTGCCTTACCTGATCCCGCATTTCTGGACCGCCACGACCATCGCGCTGATCGTCGTTTTCATCGAGCTCTGGGCGATTGCTTGGATCCAGAACAAGTTCATGGAGACGCCCTTTCTGCGCGCAACCTTCCAGGTGGTGCTGGGCGGGGCGCTGGTCTTTGCCGCCGGGGCCTTGATCGGGTCCGGGTGAGGGGCGGTTCGGGACGGTGGGCGCCGCTCTTTCAGCAAGCTGAAATTCGCCCCGCCCGCCGTCCCACCGGGCGCCTGCCGCCGGGGGCCGTGGTGGTATACAGGGCGGTGCTAGACGCTTGTGCCGCTGTCGGGGCTTCGCTATTCCAAGAAAAACCCACTCCACGGGAGGAGCCAAGCCCATGCTCAAGCGTCCATTCGACAAGACCACACTGCCCAGCCGCCATGTTACCGAAGGCCCGGCGCGCGCTCCGCATCGGTCGTTCCTGTACGCGATGGGCCTGACCGAGGAAGAGATTCACCAGCCGCTGGTCGGCGTGGCGACCTGCTGGAACGAGGCCGCGCCGTGCAACATCGCGCTGAACCGTCAGGCGCAGGCGGTCAAGCTGGGCGTCAAGGAAGCCAGCGGCACACCGCGCGAGTTCACCACCATCACCGTCACCGACGGTATCGCGATGGGCCACGAGGGGATGCGCGCCTCTCTGGCGTCGCGCGAGGCCATTGCCGACACGGTGGAGCTGACCATGCGCGGCCATTGCTATGACGCCATCGTGGGCCTTGCGGGTTGCGACAAGTCGCTGCCGGGGATGATGATGGCGATGGTGCGCCTGAACGTGCCGTCCGTCTTCATCTATGGCGGCTCGATTATGCCGGGCCGGTACAAGGGCAAGGACATCACCGTCCAGGATGTCTTCGAGGCGGTGGGCAAGCACCAGGCCGGCGCCAACAGCGACGAAGAGTTGCGCGCCATCGAAAAGGCGGCCTGCCCCTCGGCCGGGGCCTGCGGCGGCCAGTTCACCGCCAATACGATGGCCTGCGTCTCCGAGGCGATCGGCTTGGCGCTGATGAATTCCTCGGGCGCACCGGCGCCCTACGAAAGCCGCGACGCCTATGGCACCGCTTCGGGCATCGCCGCGATGCACCTGCTGGAACAAAACATCCGTGCGCGCGACATCGTCACCCGGAAATCGCTGGAGAATGCGGCGCGTGTCGTGGCCTGCACCGGCGGTTCCACCAACGCGGGGCTTCACCTGCCGGCCATCGCGCATGAGGCGGGGCTGGAATTCTACCTTGACGATGTCTGCGACATCTTCCGCGACACGCCCTATTTCGTCGATCTCAAGCCGGGCGGAAACTACGTTGCCAAGGACCTGTACGAGGCGGGCGGTGTTCCGGTGGTGATGAAGGAACTGCGCAAGGCGGGCATGATCCACGAGGACTGCATGACCGCCAGCGGCCGGGCCATCGGCGAAGAACTGGACCTGATCGAGCGCGAGGCCGACGGCAAGGTGATCTATCCGATCGAAACGCCGATCACCAAGACCGGGGGCGTCGTCGGCCTGAAGGGCAACCTTGCCCCGCAGGGCGCCATCGTGAAGGTCGCAGGCATCGCGGCCGAGGACCAGGTCTTTACCGGCCCGGCGCGGGTGTTCGAATGCGAAGAGGACGCCTTTGAGGCGGTCAAGATGCGCGCCTACAAAGAAGGCGAGGTCATCGTCATCCGCAACGAGGGTCCCGCAGGCGGCCCCGGCATGCGCGAGATGCTGGCCACCACGGCGGCGCTGTCGGGCCAGGGCATGGGCAAGAAGGTGGCGCTGATCACCGATGGCCGGTTCTCGGGCGCGACGCGGGGGTTCTGCGTGGGACACGTCGGCCCCGAGGCGGCGCATGGCGGTCCGATCGCGTTGGTGCAGGACGGCGACGTGATCACCATCGACGCGGTGAACGGTGCCATATCGGTCGATCTGACGGACGAGGAACTGGCCGCGCGCAAGGAGGCCTGGGCAGGCCCCAAGGAGACGATCTACGCTTCGGGCTCGCTGTGGAAATACGCGCAACTGGTGGGCGAGACCTACAAGGGTGCGGTGACGCATCCCGGCGGTGCCGCCGAGAAACACGTCTACGCGGACCTCTGACCCGGTGGCGGCGCGCAATCTACTGATGTGCGCCGCCGGCGCGCTGTTCCTGGCGGGGTGCAACACCCTGCCGGGGTCGAACCCCGACGGCGCGGACGCCGAGGCGCGCGCGGGTCTCGCCGCCTTGTTCGCGGGGACGGGCGGACAACGGCGCGCGCCGCTGGCCAAGGCCAGCCTTGCGGGGGGCGACGTGGTGGTGGCTGGCCCGGATGGTTACTGCCTGGATCCGGACACCAAGCGCGCCGGACCGGAACGCGGGTTCGCGGTGATCGCCTCGTGCCATATCCTCAGCGGCGGACAGGCAGGGCGTCCGGTGGCCCCGGTGCTGATCACCGTGACGGTGGGTCCGCGGGGCGACATGACCGACCTGCCCACGCCGCAGGCCCTGGCTCAGGCGGCGGGGTCCGAATTGTTGGACGGGAATACCCGCAGGGGCCGGGTCACCGCCCATCTTTCCAGCGGTGGCGACACGATGTTCGAGGGCAGCGACCCGCGCTATTGGCGGGCGGCCTTCCTGCAGGGCGGGCGACTGGTCGGGCTTGCGCTTTATGCGCCGCGCGGCAGCGCGCTTGCAGGAGGCAGGGGGGAGGCCATGCTTGGCAGGGTCAAAGACAGTATATCGCGTCTCAGCCCCCAGGATGCAGGAGGCGCGCAGCCAAAACCGGCAAACGGTCTGCTGGGGCGTTTATTCAATCGTTAGGATTTGCCAGAGTAGTTTCCGATACGGAGACGGGTCCCCGTGACCATTGCGCTTTGGCGCGACAGGTCGGGGTCGGACTAGAACACGGGGGCGACAGTGCAGGACTGGTTGGGCCGGGCAGGCCATGCCGCCATGCTTCGGCGCTGGACACGGCTGGCGCGTGCCGCGGCCGGGATGGATCTGGCCGAATTGCGCCGACAACGGACGCGGGCCCGACGGCTGCGGGCGCGTCTGGACGAGGTTCTGCATGTCGCGGATGCGCGGCTTGCGCTGCCCCAGGTCGGCAACCAGTCCTTTCCGCGCCCCAGGGATGCTGACTGGGCCTGGCGCCCCGAGATATGGAGCGGACCGCTGCCGGTACAGGGTATCGCCGAGGTCCAGAGCAAGACCCCGCTGGGACAAGAGGCGCGCCTGTTCCACGATTGCCCGCGGTCCGAGATCACGATGCGCCAGGTTCGCAACCGGCGCGTCGCAGACCTTGCCGCCTATGGGCTGCAACTGGATGTCTTTGGCTTTTCGGGATCCTACCTGTCGCTGGCGGTGGAATTGCCGGAGACGGCGGCGCAGGGGCTGACGAAACAGCATCTGGTCCGGGTCGAAACCATCGTCGAAATGGAGCGTCCGCTGGAGATTTTCGCCCGCCTGAACGTCAAGCACGGTCCGAACACCGAACAGGTTGTCCGCGAACTGCCTTTGAACGCCGAGTCCGTGCAGGTGGAGTTTGACCTGGCCTATTCGCGCCTGAACGAGAAACGGGTCGAGAAGATCTGGCTGGACCTGATTTTTGAGGGGCCGCGAATGAACCAGGTCACGCTGCGCGACCTGACCTTCAGCCGTCGTCGCAGGGCGGCGTTGTGACTGCCGGAAAGGCCAAGCCATGAGCGTGTTCACACTGACCAAGACAGGGTTTCGCGATGGCCTGTGGGAGGGGTTGTTGGTGCGGCAACAAGGCTCTGAACAGGCGCCCGAGATCGTGGCCAGCTTCGGGGATCGCCCGGTCCACGGCGTCACCCTGACCGACGCCACCGAACCGGGCCGCTGGGTCGTCGAGGTGCCCGTCCCGGTCGAGGCCCTGGGCGACGGGGTCAGCACTGTCCTGATCCGCGACGCGCGCGACGAGACTGTGCTGGACAGTTTTACCCTAATCGCGGGTGAGGCGCTGTCAGAGGACATCCGCGCCGAAGTTTCATTGCTGCGCGCCGAACTGGATCTCTTGAAACGGGCCTTTCGCAAACATTGCCGCGATGTCGATTGACCTGACATAGGGGGCCAAGGGGGCGATTGACCTTCGCCGCGCGCAGGTCCAGTGTTGCGCCATCCCCGAAGGAGCCCCCATGTCCCCGCTGCGTGGCATCGCGCTGAAACTGACTTCTGTTGTTCTGTTCACCATTATGGCCTCGCTCATCAAGGCGAGTTCTGCCCATGTGCCAACCGGCGAGGCGGTGTTCTTTCGATCATTCTTTGCCATGCCGGTGATCGTGGCCTGGCTGGCCGTGCGGGGCGATCTCAAGACCGGGCTGAAGGCGAAGAACCCGGTGCTGCACGTCTGGCGCGGGCTGATCGGCGTGACGGCGATGGGTTGCGGCTTTGCGGCGCTGGGATTGCTGCCCCTGCCAGAAGTGACGGCGCTGGGCTTTGCCGCGCCGATGCTGACGGTGCTGCTGGCCGCGTTGCTGCTGGGAGAGCGGCTGCGCCTGTTCCGCCTGTCGGCGGTGGTCCTGGGGCTGGTCGGGGTGTGCATCGTGCTTTGGCCCCGGCTGACGCTGGATGCGGTCGACAATGCGGCCATGCTGGGGGTGGCGCTGGTGCTGGCCTCGGCGGTGATGCGGGCGCTGGCGCAGATCCAGATTCGGCGCATGGTCGCGGTCGAGGAGACCTCTGCCATCGTCTTCTATTTTTCGCTGACGGCGACGGGGTTTTCCCTGCTGACGCTGCCCTTCGGCTGGGTGATGCCGGACGTGCATGTGCTGGCGATGCTGGTGGGGGCAGGGCTGATCGGCGGCGTGGCGCAGATCTTCATCACCTCGGCCTATCGCTTTGCCGGGGCGGCGGTCGTGGCGCCCTTTGACTATGCCTCGATCCTTTTCGCGATACTGTTTGGCTATGCCTTTTTCGATGAGGTGCCGACGGCGATGGTTCTGGTCGGCTCGGCCATCGTGATCGCGGCGGGCGGCATCATCATCTGGCGCGAGCGCCAGTTGGGCATCCAGCGCGGCAAGGCCCGCCCCAATATGACCCCGCAGGGGTGAGGCGCGGCCCGGGCATAGCCCCGGCCCGAAAGGAGGCGCAGCCCGGGCGTGGCTTCGACAAGTGCCTACAGATCGAAGGCCTCTGCCATCAGGTAGCCCGGTGCCATGAGCAACCGGCGCTTCCGACCAAGCGGAAAGCGCGGCGGCGGGGTGGCGAGCCAGTCCGGGGCTTCGGGGCGATTGCCCAAAACATGATCCGCCGCCAGCCGTCCGGCATAGGAACCCATCGCGACACCGTTGCCGTGAAAACCCAGCGCGGCGAACAGGCCGGGGTGGTCCGGCACCGGCCCGACAAAGGGCACGAGGTTGCGCATCAGGCAGACGAGACCGGACCATTCATGCGTGATCTCCACGTTCTTCCAGGCCGGGAAGATCCGCGCGAAATCTGACCGGATGCGGCGCGACAGCCGCGCCTCGGCGCCCGGCGTCGCGCGCAAGCCCCCACGCATCCCGAAGAGGAACCGCCCGTCCGGCAACTTGCGAAAATAGTGCAGCAGAAGCCGCGTGTCATAGGCCATCTGGTCCGACCACCAGCCCGCCGCCTCCTGTTCCGCCGCGCTCAGCGGGCGGGTGACAATCACGTTGGATTGCAGCGGCAGAGTCCGGGCGCGCAGCCAGGGCGGCAGGGTCTCGTGGCTGTAGCCATTGGTCGCGAGGATCACCTTGCCGGCGGTGACCGTGCCGCGAGCGGTTGTCAGGCGCCAGCTGTTGCCGTCCCGTTCCATCCCGGTGACGGGACTGTGGGCGAAGAGGCGCGCGCCCTTCGCTACTGCCGCCCCGGCCAGCGCCGCATGGTACTTGCGCGGGTTCAGGGCAAAGCCGATGGGCAGGGTCATGCCGCCATGCCACGGTCCGCCAAGGCCCCGCGCGGCGAGATCCTCCGGCGGATGCAGTTCAGGCGTTACCCCATAGAGTGCGGCGGTTTCATCGGCCTCTGAGCAAAGCGCCTTGTAGGCGCGGGGCTTGTGCGCCAGCAGGGTTTCGCCCTGTGAATGCCGGTCGACCTGCCAGCGGTGACGGTCGATCAGTCCTTCGACATGGGCCACGGCGGCCTTCTCGGCCTCGGCCCAGCCCTGAGCGGCGCCTTGTCCGAACCGCCGGTTCAGCAGCGCGGCGGGGGCCTTGCTGCCGCCAAGGCAACAGAACCCGCCATTGCGTCCCGAGGCGCCCCAGCCGGGATGTTCGGCCTCCAGCACGGCGAGTGACGTGCCGCGCGTGGCCAGATGCAGGGCGGCGTTCAGACCGGTAAATCCGCCGCCGATCACCGCGACATCGACGGTCAGGTCGCCGTCCAGCCGCGGCCAGTCACCGGCCGTGACCGTATCGGCCCAGAAACAGGCCCCCTGTGGCCCGTAGGCCGCCGGTTCATACAGACGGCTCACGCGGTACGTTGCGCGGCCTGCTCCTCGCGCCGGCGCTGGACCGCGGCACGTTTCGACACCAGCGAGGCAGTGATGACCCCCACGGTCACGATGCCGATGAGCAGGGTGGAAAGCGCGTTGATTTCCGGCGAAACCCCCAGACGGACGGCGGAGAAGACCTTGATCGGCAGGGTCGTTGCGCCCGGCCCTGTGGTAAAGCTGGCGATCACAAGGTCGTCCAGCGACAGGGTGAAGGCCAGCAGCCAGCCGGAAATCACGGCAGGCGCGATGATCGGCAGTGTGATCAGAGTAAAGCTTTCGAAGGGCGAGGCGCCAAGGTCCAGCGCCGCCTCTTCCAGCGCCTGGTCAAAGGTGCTGAGCCGCGACGAGACCACGACCGAGACGTAGCACATGGAAAATGTCGTATGTGCCAGCACCACGGTCAGCACGCCCCGATCCAGCCCGATGCCGATGAACAGCAGCAAGAGGGACAGACCGGTGATGACCTCCGGCATGACAAGCGGCGCGTAGATCATGCCTGAAAACAGCGTCCGGCCCGGGAAACGGCCCGCGCGGATCATCACGTAGGCCGCCATCGTGCCCAGCACCGTGGCGATGGTCGAGGAAAAGAAGGCAACCTTGAGCGTGACCCAGGCGGCGTCGAGGAATTCCTCGTTCTGCAGCAGTTCGCCGTACCACTTGGTCGAGAAGCCCGCCCAGACCGTCACCAGCCGGCTTTCGTTGAAGGAATAGACCACAAGCAGGATCATCGGCAGGTAGAGAAAGGCAAAGCCGAGGGTCAGGGAAGTGGCGTTGAACCAGCTGAAACGTCTCATCGTCCCGCCTCCCGCGCCTTTTCCTCGGACCGCTGGAACAGCACGATCGGGATGATCAGTATCAGCAGCAGGACCACCGCCACGGCGCTTGCCACCGGCCAGTCGCGGTTGGAGAAGAACTCTTCCCACAGGACCTTGCCGATCATCAGGGTATCCGACCCGCCCAGAAGCGAGGGAATGACGAATTCGCCGATCGAGGGGATGAAGACCAGGAAACAGCCTGCCACGATACCGTTGCGCGACAGCGGGATCGTCACCAGCCAGAAGGCGGCGAGCCGGGACGAGCCCAGGTCCTCTGCCGCCTCCAGCAGGCTTTCGTCCATCTTCTCCAGTGCCGAGTAGATCGGCAGGATCATGAAGGGCAGGTAGGTGTAGACGATACCGATGTAGACGGCGGTGTTTGTATTGAGGATCGTCAGCGGTTCGCCGATCAGGCCGATCCCCATCAGGAACTGGTTGAGTACGCCCTCGGTCGACAGGATGCCGATCCAGGAATAGACCCGGATCAGGAAACTGGTCCAGAACGGCAGGATCACCAGCATCAGCAGCGTCGGGCGCCATTCCTGCGGCGCGCGGGCCATGCCGTAGGCGATCGGATAGCCCACCAGAAGGGTGCAGAGCGTGGCGACGGCGGCGATGCGGACAGAGCTGAGATAGGCCTTCCAGTAGAGATCGTCGGTGGTCAGGAAGGTGAAGTTTTCCAGATCCAGCCCGGTAAAGAAGGCCCGTATTCCCGCCCAGCCTTCGTTCAGGTCCAACTGCGGTGCGTAGGGCGGCCGGGCCAGCGCGATGTCCGAAAGAGAGATCTTCAGGACGATGATGAAGGGCACCAGAAAAAGGGCCAGCAGCCAGAGGTAGGGAACGGCGATCAGGACGGCGCGGCGCATCATTCGTCCTTCAGGACAACGCCGGCGGTGGCGGTGAAGCTCAGCCAGACCTCGTCTTCCCAGGTGATGTCACGTCGCGCAATGCGGCGGGTGTTGGCGGCCTGCGCCTTGACCATCACGCCGCCCTCGATCTCGACATGGTAGGTCGAGATATTGCCGAGGTAGGCGATGTCGATGACCTTGCCTTTCAGCGTGTTGGGCGCGTCGGGACGGGTCTTGGCGATGCCCAGCTTTTCCGGGCGCAGCGCAAGGACGACCTTTTCGCCGTCCAGCACGGGATCGCCGTTTGCGGCGATGATCGCCGCCTGGCCTGTGGACCAGTCGATTTCCAGCCCGCCGGGTGGAATGTCCTGCGGCCGGGGTGGGGCGGCCGGTGTCTGTGGGGCTGCGGCCCTGGGCGCCTCGGCGGCACTGGGCGGCGGCAGGCGGCGGGGTTCATCCTCGATCCACTTGCCGAAGATCGGGCTGAGCAGCTTGTCATGCAGGGCGCGGCCAAGCGTGTTGGGCTGCGGTCCTGTGCGTTCGGCGATGGAGGCAGAGGTGCTGGCCGTCGCCTTGGGGGGGGCCGGTTTCGTTTCCGGTGTGGGCTCGACGGCTGCTTCGGGCGGGCTGTCCGCGGGCCGTGCCCGCGCCGTGCCGCGGATCAGGTTCACGTCACCGATGAAATCCGCGACGTAGACCGAATTCGGCGCTTCGTAGATCACGTCGGGTGTCGCCACCTGCACGATGCGGCCCTCGTCCATCACCGCGACCCGGCTGGCCACGGTCATCGCCTCTTCCTGGTCATGGGTGACGATGATGAAGGTGGTGCCGGTCTTTTCCTGGATATCCATCAGCTCGAACTGCGTTTCCTCGCGCAGTTTCTTGTCGAGCGCGCCCAGAGGTTCGTCGAGCAGCAGGAGTTTCGGCGCCTTGGCGAGGCTGCGGGCAAGCGCCACGCGCTGGCGCTGGCCGCCGGAAATCTGGTGCGGCTTGCGTTGGGCAAAGCGGTCGAGCCGCGTCAGGCGCAGCATTTCCTTTACCCGTGCGTGGATTTCGTCCTTGGGCTTTTTCTCGCGGCGCAGGCCGAACGCGATGTTGTCGTAGACCGACAGATGCGGGAACAGGGCGTAGCTCTGGAACATCATGTTCACGGCGCGCTTGTTCGGGGGAACATGGCCGATATCGACGCCGTTCAGCAGGATCTGACCCTCGGTCGGTTCCTCGAACCCGGCCAGCATGCGCATCAGGGTTGTCTTGCCGCAGCCCGACGGCCCGAGCAGGGCAAAGAATTCGCGTTCGTAGATGTTCTGGGTGAGGTCGTCGATGGCGGTGAAATCGCCGAAACGCTTGGTCACGCCCTTGAACTGGATGAGAGGTTTCGCCTCTGGATCATTCCAGGGGGCAAAGACGGAGTCGGCCATGATTAGTCACCACGCAGAAGGCGGACCGCGCCCTTGGGACGCGGTCCGGATTTGGGCTCAGGTGCCCGATTTGATCTTGGTCCACAGGCGCGTCACGGTACGTTGCACGCGCGGCGGATAGGGCGTGGTGGTAAAGGTGTTGTCCAGCGCCGCGGCATCCGGGTAGATCGCCGGGTCGCCGATCACGTCCTCGGCCAGGTATTCCTGCGCGGCCTTGTTGCCGTTGGCGTAGTAGACGTAGTTCGACGCCGCCGCCATGTTCTGCGCATCCATGATGAAGTTCAGGAAGGCATGGGCGCCCTCGGGGTTCGGAGCATCGACCGGGATGGCCATCTGGTCGAACCACATTTGCGCGCCCTCGTCCGGGGCGTAATAGCTGACCGTGACGCCATTGTCGGCTTCGGCTGCGCGGTCGCGCGCCTGCAGCACGTCACCCGACCAGCCCACGGCCACGCAGATGTCGCCGTTGGCCAGCGCGTTGATGTATTCCGAGCTGTGGAACTTCTGGATGTAGGGGCGGATCGGCATCAGCACCTCTTCGGCGCGGGCGATCACGTCCGGGTCATGGCTGTCGGGATCCTCGCCGAGGTAGTTCAGCGCAGCCGGGATCATCTCTGCCGGGGCATCCAGCATGTGGATGCCGCATTCCGCCAGCTTTTCCGCGTTCTCGGGCTTGAAGATCAGGTCCCAGGAGGTGACGGGCGCGTCCTCGCCCAGGATTTCCTTGACCTTGGGTTCGTTCACGCCAAGACCGGTGGTGCCCCACATGTAGTTGATGGCGTATTCATTTCCGGGGTCGTACTTGGCCGTCCGGTCCGAGATCACGTCCCACATGTTGTCGATGTTGGGCAGCTTGGACTTGTCCAGTTTCTGGAAAGCGCCGGCCATGATCTGGCGCTGCAGGAAGGTGCCGGTGGGCACCACCACGTCGTAGCCCGAGCCGCCGGCGAGCATCTTTGTTTCCAGAACCTCGTTGCTGTCGAAGACGTCGTAGACCAGCTCATAGCCGGTTTCCTGCTCGAATTTCTCCAGCAGGCTCTCGTCGATGTAGTCAGACCAGTTGTAGACGCGCACCTCCTCGGCGGAAGCCATGCCGGCCGCCAGCGCAAGGGACGCCATCATCGTCACAAGTGTCTTGGTCATGTTATTCTCCCGGTTGGTGGCGGGGGTCTTACGCGCCCCGTCCCCAAATTTTGATCATAAGTTGCGCTGTGGTGCAACTTCGGCGATGTTTCCACGGCCTGCTGTCCTGCGCAAGGGATGGCGGAAACGGTATGCCCCGGGGGGACGGCGATGGCGGAAAATGCGGCAGAGGCGCGAACGCAGGCGGGGATGCCGGCGCATGAACAGGTGTACCGCAGTCTGCGGGACGCGGTGCTGTTCGGAGTGTTGGCGCCGGGAGAGCCGGTGACGATCCAGGGGCTTGTGGAGCGGCTTGGGGCGGGGATGACGCCGGTGCGTGAGGCGATCCGGCGGTTGACGGCCGAGGGGGCGTTGCAGGCGCTGGGGAACCGGCGGATCGAGGTGCCGGTGCTGGGGGCGGCGGCGGTAGAGGAACTGACCGAGGCGCGTCTGGCGCTGGAGCCGCGGCTGGCGGTGCGGGCGGCGGAGCGGGCGGCTCCGGAGGACGTGGCGCGGCTGGTGGAGATCGATGCGCGGCTGGACCGGGCGATCCTGCGGGGCGACATCGAGGGTTACCTGCGCGAGAATCATGCCTTTCATTCCGTGTTGAACGATACCGCCGAGGCGCCGGTGATGAAGGCGCTGACAGAGTCGCTCTGGCTGCGGTTCGGGCCGTCGCTGCGGGTGGTCTGCGGCCAGATGGGCACGCGCCACCTGCCGGATTGCCACAAGGACCTGGTGCGTGCACTGGAGGCGCGGGACGGCGCGGCGGCGGTTCGGGCGATCGAGCAGGACGTGGCGCAGGGGATGGAAATGATCCTGCAGAGCCTTTGAGCGGGCGCGCCGTTCGGAGGCGGCTGCTCGGGGTGCGGACCGGCCCGCCCACCGTCTAGAAAGGCGTTGTGCGGCCGCGGAAACTGAACTGGTCAGTCTGTACGTTTTGTACAAAATGTACGCCGTTTTCAGCATTTTGTACAAACCGGTAGGGGATCGTTAACCTTGCCTGGCCGGGGGTCGCGCGCGGCATGGAGGGGCGTGGTTGGTGACCTTTGCCGCGCAAAGGCACCCTTGTCGCTGGCCGCGCAAGACGGGGCTTGCGCGGCGTGATTCGATTGACTTCCGGAAATTTGATCATATTCTGCGCCCCAACCCAATTCCGGAGGCCGCGCATGACCCTGCTTACCCCCAATTCGCCCACCGCAGACCTGCAGGCGCTGGACGCCGCGCATCACCTGCATCCCTTCACCCACGGTGCCGGGCTGGCCGAAAAGGGCGCGCGGATCGTGACCCGGGCCGAGGGCTGCTGGCTGACCGACAGCGACGGCAACCGCATCCTGGACGGGATGGCGGGCCTGTGGTGCGTGAACATCGGCTATGGCCGCAGCGAACTGGCCGATGCGGCGCAGCGCCAGATGCTGGAACTGCCCTTTTACAACACCTTCTTCCAGACCTCGCATGTGCCGGCGCTGAACCTGGCGGCGAAGCTGGCCGAACTGGCGCCGGGCGACCTGAACCACGTCTTTTTTGCCTCTTCGGGGTCGGAAGCGAACGACACGAACCTGCGGCTGGTGCGGACCTACTGGCAGGAGAAGGGCCAGCCTGAACGCCAGGTGGTGATCTCTCGCTGGAATGCCTACCACGGGTCGTCGGTGGGGTCGGGCAGCCTTGGCGGCATGAAGGGGATGCACGCGCAGGGCGGAATGCCGATCGCCGATATCCACCATATCGACCAGCCCAACTGGTGGAGCGAAGGCGGCTATGCCACGCCCGAGGCATTCGGCCTTGAGCGCGCGCAGGCGCTGGAAACCGCGATCCTTGAAATCGGCCCCGAGAAGGTCGCCGCCTTCATCGCCGAGCCGATCCAGGGGGCCGGCGGTGTCATCGTCCCGCCCGAGACCTACTGGCCCGAGATCCAGCGCATCGCCCGGAAATACGGCATCCTGCTGATCGTGGACGAGGTGATCTGCGGCTTTGGCCGCACCGGCAACTGGTTCGGCAGCCAGACCTACGACATCCAGCCGGACATCATGACCGTCGCCAAGGGCCTGTCGTCGGGTTATCAGCCGATCGGGGCCTCGATCGTCACCGACGAGGTTGCCAAGGTGATCGAGAACACCGAGTTCAACCACGGCTATACCTATTCCGGCCACCCGGTCGCCTGTGCCGTGGCGCTGGAAAACCTGCGCATCCTCGAAGAAGAGGGGATCGTCGACCGCGTGCGGGACGAAACCGGCCCCTATCTGAAGGAACGCTTCGAAAGCCTTGGGGATCACCCGCTGGTGGGCGAGGTCAAGATCGTCGGCATGATGGGCAGCCTTGCCCTGACCCCGGACAAGGCCACGCGCGCACCCTTTGCCGAGCCGGGGACCGCCGGGCTGATCTGCCGCGAGCGCTGTTTCGCCAACAACCTGATCATGCGGCATGTCTATGACCGCATGGTGATCTCTCCGCCGCTGGTGATTTCGAAGGATGAGATCGACACGCTGGTGGAGCGGGCGCGCAAGAGCCTGGACGAGGCGCTGGAACAGCTGAAGGCCGAAGGGCACATGGACATCGCGCAGGCGGGGTGAACCCCGGCCTGTCCGAGCGGTACGGGCTGCTTTCGCTCAGCGCTTGATCCAGACCTTGGCCGTCTCGAATTCGTCGGCGGTGAAGAACCGGGTGTCTGCGCCGCTGAGCGTGCGCAGCGCCCGTTCGCCCAGTCTTTGCCAGGCGGCGTTTCCGACAATCGCGGCGCGGTCGATCAGGCGGTAATGGTCGCGCACCACCTTGAGGTGTTCAAACAGCGCGCCCAGCCCCTGCCAGCCGTCAAAGTCGCGCGTGTCGATCAGCAGGCGAAAGCGGTCGTTGGCGCGGATGAAGGCATCCAGATCGTCGGATTCCGCGTCATAGATCGAACTGTCGAGTTGGCCGCGCAACTGGACGTGCAAGACGCCATCGCCGAGATCGGTCTGGTGAATGGCGCCCAGGGATTCGGACATCCAGCGCCGGGCCTCCTCGGATTCGTCGGGCGGAAAGACCCGGACCGGGCAGGGCATCAGCACCGACAGGCCGGTGACGGCGCGGCGAATCCAGGGCCTGTCCGTCACCACCGCCAGCCGGTCGAAGCCGCGCCAGTGGCGCAATCCCATGCGCGCGTCGTCGAACAGGGCGCCAAGGGTGAAATCCTCGAAATCCGGGCCAAAGATTACGAGGACGCGAATCCTCTCGTGGTCCTCGATGGCGGTCTCCAGCGCGGGGACAAGGATCTGTTCATAGTCCTTGTCGCTGACGACGCCGGAGACATGCACCTCGTAGAGACCGGGGTGGCCGGTGGTCTTTACCTTGATCATGGCATCCTCCGTAGCTTGTGTGGCAGCAGTCGGGGGCGCTGCGTGGCCGGCGTCCTGACGCAGGTCACGGCGGGGGGGATCAGGCGGTGACGCGCTGCGGGGCGCCGGTGGCCATGTTGGTGCCGACGTAGGGTTGTTTCGCGGCCTTCCAGGCGGCAAACCCGCCGTCCATATGGGCAATGGTCTTTATCCCGGCGTCGAGGGCCGCGCGCGCGACGCGTTCCGACCGCACGCCGGAGCCGCAGTGAAAGACGATCCGCTTGTCCGACTGGCCGGGCAGGGCGTCGGGCTTGAAGAAGGCCATCGGCATCAGCAGCGCGCCTTCGATGTGTTCGAACATGTATTCCTGCGGGGTGCGCACGTCGATCACCACGATCGACCTGTCGGCAATCCCCTTGGCGACCTCTTCGACGGTCCACGTCTCGAAGGTGGCGTCCCCCACGGTTTCGGTTTTCATTTCCTGTCTCCTCGGCGGCTGCTGTTTGGCGCGCGGGCGGTCAGGCGCGCTGCGCCCTGCCTCGACATTCAGATAGTCGAATATCAGCGCGTTGCAACCGGGGAGACTGTGGGGACTGGTCTGCGGGAGGGCGGGCAATCGTGCCGCCGTCCGGGTGATCCGGCCGCGCAAGGGGTGGCCTGGATCGGTCTGGCCCCGGCCCGCCGCCGGGGCACCAGCTGTCAGCCGGCCTTCTTGATCGCCGAGACGGGGCGGAAGAAGGTCCTGGCGAATGTCTCGCCGTACAGGGCGCAGATGGTTTCGAAAGTGATCAGGGGAACTGGCACGACTGCCTCCTTTGGTTGGGGTGTCGGAATTGTTAGCGCAACTTTATTTCAATGAAAAGCGCTAACGGGTTTCTGTTATTACCGACCTTCGTCGTAACCCGGGGTCGCGAAGGCGGGTGAGGAAGTCTCTGACGCCCCTTTTCAGAATCGCTCGGATCCTGCTAAGTCTTGTGGGGTGAATACACAGGACCGCAATATCCGCCCGCTCATCCGACAGCTGGACGAGGCCGCCATCAACCGCATCGCCGCCGGCGAGGTGGTCGAACGGCCTGCATCCGCGGTCAAGGAACTGGTCGAGAACGCCATCGACGCGGGTGCCCGGCGGGTGCGTGTCGACATCGCGGACGGCGGCAAGACGCTGATCCGGGTGAGCGACGACGGCTGCGGCATGACCCCCGAGGACCTGCCGCTGGCGCTGTCGCGCCATGCGACCTCCAAGATCGACGGCAGCGACCTGCTCAATATCCATTCCTTCGGCTTTCGGGGCGAGGCGCTGCCATCGCTGGGGGCGGTGGGGCGCCTGACGGTGCAGAGCCGCGCGCAAGGCGCCGAGGGCGCCGAGATAACCGTGGCCGGGGGCGTGGCAGGGGCCGTGAAACCCTCTGCGTTGAATGCCGGGACGGTCGTGTCCCTGCGCGATCTCTTTTTTGCCACGCCCGCGCGGCTGAAGTTCCTGCGCTCGGACCGGGCCGAGGTCATGGCGATTTCGGACACGGTGAAACGGCTGGCGATGGCGGAACCCTCGGTGGGCTTCACCCTGCGCGACGTGAGCGGTGGGCAGGAGCGGGTGACGTTCCGCGTCGATCCCGAAACCGGCGACCTGTTCGACGCGCTGCGCGGGCGGCTGGGGCGGATCATGGGGCAGGAGTTCATCGAGAATGCCCTGCCCATCGACGCCGAACGCGAAGAGGTGCGGCTCACCGGCTATGCGGCGTTGCCCACCTATTCGCGTGGATCCGCCGTGGCGCAGTTCCTTTTCGTCAACGGGCGCCCGGTGCGGGACAAGATGCTGATCGGCGCGTTGCGCGGCGCCTACCAGGACTTCCTGTCGCGAGAGCGGCACCCGGCGGTGGCGCTGTTCGTGGATTGTGACCCGCACCGGGTGGACGTGAACGTGCATCCCGCGAAATCCGAGGTGCGGTTCCGCGAACCGGGCGTGGTGCGCGGGCTGATTGTCTCGGGCCTGCGGCACGCGCTGGCCGAGGCGGGGCACCGGGCCTCGACCACGGTGGCGGGGGCGACGCTGGGCGCGATGCGCCCCGAGCAGCCCAGCCAGCCGCGCGTCTACCAGATGGACCGGCCCTCCTTGGGGGCGCGGCAGTCGAGCTATGCCGCGCAGGCACCGGGGTTCGCGGATTTCAACGGCGGGTATTCGGGCCGCGTGGTAGAGCCCGCGCCGACCGAACAAGAGGCCCCGGACCAGATCCGGGACGGCGTTGCGCCTGATGGCGCCGCTCCGGACCGGACCGCTGAACGGGTTTCGCTGCCGCTGGGGGCCGCGCGGGGGCAGGTGCATGAGAATTACATCATCGCCCAGACCGAGGACGGCGTGGTGATCGTCGACCAGCACGCGGCGCATGAGCGGCTGGTCTATGAAAAGCTGAAACACCAGATGGCGGAAAAGGGTGTGCCCGCGCAGGGTCTGCTGATCCCCGAGGTGGTGGACCTGTCGCCGGACGATGCCGCGCGGCTGCTGGCGCGGGCGGATGATCTGGAACGCATGGGCCTGCGGATCGAACCCTTTGGCGCCGGGGCGATTGCCGTGCGCGAAACGCCCGCGATCCTTGGCGAGGTCAACGCCGAGGCGCTGGTGCGCGATATACTTGACGAGCTTTCGGACACCGGCGACAGCGGGTTGCTGCAGGAACGGATCGAGGCGATCCTGTCGCGCATGGCCTGCCACGGCTCTGTCCGGTCGGGCCGCGTGATGCGGGCCGAGGAGATGAACGCGCTGTTGCGCGAGATGGAGGCGACGCCGCATTCCGGCCAGTGCAACCACGGGCGGCCCACCTACGTCGAGTTGAAACTGTCGGATATCGAGCGGCTGTTCGGGCGCACATGATCGAGATTGGCGGCGCCCAATACAGCCTGGACGACCCTCTGACGCTGGCGGTTCTGGGCGGCGGCGGTGTGGTCCTGCTGATGCTGTTGCTGCTGGTGCTGGCGGTGCGCGCGGCGGGGCGGGCGGCACGGGCCAGCGCGCCGGTTCTGCAACATGTCAGCCACCTGTCGCACCGGGTGCAGGGCCTGTCCGAAGGGCAGGAGCGTCTGGCTGGCGGGCTGCATCACGTCACAGAGGCGCAGGCCAGCAGCCAGACCGCGATGCTGGAGCTGATGGAGCGGCGGCTGGCCGAGGTGCAGGAGCGCATGGGCGAGAGCCTGCACGGATCGGCGCGGCGCACGGCGCGGTCCCTGGGCGAATTGCAGGAGCGCCTGCAGGCCATCGACAAGGCGCAGGCCAATATCACCAAACTGTCGGGCGACGTGCTGTCCTTGCAGGATATCTTGTCGAACAAGCAGACGCGCGGCGCCTTTGGCGAAATCCAGCTGCGCGAGATCGTCGGCAAGGCGCTGCCTGCCGATTCCTTTACGCTGCAGGCCACGCTGTCGAACGGGCGGCGGGCCGATTGCCTGATTCACATGCCGCAGCCGCCGGGACCGATCGTGGTCGACGCCAAGTTCCCGCTGGAGGGGTACGAGGCCCTGATGCAGGCCGAGGGCAAGGATATGCAGGCCCGCGCGGCGCAGGCCTTTCGCCTGTCGGTGCGCAAGCACATCCGGGACATTGCGGCGCGCTACATCATCGAAGGTGAGACCGCCGAGGGCGCGCTGATGTTCCTGCCCTCCGAGGCGGTCTATGCGGAACTGCACGCGCGCTTTCCCGAGGTGGTGCGCGAGGGGTTCGAGGCGCGGGTCTGGATCGTCTCTCCGACCACCTGCATGGCGACGCTGAACACCCTGCGCGCCGTGCTGAAGGACGCGCGGATGAAGGAACAGGCGGGCGCGATCCGGCGCGAACTGGCGCTGCTTTATGGTGATGTCGAGCGGCTGACCGGCCGGGTGGCGAACCTGGACCGGCATTTTGGCCAGGCGGCGCGGGACATCGAGGAAATCAAGATCAGCGCCGACAAGGCGGGGCGGCGCGCGCACCGGCTGGACCAGTTCGATTTCGAAGAGGTCGAGGCGCCGCGGATCCCGGTGCTGCGGCTGGGCGATCCGGCGGAATAGACGGTTGTGCCCAAAGGGCGCGGTTCTGCCCGAAGGCTGCCCAATTCCTGCCCTCTCCACCCCCTAGGCCGGCGGCATGTGCGACAAGGACACGATCGATTTCCGCAGTACGGAACACTTGCCCAGAAAGCGACGCCGGCAGTGGGCGTTCTTGGCCATCCTGGCGGGGATCACTCTGGCGGTCTGGGCGTTGGTGTTGACGCAATGGGGGCTTGCCGCGAGAGGGCAGACAGCGGCCATGCTGCGGCTGTTTCGCTAGGGCGCAGCGGCGTCAGACATATCGCGCGATTAGAATGTTGTCAGAGCGGTTGAACCGAATGCGGTTCAACGCGTTATACTCAAGAAGAATCACGGGGTTGAACCGGATTTCGGACGCGGACGGAGACGCCGCGCCGCCATCCCGTCCGCGTGGCACCGCCCCGATGCCGGGGTGGGAGGAGGTGTCGGATGCGCGAGAGAATTTGTTTAGCGTTAAACGAGGTGTCATGCGCTGGGTGCATGGATGTTATGCGGCTGCGCGTCTGCCGCAAGGGCAATCGGACTGATACACCCTGCCCAACCGTCGGGAGGTTTGGGAGAGGCGGGGCGAAAGCCGGTTGCACCCCAGTAACAGATCCGATTGTTTAGGATTAAACCAATCGCGCCGCGCCGGGCGCAACAAAGGGAAGAGGGCATATGAAAGATACCCCCCAGGACGTCGATCCCGTCGAGAGCCAGGAATGGCAGGACGCGATCGAAGACGTGATCGAGCGCGACGGGGCCGACCGCGCGCATTTCCTGCTCGACAAGGCGGTGCAAAGCGCCCGGGCCGCGGGTGCCAAGCTGCCCTTTTCGGCCACCACCCCCTATCAGAACACCATCTCGCCGGATGACGAGGTCGATGTGCCGGGCGACACCGAGATGGAATGGCGCATCCGCACCATCAACCGCTGGAATGCCATGGCGACGGTGGTCAAGCGCAACAAGGAAAGCAGCGAATACGGTGGGCATATCGCCTCCTTCGCCTCGTCCGCGGCGCTCTATGATATCGGGTTGAACCACTTCTGGCGCTCGAAGTCCGCGATCCACGGCGGCGACCTGGTGTTCTTTCAGGGGCACGTCATCCCGGGGATCTACGCGCGCTCCTTCATGGAGGGACGCATCAGCGAGGAAGAGCTGAAGAACTTCCGGTCCGAGGTGAACGGCGGCGGCCTGTCGTCCTACCCGCACCCCTGGCTGATGCCGGACTACTGGCAGTTCCCGACCGTCAGCATGGGTCTTGGCCCGCTGATGGCGATCTACCAGGCGCGGTTCATGAAGTACCTCGAGAACCGCGGGCTGATCGAAAAGCAGGACCGCAAGGTCTGGGCCTTCCTCGGCGATGGCGAGATGGACGAGCCGGAAAGCATCGGTGCCATCCACCTGGCGGCGCGCGAGGGGCTGGACAACCTGATCTTTGTCATCAACTGCAACCTGCAGCGGCTTGACGGGCCGGTGCGCGGCAACTCGAAGATCGTGCAGGAACTGGAGGGCAACTTCCGCGGCTCGGGCTGGGACGTGATCAAGCTGCTCTGGGGCCGGGGCTGGGACGAACTGCTGGAACAGGACACCAGCGGCAAGCTGCGCCAGCTGATGGACGAGACCATCGACGGCGACTACCAGACCTTCAAATCGAAGGACGGCGCCTATATCCGCGAGCATTTCTTTGGCAAGTACCCGGAGACCGCGGAACTGGTGAAGGACTGGACCGACGACCAGATCTGGGCCCTGCGCCGCGGCGGTCACGATCCGAAAAAGGTCTACAACGCCTTCAAGCGCGCCACCGAGGCCGAGGGCCAGCCCACCGTCCTGTTGGTCAAGACCGTCAAGGGTTACGGTATGGGCACCGCCGGTGAGGGGCAGAACACCACTCACCAGCAGAAGAAGATGCAGCTGGACCAGCTCAAGGCCATGCGCGACCGGTTCAAGATCCCGGTTACGGATGAAGAGCTGGAAAAGGACATCCCCTTTGTCAGCCTGAACAACGCGCAGAAGGCCTACCTGGCCGAGCGGCGCAAGGAACTGGGCGGGGCTTTCCCCAAGCGGTCCACCGAGGCGCCCAAGCTGGAAATCCCGGGACTGGACAAGTTCAAGGGCCAGCTGGAATCGACCGGCGACCGCGAGATTTCCACCACCATGGCCTTTGTCCGCATCCTGACCACGCTGCTGCGTGACAAGCAGGTGGGCAAGCAAGTGGTGCCAATCGTTCCGGACGAAAGCCGGACCTTCGGCATGGAAGGCCTGTTCCGGTCGGTGGGCATCTACAACCCGAAGGGCCAGCAATACACGCCCGAAGACCGTGAACAGATGTCCTATTACAAGGAATCGGAAAACGGTCAGGTGCTGCAGGAAGGCATCAACGAGGCCGGCGCCATGGCGGACTGGATCGCGGCTGCGACCGCGTACAGCAACCACGGCGTGCCGATGATCCCGTTTTACATCTACTACTCGATGTTCGGGTTCCAGCGGATCGGCGACCTGGCCTGGGCGGCAGGCGACAGCCGGGCGCGCGGCTTCATGCTGGGCGGTACCGCCGGGCGGACCACGCTGAACGGCGAGGGTCTGCAGCACGAGGACGGCCACAGCCATATCCTGGCCGGCACGATCCCGAACTGCATCAGCTATGACCCGACCTTCAGCTACGAGGTCGCGGTGATCGTGCAGCACGGGTTGCAGCGGATGTTCGTCGATCAGGAGGACGTGTTCTTTTACCTCACCCTGATGAACGAGAACTACAAGCACCCCGACATGCCGATGGGTTCCGAAGAGGGCATCATCAAGGGGCTGTACCGCTTCCGCAAGACGGCCAACCCGGCCAAGAAGCACGTCAACCTGATGGGCTCGGGCACGATCCTGGTGCAGGCGATCAAGGCCGCCGACATGCTGCAGGAGGATTTCGGAGTGACCAGTGACATCTGGTCGGCCACCTCGTTCAACGAACTGGCGCGCGATTGCCAGGACGTGGCGCGGCACAACCGGCTGAATCCCTTTGCCGAGCAGAAGACGTCCTTTGCGGCGCAGACGCTGGCGAACATCACCGGGCCGACCATCGCCGGCACCGACTACATGAAGAACTACGCCGAGCAGATCCGGGCCTGTGTGCCGGGGCGCTACACGGTGCTGGGCACGGACGGTTTCGGCCGCTCGGACAGCCGCGTGAACCTGCGGCGCTTCTTTGAGGTGGATGCCAACCACATCGCCGCGGCGGCAATGGTGGACCTTTGGCGCGAGGGGGCTGTTTCGGACAAGGATCTGGAGGCAGCGCTGAAGAAATACGACATCGACGGCGGCAAGCCGAACCCGCGTCTGGTCTGATACGGCGCACGAGGAGACAGGAAATATGACCGTAGAAGTAAAAGTGCCGGATATCGGCGATTTCAGCGATGTGCCGGTGGTGACCGTCCTGGTGAGCGTGGGCGACACGATTGCCGAAGAAGACCCGATTGTCGAACTGGAGTCCGACAAGGCAACGATGGAAGTGCCGTCTTCCGCCGCGGGCGTGGTGAAGGAGATCAAGGTCTCGGAGGGGGACAAGGTGTCCGAGGGCGCGGTGATCCTGATCGTCGAGGGCGAAGGCGCCCCGGCGGCCAAGGAAGAGCCCAAGGCCGAGGCCCCGAAAGCCGAGGAGCCCAAGGCGGCCTCTGCCCCGGCGGCGGCGCCTGCGCCCGCGCCGAAGACGGATGCCGGGTTCTCCAAGGTGCATGCCTCGCCGTCGGTCCGGGCCTATGCCCGCCGGGTCGAGGTGGACCTGAACAAGGTGAACGGATCGGGCCGCAAGGGCCGCATCCTGCGCGAGGACGTGGAAAAGGCGCTGAAGGCACAGACGGTCCCGGCGGCAGCCGGTGGCGGCGCCGTGTCCGGCGGCATGGGCATCCCGCCGATCCCGGCGGTGGACTTTTCCAAGTTCGGGCCCGTGGAAGAGGTGGAGATGAGCCGGATCAAGAAGATCTCCGGCCCCGCGCTGCACCGGTCCTGGCTGAACATCCCGCATGTCACACACAACGACGAGGCGGACATCACCGATCTGGACAAGTACCGCAAGGAAATGGACACGATGGCCAAGGAAGACGGCTATCGCGTGACCCTGCTGTCCTTTGTCATCAAGGCCAGCGTTTCGGCGCTGAAAAAGCACTGGGAGTTCAACTCGTCCATCCATCCGGACGGCGACAAGCTGATCAAGAAGGACTTCTACAACATCGGTTTCGCGGCGGACACGCCGAACGGGCTGATGGTGCCGGTGATCAAGGACGCCGACCGCAAGGGGCTGGTCGATATTTCCAAGGAACTGATGGAACTGTCCAAGGCCGCGCGCGAGGGCAACCTGAAGTCCAAGGACATGCAGGGCGCCACCTTCACCATCTCGTCGCTGGGCGGGATTGGCGGGACCTCGTTCACGCCCATCGTGAACGCGCCCGAGGTGGCGATCCTTGGCCTGACCCGGTCCAAGATGCAGCCGGTCTGGAACGGCGAGGAATTCGTGCCGCGCCTGATGCAGCCGCTGTCGCTGTCCTATGATCACCGTGCCGTCGACGGTGCCTTGGCCGCACGCTTTGTCGTGACGCTCAAGACGCTCTTGGGCGACATGCGCAAGTTGATGTGGTGAGGTGAAAACGATGGAAGTCAAAGTACCCGATATCGGTGATTTCTCCGAGGTGCCCGTCGTTGCGATCCTGGTCAGCGTGGGCGACACCGTCAGCGAGGAAGACCCGCTGATCGAACTGGAAAGCGACAAGGCCACGATGGAAGTGCCCTCGCCCGCCGCGGGCAAGGTCGTGGAGATCAAGGTTTCCGAAGGCGACAAGGTCGGCGAAGGCTCGGTCATCCTTGTGCTGGAAGGGGCGGATGCCAAGGAAGAGGCGCCGAAGGACGAGGCACCCGCCGCCGAGGCGCCGAAATCCGTGGCCGCCACCGGCAGCGCCAGCGGCCCCGGTGACGTGCATGCCGAGGTTGTCGTGCTGGGTTCCGGCCCCGGCGGCTATTCGGCGGCCTTCCGTGCCGCCGACCTGGGCAAGAAGGTGGTTATGATCGAGCGCAACCCGACGCTGGGCGGTGTCTGCCTGAACGTCGGCTGCATTCCGTCCAAGGCGCTGTTGCATGTCGCCAAGGTCATCACCGAGGCCGAGGAGATGGGGTCTCACGGGATTAAGTTCTCCAAGCCGGAGATCGACCTGGATGCGCTGCGCGGCTTCAAGGACGGGGTCGTCGGCCAGCTGACCGGCGGGCTGGACGGCCTGTCGAAGGGGCGCAAGGTGCAGGTCGTGCGTGGCTATGGCAAGTTCACCGGGCCGAACATGATCGAGGTGCAGGGCGACGACGGGGTCAAGACCGTCTCCTTTGACCAGTGCATCATCGCCGCCGGGTCGGAACCCGTGGATCTGCCTTTCATCCCGCATGACGATCCGCGTGTGATCGACAGCACCGGTGCGCTGGAGCTGAAGGACATTCCCGAACGGATGCTGGTTCTGGGCGGCGGGATCATCGGGCTGGAGATGGCCTGTGTCTATGATGCGCTGGGGTCCAAGATCACGGTCGTCGAACTGATGGACCAGATCATTCCGGGCGCCGACAAGGACATCGTCAAGCCGCTGATGACCCGCATCAAGGGCCGGTATGAAAACATCTTCCTCAAGACCAAGGTGACGGCGGTCGAGGCGTCGGATGCCGGGCTGAAGGTGACCTTCGAGGACGACAAGGGCGAGAGCTTTTCCGATACCTTCGACAAGGTGCTGGTGGCCGTGGGGCGCAAGCCGAACGGCAAGCTGATCGACGCCGAGAAGGCCGGTGTCGCGGTGGATGACCGTGGGTTCATCGCCGTGGACAGCCAGCAGCGGACCGGCGTGAACCATATCTTTGCCATCGGTGACGTGGTGGGCCAGCCGATGCTGGCGCACAAGGCGGTGCACGAGGGCAAGGTGGCCGCCGAGGTCTGTGCCGGGGAAAAGCGGCATTTCGATGCCAAGCTGATCCCGAGCGTGGCCTATACCGATCCCGAAGTGGCCTGGTGCGGGCTGACCGAAACCGAAGCCAAGGCGAAGGGCGTCAAGTACGAGAAGGGCGTGTTCCCCTGGGCGGCCTCGGGCAAGTCGCTGTCCAACGGGCGCAGCGAGGGCGTGACCAAGCTGTTGTTCGATCCCGAGGACGACCGGGTGATCGGCGCCTGCATCGTGGGCACCAACGCGGGCGACCTGATCTCGGAGGCGGCGCTGGCCATCGAGATGGGCGCGGACGCGGTGGACCTTGGCCACACGATCCACCCGCACCCGACATTGTCGGAGACGGTGAACTTTGCCGCCGAGATGTTCGAGGGCACGATCACCGACCTGATGCCGCCGAAGAAGCGCAAGAAATGAACGCCTGAGAGGGCTGTTGGGAAGGGGCGGCGCGAGCCGCCCTTTTTCGTGTGCGGTCGCCGGGACGGGACTGTTTGCGGCTACGCCGCAAAGACGCCCGCCCGCCGACCCTTGGGGCGGGCCGAGCGCCGCGCGGCGTCAGGCATCGCTGGCGATCTGGGCAACCGCGTCGCCGCGACTCACCCGGCCCGGAACGCGTTTGGCGAGCAGGAAACCGGCGAAAGGCGATGCGACCTCGACCCGTGCGCCCCAGGGTTTCAGGGGGTCATGGATCTGTCCGATGGGTTCGCCCGCGGCGACCGGATCGGCGATCTGCTTGAAAGGTTCGAAGAGGCCCGCGTCATAGGCATAGACCGAGCCGCGGGCCTGAACCTCTCTGGTGCCCCGGGGGGCGTCGGGACTGTAGTCGGGCAGCATGTCCAGCGCATGCAGGATGCGCTGCAGCCCGCGTTCTGTCATGGCCAGGACCTGTGGGTCCAGGGTGCCGCCACCGCCGAGTTCCGCCATCATCGAGATCACGCCCTTGCGGTTCGCACCTGCCATCGCGGTGCGCCCGGTCGAGTGGCGGCCGGGGCTGGAGGCGAAGACCCAGGCGTAGGGCAGGTCGAAGGCGGTTTGCAGGCGGGCCAGAAGCGCGGCCTCGCGGTCATCCGCTCCGGGGCCACGCAGCACCGTCGGCGGATAGAGCAGCGAGGTGCCCCCCGAATGCAGGTCGATCAGGACATCCGACCGGGGGATCAGGATCTCTTCGACGTAGTGGGCGATCATGTCTGTCGGGGTGCCGGAGGGATCTCCGGGGAAGCTGCGGTTGAGGTTGCCATCATCAACGGGGGAGCAGCGGCGTCCGGCCTCGGCGGCGGGCGCGTTCAGGGCCGGGAGCAGGATCAGCCGGCCCCGAATGCGGGCCGGGTCAAGCTCTCGTGCAAGCCGGGTGATGGCGAGTTGGCCTTCGTATTCGTCGCCGTGGGTGCCGCCGGTCAGAAGCAGTGTCGGGCCGGGGCCATTGCAGAGGCAGACGATCGGGACGCCGATCCAGCCATAGGCGCTGTCATGGGTGGAATGCGGCACGCGCAGGTAACCCGCCTGCCGACCTTCGGCGTCCAGATCCACTTCGGCGGTGATATGCGTCATGACCCGGCCCCCTTTTCCGGGGCCGAGCCTAGGCGGGCGGCGGCGCGGAAGCCAGCCTCAGATGTTCAGGAATGGCTGTGCCAGCCGCGCGAGGCCCTTGAGCCGCAGCGGCGCGTCGGTGACGGCAAGGCAGATGCAATCCTGCGAGATGTCCGCGACCGGCGTATGCTGCAGGTCCGCGTCGGCGATCTCGATGTCGCCACGGGCGAAATAACCCTCGTCGTCCTGGAAGGCACCTTGCAGGACCAGCGTCAGTTCCAACCCGCGGTGGCCATGATCGGGCATGGCCGTGCCCGCGGGGATGTAGAGCAGCCGTGCCGTGGCATCCGGCGAGGTTTTCAGGATCGCCTGTTTGACGCCCATGCCGACGGGACGCCATTTCACCGCGTCCAGCGAACCGCCGATGTAATCCAGCAGCGGCGCCGGGGCGACCGGATCCTGCGGCACCTTGATGTCACGCGGCGCGGGGGCGTTCATTGCCCTGATCATCGCCAGCGTGGCGTCGAGGCAGCCGTCGTCCAGCGTCTCTGCCTTTGTCGTGTCCAGAACGGCGCCGCCGAGGGCGTCATGCGCCTCGACCGCCGCGCGGCAATCGTCGCAGAGCGAAACATGGCTGGCGATGATGAGATTGACGGCCTCGGGCAGCGTGCCCGCGGAATAGCCCATGATGAGGTCGTCGGTCAGGTGGTGTCGGATCGTCGTCATCGAAGCATCACTTCCTGTCCATGGCGTGTCTGAGGCGCTGGAGCGCCAATCTGATACGGGATTTGATCGTGCCGAGCGGCAGCCCGGTGGCCTCGGCGATCTCGCTGTGGGTGAGGTCGCCGAAATAGGCCTTTTCGATCAGCTCCCGCTGTTTCGCGGGGAGAGAGGCGAGCGCCTCTTCCAGGTGTTCCGTTTCCTGTTGCAGGCCCAGCCGGTCTTCCTGGTCCGGCTCTGCCTCGGGGCCCCAGGGCAGATCCTCGGGCTCGGGTCGTTTCTGTTTGCGCAGGGCGTCGATCCGACGGTTCCGCGCGATGGTAAAGATCCAAGTCGCGGCCGAGGCGCGCGCCGGATCGAATTGTGCCGCCTTCTGCCAGACGGTGGCCATGACGTCCTGGACGCATTCCTCTGCCTGCGCGGCATCGGCGCCCGAGCGCATCAGAAAGGCCTTTACCCGGGGCGCGAAGTGCCGAAACAGCGCGACGAAGGAGGCCTCGTCGCGGTGGTCTCGGATTCGGATCAGCACCGCGGCCCAATCCGGGCCACTGTCGTCTGCAGTTCCTGCGCTCACGGGTTTGGCCTTGTCACGGTCATCCCCCCTGACATGCCCATTGATCGCCGGGGCCGCAATGGGCGTAGCGTCGCGGGTGTCGAGAGGTTCAGTCGCGCCAAACATAATCGGATTACGCAGGGGGGACGGGATCGGATCACCGGATGCGAAAAAAAGTTTTCCGGGCTTTTTTCATCCGCGCGGCGTGTCGGGCCGTAAGAGGTTGGAAAGACCAGCAAGCCAAGGATCAGGACAGACAATGCCATTTGAAGCCAGCAGCAGCGTCGCACGCAGGATCGCCGTGATCGGTGGCGGGATCTCGGGCATGGGGGCCGCGCACATGCTGGGCGAACAGCATCGTGTCACCCTGATCGAGGCAGAGCCGCGCCTGGGTGGTCATGCGCGGACCAAACTGGCCGGCAAGGACGGGACGCAGCCAGTCGATACCGGTTTCATCGTGTTCAACTATGCCAATTACCCGCTGCTGACCTCGCTGTTCGATCGGTTGGATGTGCCGGTGGCAAAGTCGGACATGAGCTTTTCCGCCAGCCTGCGTGGCGGGGCGATGGAATATGGGTTGCGCGACCTGCGGGCCGTCTTTGCCCAGAAGCGCAACGCGCTGAACCCACGGTTCCTGGCGATGATCCGGGACATCATGAAGTTCAACTCGCGGGCGCTGGACGCGGCGCGGGATCCTGCCGTCTCGCTTGGCGATTTCCTGGAGAACATGGGGACGGGCGACTGGTTCCGCGACTACTACCTTTTGCCGCTGTCCGGGGCGATCTGGTCGACGCCCACCGACAAGATCCTGGATTTCCCGGCTTACGCGCTGATCCGGTTCTTCGAGAACCACGCCTTGTTGAGCCACACCGGCCAGCACCAGTGGTACACGGTGCAGGGCGGATCGGTGGAATATGTCCGGCGGCTGGGCGCCGCGCTGATGCGTCAGGGGGTGGACCTGCGGCTGGGCGCCCCGGTTGGCGGTGTCCGGCGGACTGCCGCCGGGGTCGAGGTCCGGCTTGAGGGCGGCGAATGGGAGAGCTTTGACGAGGTGGTTTTTGCCACCCATTCGGACGACACGCTGCGGCTGTTGTCGGATGCGCGTCCGGCGGAACGGGCGGCGCTGGAAAGGATCGCCTATCAGCCGAACCGGGTGGTGCTGCATTCCGATGCCTCCCTGATGCCGCGCCGCCGGGCCTGCTGGTCGTCCTGGAACTATACCGAGGCGCCCCGGAAAGAGATGAACTGCATCGACCTGACCTATTGGATGAACTGCCTGCAACCCATCCCGCAGGACGATCCGCTGTTCGTGACGCTGAATTCCACCCGTGCGATCCGGGAGGAGCTGATCCATGACGAGGTCACCTTGCGGCACCCGGTCTATGACCTTGGTGCGTTGCAGGCTCAGCGCGAGATCGCGGCGATGAACGGCGAAAGCGGGACATGGTTCTGCGGGGCCTGGATGAAGAACGGCTTTCACGAGGACGGACTGGCCAGCGCGGCGGACGTGGCCGATGCCATCCTGGCCCGGGGACCGGTCAAGGAGGTGGCATGAGCACTGTCGACCTGATCCGGGGCCATTCCTTCCACGGGCGCAAGGGCGATGTGGCCAATGCGTTCCGCTATTCGGTGGACTATGTCCTGCTGGATGCGGAGACCGAGGTGCAAGGCCCGCGCCTGTTTTCGCGCAACCGGGGCAATCTGACCACGGTGCAGGACCGGGATCACGGCGGCGCACCGGGAAAGGGGCGCGGCGCGGCCTGGGCGCGCGAGGTGCTGGATGCGCATGGGATCATCTTTGACGGGCCGCTGATGTTGCTGGCGCAGCCGCGGCTGCTGGGCCATGTGTTCAACCCGGTTTCCTTCTGGCTGGCCTACGACCGGGACGCCTTGCGCGCGGTGATTGCCGAGGTCACGAATACCTTTGGCGACAGGCATTCCTATCTTTGCGCCCATGCCGACGGCGCGCCGATCACGCCCCATGACCGGATCGAGGCGCAGAAACTCTTCCATGTCTCGCCGTTCCAGCCCATCGCCGGGGGCTATACCTTTCGTTTCGACATCCGCGCGGATCGCGTCGGTGTCTGGATCGACTTCAGCCATGACAAGGGCGGGGTGATCGCCACGCTTTGCGGGCCGCGCGCGCCGCTGACGGACGGCGCCATCCTGCGGTCGGCCCTGCGGCGGCCGTTCGGGGCGCGCCGGGTTCTGGCGCTGATCCACTGGCAGGCCCTGAAACTGTGGTGGAAGGGCGCGCGCTATCGCATCCGCCCCGAGCCGCCGGCGCGCGGGGTAAGCGGCGGCCCCGCGCCTGAGGCCATCAGAAAGGCATCGTGATGACTGCACTTCTTTATACCCTTCTGGGCGCCACGATTGTCCTGGCGCTTGCCCTGCTGCGGCAGCGGATGTTCGGCTTTCTGGCACAGAGACCGGCGGACTATGAGGATGACCGCGGCGCGCCGTTCGACGTGCGCACCCATTTGAACGGCCCGCTGATTTGCGAAGGTGTCATCTATGGGCCGACGGGGCGCGTCACCTCTCGTTTCGTCGGAGAGTTCGACGCCCGCTGGGACGGAAACGAGGGCGTCATGGACGAACATTTCCGGTATGAATCCGGTTCCGAGCAACACCGGCAATGGAAGCTGAGGCTGGGCAACGACGGGCGCATCCGTGCCACTGCGCCTGACCTTGTCGGAGAAGGCGAAGGCCAGCAGAGCGGCCCATCGGTGCGGTTGCGCTATCGGATCCGGCTGCCCGAGGACGCGGGCGGCCACGTTCTGGACACGGTCGACTGGATGTACCTGGCGCCGAATGGGACCATCGTGAACCGGTCACAGTTTTGCAAGTTCGGCTTCACCGTTGCCGAGCTGGTCGCCACCATGCGGCCAAAGGAGGTCGTGTGAGAGACTGGAAGGGCAAACGGTATTGGCTGGTGGGCGCCAGTGAAGGGCTGGGCGCGGCCCTGGCGCGGAGGCTCAGCAAGGCCGGCGTGGAGTTGATCCTGAGCGCGCGCAGCACGGACAGCCTGCAGGCGCTGGCGGATGAGTTGCCGTCACGGGCGCAGGTGGAACCGGTCGACGTGACCGATGCCGAGGCGCTGGAGGCGGTTGCAGAGCGGATCGGAGAGATCGACGGGGTGATCCAGGTGGCGGGCGCCTACTGGCCCTTCGGGGCGCAGGACTGGGACGCGGCACGCGCCAACACGATGGCGGATGTGAATTTCACCGGGGCAATGCGCCTGGCGGGCGTGGTGGTGCCGCGATTCGTGGCACGCGACCGGGGGCATTTCGTGCTGACCGGGTCGCTGTCGGGCTATCGCGGGTTGCCGGGGGCGGCGGCCTATGTCTCTTCCAAGGCGGGGGTCATGGTTCTGGCGCAATCGCTCCATGCCGATCTGCGCAAGACCGGGGTGCAGGTGCAGCTGCTTGTGCCGGGCTATATCCGCACCCGGCTGACCGACAAGAACGATTTTGCCATGCCCTTCATCATGGACCCGGAAAAGGCGGCGGAAATCTGTTTCCGTCACATGTCGGGAAGCGGCTTTCAGCGGGCCTTTCCGCGCGGGTTTTCCTGGCTGTTCCGGGGCAGCCGTTTCCTGCCGGACTGGCTGTACTATCGGCTGTTTGCGTAAGATCAAGGTTTGACTCCTCTTTTCGCGTCATCTCTTGTCGAAGACGCAGAAGGAGACGCGAAATGCAGAACATCAGCCCAAGGAAGGTGGCCGCGGTCATCGTCATGGCGCGTGAGCTGAGCCGCGCCGAGGGCGAGTTGCGCGGTTTGATCGACCGGATGGACGAAGAGGAACAGGCTGCGCTGGTTGCGGTCATGTGGATCGGCCGGGGCGCATTCGACGCCGATGACTGGGACGAGGCCTATGGCACTGCCCAGGCCGAGGCGACGACGCCGACGGCGGATTACCTGATCGGCACGCCGCACCTGGCCGACAACCTGGAAGCGGGGCTGGAGGCCTTTGGCTATGACGCCACCGGTGAGGAAGACGACCTGTTGCGGCGCGGGGCGTGAGGCCAGGCGTTGCCGGGGCGCGCGCTATCTGAGCGCGCGCCCCTTTAGGATGGCCCCGTCGCCGAACCGGGCGCGAATCGCATCCGTGGCGCGTTCGGCCTTGGCGCGGGTTTCGGCCTGCGGGTCCAGGAGATCGCCGGACAGGTCGGCCTGCGCCTCTGGCACGAGGTCGGAAATGCCTGCCCCTATCAGCCGGTAGGGCTGTCCGGGCGGCATCTGGTCGAACAGCCCGCGCGCGGTGCGATAGATCCGGTCGGCGATTTGCGTGGCGCCGGGCAGGGCAGTGCGGCGCGTCACGATCCGGAAATCCGAGCGGCGCAGTTTCAGCGTCACCACCCGGCCCGCCACGCCCTTGGCCTTGGCCCGGTCAGAGACCTTTTCCGCCATCCGCCAGAGATGCCCGTCGAGGATATCCGCATCGGCGGTATCCTCGTTGAAGGTGGTCTCGTTCGAGATGGATTTCATCGGCGCGTTGCGCGTCACGCGGCGCTTGTCTTCGCCCCTCGCCAGGTGCCAGAGCCTCTCACCCATCGATCCGAAGCGCGCCGTCAGATCGCGCTGTTCCCAGCGCAGCAGGTCCTCGAAGGTGCGGATTCCGGCCTTTTCCAGCGCGCCCTGCGTGGCCTGTCCGACGCCCCAGATCAGGCGGATCGGCTTGCGGCGCAGGAATTCCTGCGTCTCGCCCTTGCCGATCACCGCGAATCCGCGCGGCTTGTCGAGGTCGCTGGCGATCTTGGCCAGGAACTTGTTGTGGGACAGGCCGATGGAGCCGGTCACGCCCAGTTCGGATTTCATCCGGCCCACCAGCCGTGCCAGCATGACGGCGGGCGGGGCGCCGTGCAGGCGCGCGGTGCCGGTAAGGTCAAGAAACGCCTCGTCCAGAGACAGCGGTTCGATCGCCGGGGTCAGTTCCTCCATCATGGCGCGAATCTGTTTCGACACCTCGGCGTAGACGGACATGCGCGGCTTGACGACAACCGCATCGGGGCAGAGGTCCAGCGCCTTGAACATCGGCATCGCCGAGCGCACGCCCCGGATTCTGGCGACATAACAGGCGGTCGAGACGACACCGCGGCGCCCTCCGCCGATAATAACCGGTTTGTCGGCCAGTTCCGGGTTGTCGCGCTTTTCTACGCTTGCATAAAAGGCATCACAGTCCATGTGGGCAATGGAGAGATCCCATAGTTCGGAATGCGAGATCACCCGCGGCCGCCCGCAGGCCGGGCAGCGGGCGCCGGTTTCGAACTGGGTCAGGCAATCGCGGCACAGACTGGGCATGGCCGCAGTATAATGCGCGGCAGAAAGGGGCGCCATGAGTGATCCGAGACAACAGTTCGCGGGCGCCAAGCTGATGCTCTTTGCAGGGGCGGAGCTGATCGTTTTGCGGCGTGATCGAAAGCCGTCAATTCCCTGGCCCGGCTACCTGGATTTTCCCGGCGGCGAACGCGACGGGGCGGAAACCCCCGAGGCCTGCGTCCTGCGCGAAACGCAGGAGGAACTGGGGCTGACGCTGGCGGAAACCGATCTGCACAAGGCGCATCTGCGCGACGACGCGGGCAAGGTGAACTGGTTCTTCGCGGCGCATCTGCCCAAGGGGATCGTCGATGACGTGGTCTTTGGCGACGAGGGCGAGGAATGGCTGGTGATGCCGCCGGCGGATTTCATCGACTCCGACGAGGTGATTCCGCACTTCCGCGATATCCTGAGGGTCTACCTGGAAAAAAGGCCGGGACCCGCAAACTGACGCGGGCCCCGGCAGGACGCCGCCGCACCCGAGGGACAAGGGGCGCGGCGGTGCGGCTCATACAGGCGTGTAAAGAGCCGAACCCGAGGGATGGGGGCAGATCAGGCGGCGGTCGGCATCTCGACGGCCGGCAGGCGCAGTTGCAGCCGTTCGGGCGTGCCCAGCGACAGGCGCGCGCGCATCCAGAGGCCGCGCGCGGCCTCTTCGAAATCGGTGGTGACGGGCGCCGCGTATTGGCTGGCGACTCGCAGAAGGCCTTGGGGGGTGACGACGGTGACCAGGGCTTCGAAGCATTGTTCGGCGGCGTTGTAACGCACCTGGTCGATGCGCGGGGTCCACGTGCTCATTTCGGTCTCCTAACCTCATGACCTTTTGTCTGGCCCGGTTTTTTCCGGCCTTTGGAAAGAGGTAGGGAGAGGATCGCCGGGTTTCATCTGGCCGACAGGTCAGGAATACCCCCGGTACAGGGTATTTTTCGCGGATTTTCGCCGGTTTGTCGGGGTTTGCGCGCCGGTTTGCCGGTGTCCGAAATGCGCGGGAACGCCTTTTCGGCCCATGCGTTGTAACATGGTGCGCGCGCTACGCGTTCCCGGTACACGTCCCGCGTCAGCCTGTTGCCGTGTCTTGCCGGCGCTCCGCGATGCGGCGTGCAGTATCAGTTCGTGCGTTGAGCCTGCGGTGACGCCATTTCCGACAGGATCGCCTGAGCCGCGGCGCGGGGATCGGGCGCGCGATGGATCGGGCGGCCGACAACGATATGGTCGGCGCCGTCGTGGATGGCCTGCGCCGGAGTCGCGATGCGTTTCTGATCGCCGACATCCGCGCCTGCGGGCCGCACACCCGGCGTCACGATCAGACGGCCCTCGGACTGGGGCAGGGCGCGGACCAGTGCCGCCTCGTTCGGAGAGCAGATGATGCCGTCGGCCCCGGCCTCGAACGCGCGGCCGGCGCGGGTCTGCACCAGATCGGGGATCGACCCCTCGGCGATCATGGCGGCGTCCAGGTCACTGCGGTCGAGCGAGGTCAGGATCGTGACGGCCAGGATCTTCGTGTTCGACCCTGCCGCTCCCTCCTTGGCGGCGCGTACCACGTTCGGGTCGCCGTGAACGGTCAGGAAGTCCAGGTCGAACTGGGCCACGCCACGCACCGCGGCCTCGATCGTGGCGCCGATGTCGAACAGCTTGAGGTCGAGGAAGATGCGCTTGCCGTGCTCCCCCTTCAGCTCGTTGGCCAGTGCCATCCCGCCGCCGGTGAGCATCCCCAGCCCGATCTTGTAGAAAGAGACCGCATCGCCGAGGCGGTCGACAAGGTCGATCCCTTCGATCACGTTCGGGACATCGAGGGCGACGATCAGGCGGTCATCGGACATGGGGCGGGCTCCTGCTCTGGGGTTCGGGATCACATGAAAGCCCTTGCACACAAGGTCAAGATGGCGCGCGTTGCTTTTTTGCAACGTCGCTCACTTGAACAGATCGTGAGCCGCGACCATCTTGGAAGCGAGGCCCCGAAACGCCCGTGTGCTGCATGGCCAGGCGCGACGCAATTCAAGGGGCGCTTGATGGAAGGAGACAGATATGAACTTGGAGAAGTTCACGGAACGTGCGCGCGGATTCATTCAGGCCGCGCAGACAGTTGCGATGCGGGAAAGCCACCAGAAGCTGGCCCCGGAACACCTGCTCAAGGCCCTGCTGGACGACGAAGAGGGGATGGCGTCGAACCTGATCGCCGCCTCCGGCGGTGAGCCCGCACGCGTGGTGCAGGTGCTGGACACCAAGCTGGCCAAGATCCCCAAGGTTTCGGGCGATGCTGGGCAGGTTTACCTGGATTCGGCCACCGGCAAGGTGCTGGACGAGGCCGAAAAACTGGCGAGCAAGGCCGGTGACAGCTATGTGCCTGTCGAGCGGATGCTGACCGCGCTGGCGATGGTCCGCAGCCCCGCGAAAGAGGCGCTGGAGGCCGGCAAGGTCACGCCGCAAAAGCTGAACGAGGCGATCAACGACGTGCGCAAGGGGCGCACGGCGGATACCGCGAACGCCGAGGACAGCTATGAGGCATTGAAGAAATACACGCTGGACCTGACCGAGCGCGCCCGTGAAGGCAAGATTGACCCGATCATCGGCCGCGACGACGAGATCCGGCGCACGATGCAGGTGCTGTCCCGCCGGACCAAGAACAACCCGGTCCTGATCGGTGAACCGGGCGTCGGCAAGACCGCGATCGCCGAGGGCCTGGCCCTGCGGATCGTGAACGGTGACGTTCCGGAAAGCCTCAAGAACAAGCGCCTGCTGGCGCTGGACATGGGGGCGCTGATTGCCGGTGCGAAGTATCGCGGCGAGTTCGAGGAGCGGTTGAAGAGCATCCTGTCCGAAGTGACGTCGGCCGCGGGTGAAATCGTGCTGTTTATCGACGAAATGCACACGCTGGTCGGTGCGGGCAAGGCGGACGGGGCGATGGATGCCTCGAACCTGCTGAAACCGGCGCTGGCGCGGGGTGAACTGCACTGTGTCGGTGCCACCACGCTGGACGAGTACCGCAAGCACGTCGAGAAGGACGCGGCCCTTGCGCGGCGGTTCCAGCCGGTCATGGTCGAGGAACCGACGGTCGAGGACACGGTGTCGATCCTGCGCGGCATCAAGGAAAAGTACGAGTTGCACCACGGCGTGCGGATCTCGGACTCGGCGCTTGTGACCTCGGCGACGCTGTCGCATCGCTATATCACCGACCGTTTCCTGCCGGACAAGGCCATCGACCTGATGGACGAGGCCGCCAGCCGCCTGCGGATGGAGGTGGATAGCAAACCCGAGGAGCTGGACGCTCTGGACCGGGACATCCTGCAAAAGCAGATCGAGGTCGAGGCGCTGCGGCTGGAAGACGACCAGGCTTCCAAGGACCGGCTGGCCAAGCTGGAAAAGGACCTGTCCGAACTGCAACAGCAGTCGGCCGAGATGACCTCGCGCTGGCAGGCGGAGCGTGACAAGCTGGCCTCGGCCCGCAACCTCAAGGAGGAGCTGGACCACCTGCGCGTGGAATTGGAGACCGCAAAGCGCGACGGCAACTTTGCCCGCGCCGGTGAGCTGCAGTACGGGCGCATCCCCGAGATCGAGCGCAAGCTGAACGAGGCGGAAGGCGCCGAAGACGATGTCATGGTCGAGGAAGCGGTTTTGCCCGAACATATCGCCAGTGTTGTCGAACGCTGGACGGGTATCCCGACCTCAAAGATGCTGGAGGGTGACCGCGAAAAGCTGCTTCGGATGGAGGGCGAGCTGCACAAGCGGGTTGTCGGCCAGTCGCAGGCGGTTACGGCGGTGGCCAATGCCGTCCGTCGGGCGCGCGCGGGCCTGAACGACGAGAACCGGCCGCTGGGATCCTTCCTCTTCCTTGGCCCGACCGGCGTCGGCAAGACCGAGCTGACCAAGGCGGTGGCGGATTTCCTCTTTGACGACGACAGCGCGATGGTCCGCATCGACATGTCCGAGTTCATGGAGAAACACGCGGTGGCCCGCCTGATCGGTGCGCCTCCGGGCTATGTCGGCTACGACGAGGGCGGTGTCCTGACCGAAGCCGTGCGGCGGCGGCCCTACCAGGTGGTGCTGTTCGACGAGGTCGAAAAAGCGCATCCGGACGTGTTCAACGTGCTGCTTCAGGTGCTGGACGATGGCGTGCTGACCGATGGCCAAGGCCGGACCGTGGATTTCAAGCAGACGCTGATCGTGCTGACCTCGAACCTGGGCAGCCAGGCGCTGTCGCAGTTGCCCGAAGGCGCGGATTCCAGCCAGGCCCGGCGCGACGTGATGGACGCCGTGCGCGCCCATTTCCGGCCCGAGTTCCTGAACCGCCTGGATGAGACCATCATCTTTGACCGCCTCAAGCGCGAGGACATGTCGGGGATCGTGGACATCCAGCTGTCCCGCCTGCTGAAACGGCTGGCAGCGCGCAAGATCCGGCTGGAACTGGACGATGACGCGCGGACATGGCTGGCGGACGAAGGCTATGATCCGGTGTTCGGTGCGCGCCCGCTCAAGCGGGTGATCCAGCGGGCGCTGCAGGATCCGCTGGCCGAGATGCTGCTGGCGGGCGACGTGGCGGACGGTGACGTGGTCGTCGTCTCTGCCGGGGCCGATGGTTTGATCATCGGCGACCGGGTGGGCGCCACGAACCGGCCCAAGCCGGACGATGCCGTCGTCCACTGACCCTTTGCGGCACGGATGCGGAAAGGCGGGGGAGACCCCGCCTTTTTCGTGTCCGCGCGTGAACGGCCCGGCCATCGTTTCGTGGGGCTGGTGACACAGCCCGGTTCACCAGCCCTCGCGGCGCCTGGTACCGAAACCGGAAGGGCGCCGTCAGGACGTTTCCATGTTGAGCGGGTTGTCGATGAGCTTGCGCCACCCGTCGACGACCTTCTTGCGGTCGGGCAGGCTTTTTTCCAGTTCGGCCAGCACCTGTTCCTGGTAGGCCGCCATCGCTTTCATCACGTCCGCCTTGCTGCTTCCGGGCACCGGGATGTACTTGCCATCCTTGTCGTTGGTGTATTCGTACTTGATCCGGTTCAGGTGCTTGTCGGGGTCGATCGCCTCATCGGCGTAATACCCGATAAAGTAGTGATGGCGGAATACGACGTGATGCTCTGCGCCATAGACCACGCGGCTCTTCCGCTTTTCGCGGATCTTTTCCCAGACGGCATCGGCGTGGTCCGCGTATTGCTTGGCATATTTCGCGACCGAGCCGGTCTTGGGGACGCCATAGCTCGACTTCAGCGGATTGAAATTCTCATCCCTGTTGGTGGGATCGACATTGGCGATCTCCTGCAGGATCGACAGGTGCATCCCCGCTCCAAGCAGGAAGACCGGGAAACAGGCCAATTGGTATTTTTCATCCATCAGCGTCCCCAGCATTCCGTCCGTCCCGATGAAGAAGGTGTTGGAGTAGTCGTGCAGATGGTAATCGAAGAGGTTCTTGCGGTCCTGCTGGACCCGAAGGTCCGATTGCAGACGGGCCGGCGCGTAGACGTTGTTCAACTCGTTGCGCAGGGCAACGAAGGTGCCCGCGATTTCGTCGATGGTCTGCTGCTTCAGCTCTTGTTGCATCAGTTTTTGCATGCCCTCGAAATAGGCGTCGAGGGTCGATTTCTTGTCGTCCGGGAACAGCGCCCCGAGGATAGTGTCGATGATCGCGCCGGCAATCGCCCCTGCGATGACGCCGCCTGCCATCTGGGTCAGGTTGCCGCCGATCGCCTTGAGCGCGTCCTTGGCCATCTGGTCGGCCAGTTTCTTTGCCACGTCCACGGCGATGCTGTGCGGCAGAGAGGCCGCGGCCAGAACCATCACGGGGGGCTCGATCAGGCCCAGTTGATCATCGACCGGCTCTGCCGCCGCCGCGCTGTCAAAGCGCAAGGCGCCGGTTTGCGCGTCCACGACGACGTTGCGAAAGATGTATAGCAGGCGGGCCATCGAGGTTTGCCGGTCGACGAACACCGTTCCCGGCGGAAACACCTCCCAGGGTTCGGACAGAAAGGCAAAGCGTTCGTGAACCAGGGTTTCGCCGGGGAGCATGGGCGACTCGGCATTCAACTCGTCTATGGCGCAGCGCACGCGCAGTTTCAGCATCGTGTCATCGGACTGCGACAGCACCGGATGCTCATAGCTGAGCGGAACGTCCGAAGCGTCGACATAGGCCCCTTCGGCATCGATGACAGTTGGCCCAGGATCGCCCAGAGCATCGAACCCGGCCTTCAGTTTCTGGATGGTATAGGTTTCTCGGTCCACACCGTTTTCGACGGAGGCAACCATCGTGCTGATGGACGCGCGCACGGTGGGTTCTGCAAACATGGGCATAAGTGATCCTGGTCAATGGATTGGTCTGATCGGAAGGGTGGCAAACCGAAAGCCTGCCTCATTAGGGGAATTCGATCAAATCATTTCTACCCAGGGTGTATTTGACGCAAGTGTATCCGCGTATGTGGGCCGACCGAAAGACCGTGTCGCAACGCCCGCCAGAGTGATTTGGCGGGCGGACCTCTGCCGGGCAGCGATTGGAGTTGTGCCGCAGAGGGCGGTGCCCGGGGCATTCAAGCGTGGCTTTGGAAAAAGTGTCTGAAACGAAGCTGGCAAAAAAACAGGCCCGCGCGAGGGCGCGGGCCTGTCAGATCCGTGTCGAGCGGGCCTTACATGCCCGGCATGATCACCTTGTCGATGACGTGGATCACGCCGTTCGAGGCCTCGATGTCGGCGGTCACGACGCTGGCATCGTTGACCATCACGCCATCGTCGAGGTCGATTGTGATTTCCGATCCTTCGACGGTTTTCGCCATCATGTCATCGCTGAGATCGGTCGACATGACCTTGCCCGCCACAACGTGGTAGGTGAGGATCGCGGTCAGCTGGTCCTTGTTTTCGGGCTTCAGCAGATCCTCGACCGTGCCTTCGGGCAGGGCGGCAAAGGCTGCGTCGGTCGGGGCGAACACAGTCAGGGGGCCGTCACCCTTGAGCGTGTCGACAAGGCCCGCCGCAGTGGCTGCCGCCAGCAGGGTTTCAAAGCTGCCTGCCTCTTTGGCGGTATCGACGATGTCCATCGAATGACCGCCGGCAAAGGCCGGAGCGGCAATGGCGAGAGCGGTCGTGGCGGCAAGGAACGTTCTACGGATCATGGAAATCCTCCATTGGTTTCGCAGTTGCGATGTGTCCGTCACATCGAAAAGGTCTACGGGAGGAATGGCGTACTGGATGAGGCGGAATTTCTGTGCGCGCGGCTTGACGACCGCGGGTCGGCGCCTAAGCCAGAGGCACGGCGCGTTTCCAATTACATCTTTGTGAATTGGGGCGGCGTTTTTTCCGGTGTTCCGGCCGAAAATGCAGGAAACGGCGCCAGCGCGACGGGCCGTTTCCCTCTGCCTGTATCCTGATGGCTGTACGGGTCGGAACGGGGGGCGCTCAGTCCAGGCCGATGGCCGACCGGGCGATGCCGTCGAGCAGGGCCTCGACCTTTTTCATTTCCCCCTCGGGGAATTCGCGGAAACCGATTGTCGTGATGTCCGGGGTCTCCGGTCGGACGATGACGAAGATGTCGTAAGGGCAGAAGACCACGTTCATCGGGTCAGCCTCCATCACCTCGCGGCTGATCTTGGCCGAGCAAAAGCTGAAGATGTCCGCGTTGGTAAAGATGGTGACGTCCGATCCCACGTCCGCCTTGGTCCGCTCCAGCATGGCGCCGGTGTGACTGACCGCGTCGATCACCAGGCCTTCGTCGAGGATCGCGTTTTCCAGACCAAAGACGACATCGTCGAAACTCTGGTCGGTGTCGTAGCTGATGATGCCCTGTGCCATCGCTCCGCTCGCCACGAGTGCGAGCGCGGCGGCGCTGATGAAGTGTCTCATGCTCTCTCCCTTTCACGAATTACGCAGACGGGCTGCCATTCGTCTGTGATGGTGGCAGAGTATCGATTGAAAAACAGCATGACCTTGAGACAGATCAACACATTCAGGGGGTAGAATATGGAATACGCGATGGCCGCGCTGCAATATCTGGCGCTTTTCTTCGTCTTCATGATCGGCGTGGGCGTGGCGCTTGTCATCGTGATGTATGTCATCGACAAGACGCAGACCGGGGACGCGATCCGTCGCAACTACCCGGTGATCGGGCGGTTCCGCGCCCTGTTCACCGAGCTGGGAGAATTCTTTCGCCAGTATTTCTTCGCGATGGACCGCGAGGAGATGCCGTTCAACCGCGCGCAACGCAACTGGATCTACAATGCCAGTTCCAGCAAGGGGAACACCGTCGCCTTTGGCTCGACCCGGAATCTGAACGTGCCGGGGACACCGATCTTCATGAACGCGGTCTTTCCGCCGCTGGACGATCAATATGCCTCGACCGAGCCGATGATGATCGGGCCCTATTGCCGGGAACCCTATCTGGCGCCCTCGATCTACAATATCTCGGGCATGTCCTACGGCGCGATCTCGAAACCGGCGGTGCAGGCGCTCAGCCGGGGGGCCAAGCAGGCCGGGGTCTGGCTGAACACCGGGGAAGGCGGGATGTCGCCCTATCACCTGGAGGGCGGTTGCGACATCGTCTACCAGATCGGCACCGCCAAGTTCGGCGTGCGAGACCAGGACGGCAACCTGAGCGATGCCAAGCTGAAGGAAGTTGCCGCTAATCCGAACGTCAGGATGTTCGAGATCAAGCTGAGCCAGGGCGCCAAGCCGGGCAAGGGTGGCATCCTGCCGGCGGCCAAGATCGACGAAGAAGTCGCCGCCATTCGCGGCGTGCCTATGGGCAAGGACGCGATATCGCCCAACCGTCACCGCGAGGTGGATGATTTCGACGGGCTGCTGGACCTGATCGCCCACATCCGCGAGGTCACGGGCAAGCCGGTCGGATTCAAGACCTGCATGGGCTCGGCCGATCCCTGGTTCGCCTTCTTCAAGAAAATCAAGGAACGCGGCGAGGAACACGCGCCCGATTTCATCACCGTCGACGGGGGCGAGGGCGGCACCGGGGCCGCGCCGCTGCCGCTGATCGACCTCGTGGGCCTGCCCCTGCGCGAGGCGCTGATCCGCATGGTGGATCTGCGCGACCTGGCCGGGCTGCACGACCGCATCCGGATCGTGGCCAGTGGCAAGCTGGTCAATCCCGGTGACGTGGCCTGGGCCATCTGCCTGGGCGCGGATTTCGTGACCTCGGCGCGTGGGTTCATGTTCTCGCTGGGCTGTATCCAGGCGCTGAAGTGCAACAAGAACACCTGCCCGACCGGGATCACGACGCACATCCCCTCTTTGCAAAAGGGGCTGGTGGTCTCCGAGAAGGACAAGCGCGTCGCGGCCTATGCCAAGGCGGTCATCAAGGAGATCGAGACCATCGCCCATTCCGTCGGCGTGGGCGAGCCGCGCCAGATGCGGCGTCGGCATGTGCGGGTGGTCAAGGATGACGGCTCGTCCGTGCAGATGAACGAGATCTACCCCTCGGTCCGGCTGGGCGACGATGGCGCCGCCGGGAACCGCATGTTCGAAGAGGCCATTCGCCGGATGCAGGTGGACGCAAGGGCGCCGTGATCGCAAGCGCGGGCGGCTCTCCTCCCGTCTGCCCGCGATAGGGCTGTCTGTGATATGCTGCGGACGGTTCCAGCGTGATTTTTTGACCTAAGCCTTTTCATCCTTGGGGGGAGACATGGACGACCAGCATTTCGAACAGGCCGAAGAGGGGCTTGATCCCGCGGATTGGAATGTCGTGCGGGACGTGGCGCATCGGATCGTGGATGACGCACTTGCCCATGTCCGCGACGTGCGCGACCGGCCTCTCTGGGCCGAGATGCCGGAGGAGGTACGCCAGAGTTATGCCGCGCCCCTGCCGGTCGATCCGCAACCGTTGGCCGACATTTACGGGGAAATGCAGGAGAACCTGTTGCCTTACCCGATGGGCAACATCCATCCGCGGTTCTGGATGTGGTACATGGGATCGGGCAGTTTCAGCGGCGCGCTGGCAGAGTTCCTCTCTGCGATCGACGGCTCCAACCTTGGCGGCGGCAACAATGCCGCCGCCCTGATGGACCTGCAGGTCGTGGACTGGCTGAAACAGATGATGGGTTTTCCCGAGACCGCCAGCGGCACGCTGGTCAGCGGCGGATCGATGGCCAATATCATCGGGCTGACGGCGGCGCGCAATGCGATGGCGGGTGTGGATGTCCGAGAAGAGGGAATCGCGGCAATTGCCCAGCCGCTGCGCTTTTACGGGTCCGACCAGTTGCACAGTTGTCACCAGAAGGCGGTGGAACTGCTGGGCCTGGGCAATCGGGCGCTGCGGCGGGTGCCGTCGGATCGCAACCTGCGGATGGACATGGGTGCGCTGCGCGAACTGATCGCCGAGGACCGCGCCAAGGGGTATCGCCCGGCCTGCGTCATCGCCACCGCCGGGACGGTCAACACGGGCGCCATCGACGACCTGCCGGCCATCCGCGCGCTGTGTGACGACGAAGGGCTGTGGTTCCATGTCGACGGCTGCATCGGGGCGCTGATCGCGATTGCGCCGGGCAACCGGGACTTGGTGCGCGGGCTGGAGACGGCGGACTCGTTGGCGCTTGACCCGCATAAATGGCTGCATGTGCCCTTCGAGGCGGGCTGTGCGCTGATCCGGGATGCCGACCGTCATCGCCAGACCTTTGCCGTGCACCCCGAATACCTGGAGGAAAAGCCCCGAGGTGTCGCGGCGACGGAATACCTGCATGACTACAATCTTCAGACCTCGCGCGGCTTTCGCGCCCTAAAGGTCTGGCTGACGCTCAAGGAGCATGGGGTCGAGAAGTTCGGCCGCCTGATCGATCAGAACATCGCGCAGGCGGCCTATCTCGCCGCCCGGATAGAAGAGGTGCCGCACCTCGAACTGATGGCGCCGGTGACGATCAACATCGTCTGTTTCCGGTACCAGGCGCCGGGACTTGCAGATGCGGGCCTTCGCGAGCTGAACACGGAGATCATGTTGCGGATGCAGGAGGCGGGCATCGCCGCCCTTTCCGATACCACCGTCGCCGGGCGTCATTGCCTGCGGGTGGCGATCTGCAATCACCGCACACGGCGCGCCGACCTCGATCTTCTGGTCGAGGAGATCTGCCGGATTGGTGTGGAGCTGGAGGCCTGACGCCTGTCACCTGTGCGTGCCGTGTTACATCCGCGTGACGCCAACGTGAGAGATCGTTTGTTTGGGCAAAAGCGTGCATCGCCTATCTTCAGTTCAACAAAGCACCCTTGGAGGACACATGGCCAACCGCTGGACAAACAAGCTTAGCCGTTCCGACGTCACGCCGGAGCCGATCTTCATGAACCGTCGTCGCGTGCTGGCGGGGCTGGGTCTTGGCGCTGGCGCGGCAGCGGGTGGTGGCGCACTGCTGGGGGGCATGCCGTCCGCGGCCCTGGCGCAGGACGCGCTGGAGCCCAATGCCTTCGAGGACATCACCTCTTACTGCAACTACTACGAATTCGGCACCCGCAAGGGAGATCCGGCCGAAAACGCCCACATGCTGACGACGCAACCCTGGTCGATTCAGATCGACGGGCTGGTCGACAAACCCGGGGATTACGCGCTTGAGGACATCCTGGGCCAGATGACCATCGAGGAACGCATCTATCGGTTCCGTTGTGTCGAGGCCTGGTCGATGGTGGTGCCCTGGAACGGGTTCGAACTGGCAGACCTGCTGGACCTGGCGGGGGTAAAGCCCGAGGCGAAATACGTTGCCTTCGAAACGGTGCTGCGCCCCGAGGAAATGCCCGGCACCCGTTACCCGGTGCTGGACTGGCCCTACGTCGAGGGGCTGCGCCTTGACGAGGCGATGCATCCGCTGACGATGATGGCGACGGGCATCTACGGCAAGACGATTCCCAACCAGAACGGCGCGCCGATCCGGCTGGTGGTGCCGTGGAAATACGGTTTCAAGTCGATCAAGTCGATCGTGCGGATCACCCTGACCGATACCCAGCCGCCCACCTCCTGGAACAAGGCCGCCGCGCGCGAGTACGGTTTTTACTCGAACGTGAACCCGACGGTGGATCACCCGCGCTGGAGCCAGGCGACCGAGCGGCGCATCGGCGGCGGTCTGTTCGCGCGCCGTCAGCCGACGCTGATGTTCAACGGGTACGAAGAGGAGGTCGCATCGCTCTACGAGGGCATGGACCTCAAGGCGAACTTCTGATGCTGGCAGATGCCATCAACAAGACCGCTCGGCGGGTGCCCACCTGGTCGCTCTACCTGCTGCTGGCGGTGCCGGCGCCCTGGTACCTGTACCAGGGCCTGACCGGGGGGCTTGGCGTCGAGCCGATCAAGGCGTTGGAACATGCACTGGGTGAATTCGCCCTGCAGTTGGCCATCGCCGGTCTGGCCGTGACGCCCCTGCGCCGTTGGGCCGGGGTCAACCTGCTCAAGTTCCGGCGTGCCATCGGCATCATGACATTCACCTTTGTCTTTCTGCACCTGCTGGTGTGGCTGGTGCTGGACGTGCAGATCCTGAGCCAGATCTGGGCGGACATTCTCAAACGACCCTACATTACCGTGGGCATGGTGGGCTTTGCCTTGATGCTGCCCTTGGTGGCGACCTCGAACAACTGGTCGGTGCGGAGACTGGGGCCGCGCTGGCGCAAGCTGCACCGCCTGACCTATCCCGCGGTACTGCTAGGGGGCGTGCACTACCTGATGCTGGTGAAAGGGTTTCAGATCGAACCCCTGGCCTACCTCGGCGTGATCTGCCTGTTGCTGGCACTGCGCGTGCGGATAACGCCCCGCCCCCGACTCGCCTGAGGTTTTTTTCGGTTGGCCCGGAGGGTGAATCGCGACGATTCAGGCCCGCAGGACTGTGAAAAAGCCGGCCTCTTGGGGGTAAGCTTGTGGATAACCCAAGATATGGAGCCGCAGCCCGTCACGGTGCAGCAAGGGGCAACGATGCCAGCGCCCGAAGCGCAGATTTCTTTGCGCCTCAATGCACTGATATTGCGCAGTTTTTGGGCTTTCTTGAAAAAAAGATGACGAGAGGCCAAAAAACTGCTTGCGGGTTTGGATTGGTAACCGTAAAAGCCCCTTCACCGGCGGCGCTGAGGCGCACGACGGGA
>NZ_JASHJL010000001.1 GCF_030733205.1 Mameliella sp. MMSF_3455
ATGCAGGATACCCCCGCACCAGGTGCACCCAAACCGTCAGGAACCGTCAAGGAACCGTCAAGGAACCGTCAGTCGCGCGCGAAGGAAAAGAGGTCAGAAATCATTTCGATCCTGAGCGAGGTCTGCTCACCGATGGTTGCTGAGGAATTCGAGGCGCATCGGCGGGAGATCGGAAATGCGATGACGCCACGCGCCGCTCGAATGACAGTGAAATCGCTTATCGGCCACCATGACCCGGACGCGGTTCTGAATCTCTCTATTCAAAACGGCTGGCGAGGTGTTTTCCCGCACAAAGTCGGCCCCCGCCTCACCACAATCACCGGAGGACTGCGTGATGACAAATCTTCCCGCCGCTATGACGGCCACGATCCCCACGCCGACGCCACAGCACGCCGCATCGCTTTCGCCGCAGGAGCTGGCAGATCACCGTCAGAAGATTGCTTCTGAGGTCGAGGTGGTGCTGAGCGCCTATTTCCAGCCGAACGAGGGCGCAGATATCCGAGCCGCGCAACTGGCTTGGTGGTGCGACGAGCTGCAGGATTGGACGCGCGAGCAGGTCGTTTTCGCCCTGCGTCAGTGGAACCGGGCCAACCCCCGCCGCCGCCCTACGCCTGGGGATATTTCCGGGCTTCTCAAGGAAATCCGCGGGCGCAAGGAGGCAGAACGGATGCGAGCCACAGCGCCGCCACCGGAGCCTGAGAAAGAGCGCGTGTCGAAGGAGCAGGCTGAGGCGATCCTGAAGGATGCTGGTTTCAATGTGCGCCGGTTTCCGAAAGTAGGGGAGGGCGCGGAATGACCCGCTACTGGCTTCACCGTCAGATTGCCGAGAGAAAGGGCATCCTTCCCGCCACATTTTACAATCGCATTAGCCGTGGTTGGTCCCCGCTCCGTGCTGCGACAACACCACCCCGCCCGTACTTCTACGAATGGTATCCGTCATGACCGTTTCGGCGCTGAAACTCACGGATGCCAGCCGCCTGGGCGCAATGGCCCTCCTGTGGCTGGACGAGAACGCGGACGATGGCGGTGTGATCCAGGTCGGCCCCAAGCGCCTGTCCGAGGAAATGAACGTCGGCGTGACCTCTGCGAAAAAGACGCTGGGCGCGCTCATCGACCTCGGGGACATCGAGGTTGTCGAGAAGGGGGCAGGCCGGCGCCCGGCGACGTACAAGGTCATCAACCGGATTTCGCGCAAGATGCAGGAGCCGAAAGGCCCACCGCAGGCCGCGCCGGAAAAGATCGCATCGACCCCGCGCCCGGAAATGGGCGAAACCATCATCAAGGTCGCGTCCAGGGATTCCATCCGAGACACCATGCGGTCCGGCGTGGCAACGCTGGCGGAGTTCTGCGCCTGGGCACGGTCGGCTCCGGCAAAGTCGGTCTGCATCTACCATATCGGCCAGGTCAGCCTTGACCGCCTGTCCTCGCAGGAGCTCGACAGTATCGCGTCCGCCGTCGCAATCATGGCGCAAGGCGGGTTCATCTACCCGGCACAGCACCCGGTCAAGATCGCCTTCGGGGACAAGAATACCTACACCGCCATGCGCACCGGCGCCGGCCATGTCCCGCGCTCGATCCTGCACAACCGGATTGCTCCGCGCGACTGGCTGGCGCTCAAGGCCATTTCCGACCGGGCCGCCGCGCAGTCGGCCGCCCGCGCCCTGCGCGATGGTCTGGGCCTGTCCGAACAGGCCGCAACAGGACTCCTCACCGCCCTGAGCCGCCGCGGTCTCATCGAGCGCGGCCGCAACCTCGCATGGGTCATGAGCGAGCAAGGCCGGGAGCTGCTGCTATGATCGACGTGCCGACATTCGTTCCGCGCAAGTGCCAGGGCGCCTACATCCATTTCGCCCAGAGGGTCGAGCAGCGCCTTCCAGGCATCCCCGCCAAGTTGCTGTGGCTGAGTATCATCGCCGCCATCGAAAGCGAGCACGATGACGTGACATTCCTCGGGCGCACCTCGCGCGACGGGCGCAGGGCGTGGCTCTGCGATTTCAGGGAATGCCGGTTCATCACGATCTTCTGCCACACGGCATTCGTTCCGATCACCGTCATCACGGACCCGGCGTTCGTGCTGGCACGCGAAGGGAGACCTCCGCTCAACGTCAAGGATTACATCCATGCCTGACCGTGACGAAAAGGGGCGCTGGCTTGTCGGGCACGGGCAACCTGGGCCGGGCCGACGACCTGTCTACAACGAAGGCCTGAACAAGATCGCCTATCAGTTGGCGCTGGCAGGGAAGACGAACGAGGAAATCGCTGAGGTTTTCGGAGTGTCGGTCAAGGTGCTCTATGACTGGCAAGCGCAATACATCGCTTTTCGTGATGCATTGCACCGTGGTCGCACAATCGCTGATGGCGAGGCTGCGGAGTCTGCGCACATCGCGGTTTGCGGCGGCATCATTCGTGAGCAGCGGACATATAGGGATTCCGAAGGAAATATCCTGAAAACCGTCGAGGTGGTGAAGGAGGTTCCTCCTGACGCCAACGCGGCCCTGAAATGGCTTGAGCGCCGGCAGCGCGGCATGTGGTCCGGTGAGGATGGCCAGCCCGTGCGTGGTGAGCATGACGAGCCGGTCAACTTGGCAGACATGCCCGACGACGAATTGCGCGAACGCCTTGAAATGTACCGGCGCCGCCGGGAGAGCGAGAAGGGAGAGACTTCATGATGCGTGGTTTTCTCAGGGCGTTCTTTGGATTGTCGATGGGGGCGCAGAGCGAAGCGTCGAGCGGTGATAGTCGACCAGACACCGGAAACGCCGGTACAGATTCGGTCAAGAAAGCGGCAGACCTCCTGCTATGCCCGGTGATCTTCGCCAATGGCGAGGACGACGACTCTTACGGCTACGCGGCATGGGTTCGCCAGGATGGCCCGGTGATGTTTGATGACCGGGTGTTCCATCCAGGCGAGCAGATGGTGATCGAGGGCCGAAAGATGCTGTTCCAGCGCGGCGTCAGGATGGTCGACCGTGAGACTGGCGAGCTGATGACGCAGCTGGGAGGTGGCTTCGACGCCTTGACGGTGCCGGTCAAGACTGGGACGCCTGATAGCCAGGAGGATGTTTTCCTGATCGTCAGGCACTGCAATCTCGACATGGCCAATGGCATCGCCTGGACAAACCCGAAAATGATGTGACCCCGCATGATGCACACTCGGCTTGCCTCCGAGGAGGAAATGCTGGCAGACGAGGAGGACCGCCGGGCATCCCAGCGGTCCTTTCTTCGCTTCTACCAGCGCATGACCGGGTTCGAGCCGCCGGCGCACGTCCGCTTAGCCTGCAAGCTGGGACAGGCCCTCGAAGAGGACAAGGTAGACCGCGCGATGGTGTTCATGCCGCCGCGGCACGCCAAGACGACCCTGTTTAGCCACCTGTTGCCGTCCTGGATCATGGGGCGCCACCCGACCAGCGCAATCATGGGCGTGGCGCACACCGACCGCTACGGCAAGAAGATCGGCGGCCGTGTGCGTGGCTACATGCGCAAGCAGGAATGGCCCTGGCCAGAGGTCTATCTTTCTGACGACACCGCTGCGAAGGAAGCATTCGCGACCCCGCAGGGCGGCGAATACAACGCCTTCGGCATGTTCGGAGGCAACCAACACGGCAACCCTGCCGAATGGCTGTTCATGGACGACATCATCAAGGGCCGGAAGATCGCCCTGTCGCCTCACATGCGGGACGAAGCATGGGAGACGTACCGCACCGACCTCCTGTCCCGCCTGCAGGGACGCCGCAAGCAGCTGATGATCTTCACGCGCTGGCACATGGATGACCCGGCGGGCCGGATCCTGCCGGAAGGCTATGACGGGCGCAGCGGATGGGTCCGCGATCGAGAGACGGGCGAGGCCTGGTACGTCCTGTCGCTGGCCGCCGTGGCCGAGCATGAGAATGATCCCTTGGGGCGCGCGAAGGGGGATTGGCTGTGGCCGGATCAATTCGGGGAGGCCCAGCTTGGCGGCATGCGTGCCCGCGGAGGATGGGTCTGGTCCGCGCTCTACCAGCAGCGCCCGAGCCCCGAGGAAGGTCTCATGTTCTCGCCAGACCATATCCAGCGCTACAACCCGCGCAACCTCGACCCGCTGCGCCTGCAAATCTACATCAGCAGTGACTACGCGGTCACGAGCGAGGCCGGATCGCCGAACCCGGATTACACCGTCCACATGGTCTGGGGCGTGGATGAGGAATCCAACATCTACCTCCTCGACATGTGGCGGGGCCGTACGACGTCCGATGTCTGGGTGAGCGAGTGGATTCGCCTGGTCAAGAAATGGAAACCCCTGCGCGCGGTGGAAGAGGCAGGGCAGATCATGTCCGGCGTCGGACCGTTCCTCAAGATGATGATGCGCAAGGAGAGCGTCCACGTCTTTAGAACGCAGATGACCAGCAGCACCAGCAAGGAACAGCGCGCGCACGCTCTGTTGGGTATGGGGCAACTGGGCAAACTGTTCCTGCCTCAGCGGGACAAGGTGCGAAAATCCTTCCTGTCCGACCTCGACGCATTCGAGCAAGAGTTGATGCAGTTCCCGACTGCGCCGCACGACGACACGGTTGATGCCGCGACCTTGTTTGGCCGGTTCCTGGATAAGGTGCTGGAAGGCGAACCGCCGCCGCCGAAAGGTTCGCCGCACGGGGAGTCCCTGGATGATCTATTCTCACGTCACAACCGCTGACGACCAGGGGCGAGAGCATGGCCAATCTCTACATCACGGAATATGCACACTTCGGCGCGCTGCAAGCGAGGACAGGGCGCGGTGGTGGCGCCTTCGACGCTATCCCATTGGCGCGCGAGCCTGCCTCAGTGGAGCAGAAGGTTGCTTTCACGTCCGCCATCAGCGCCGCCGCCTTCGGATCGACCACAACGCTTGTGCGTCTCGTTGCGGACGCTGGTTGCCACATCAAGATCACGCCGGCGGCGACGGTCTTGAATGACGGTGCAACCGCCGCGACAGCCGCGCACCAGTATATCCCGTCCGGCGCCGTGGAATGGCGCGCGGTCTCGCCCGGCGACGTCTTGAGCGTCTACGACGGGACAACCTGATGGATGATCGCAGAGAGGTCGTCAGCGCTTTCGCTGCAACGGTGGATGGCAATGAGGCGGTTCCCTACGAACCCGCCACGGAAGACCTGCCCGACATTGATGACCCCGAGACGCCAGAGGACGCCGAGGCCAAGGGCGCCCATGAGGAATGGAAATTCTGGGACGGCCAGATCACGGCGGGCCTGACCTATGAGAACCGCTGGCGCATGGAGGCCGAGGAATGCGAAGCCTCCTATTTCGGCCCCGACAATGACCCGGGCCGGGGTGGTGACCGTGACTCCGGCAAGAGCGAAAACCAGATCACCGACAAGACGGCCCTGATCCACGCGAACATCGACGTGCTGGCGCCGCTGGTCTATTCCGAGACACCGCAGCCGGTGGTGCGCCGCCGGTTCTACGGCGATGGAAAGGTGGACGAGACCGGGCTGATGGCCGCCGAGGTCGGGCAGCGGTTCGCAAACTACCTTCTGGACACCACGGATTTCGACGTCCCGATGATGAACGCGCGCAACGACTGGCTGATTGCCGGCCGCGCCACGGCGCGCGTGCTCTATAAGGCCCGCTTCGAGACGGTTACCGAGGTCGTGCAGCGCCCGCATCCGCGGTTCCCCGGGGTCACCATCCCCGAGGAGGTGACCAGCGAAAAGAAGACCGGCGAGGAGGTTCTGCCGCGCGCGACCGAGTGGCGCCGGTTCCTCTGTGCTCCGGCGTCGAGCTGGGATGAAATGCCCTGGGTGGCCGTCGAGGTGCCCATGACGCGCACCAAGGTTTCCAAGCGGTTCGGTCAGGATGTCGCCGACCAGATGTCCTTTGACACGCCCGGCATGAAGGACAAGGCGCGCGGGATGCGCGACGACGAAGACGACGGGTTTTCGAGTGTCATGCCCATCAACGAGACCGGCGCCCGCGCCCGCAGCCCGTTCGACACGGCGATGGTCTGGGAAATCTGGTCAGCCGAGACGCAAGAGGTGATCTGGTGGTCGGCCAATTACAACAACGGCGTGCTCGACAAGCGCCCGGACATCCTGGGCCTTGAGCGGTTCTATCCGTTCCCGCGCCCGCTGACGGCGACGGTGAAGGGGCAGAGCCTGACCCCGCGCCCGGACATCAAGTATTACGAGCAGCGCGCCGACGAAATCGACCTGGCCACCAAGAAGATGAAGGTCATCCTCGACGCTCTGTCCGTCTCTGGCCTGTTCCCGGGCGACATGCAGCAGGAGGTGAAGAAACTCCTGAACGGCAAGAACGAAATGATCCCGGTGTCGGCTTGGCTGCAGTTCATCGAAAAAGGCGGATCGCTGAACCTCATCCAGTGGCTACCAATCGAGGCGATGATCAAAGCGGTGCAAGCGCTGTCCACCATGCGCCGCGAGGCGAAAGACGCCATGTTCGAGGCATCCGGCGTGTCCGACGTCATGCGCGCATCCACGGATCCCAGCGAGACTGCCACGGCCCAGAAGATCAAGGGTCGCTATGCTGGCTTGCGCCTGTCGGACAAGCAGCGCCGCATGGCCATTTTCGCGCTCGAAACCCTGCAGATCATGATGGAAATCGGGCTTGAGCACTTCGACACCCAGACCATCGCCGACATCACCGGGCTCGATCTGCCCATGACCCGGGCGGAACGCGAAGCCATCGCCATGCAGGCGCAGCTGGCCCAACAGCAGTTCCAGCAGGACATGCAGATGTACGACCAGCTGCAGCAACTTGCCGCCGCCGGCGTCCAGTTCGGCCAGATGCCACCCGCGCCCACGCCGCCGCCGGACATCGAGATTCCGAAGACCTCCTACGAAGAGGTGCATGACCGCCTGCGCAGCGACTTCGGTCGCAAGATAACGATCAACATCGAGACGCAATCGACCATCCTCGCCGACGAGCAAGCCGACAAGGAGGCGCGCATCGAGTTCCTTGGCGCATTCTCGCAGTTCGTCCAGCAGCTTGCGCCCATGATGCAGTCCGGCGTCTTCGACATGAAGACTGCCAAGGAGCTGTTGCTCTTCGGCGTGCGCGGGTTCCCGAAGTCCCGCACGCTGGAATCCATGATCGCCGCACTGCCGGATGAGCCACAAGGTCAAGAGCAGCAGGAAGATACACAGGTGACCGTCGCCAAGATCCGCGCCGAGGTGGATAAGGAAATCGAGGCGATGCAGCAGGCCAACAACGACAAGGAGCGTGCGCACGAGAAGGAAATCGAGCGCATGAAGATTGGTGGCGACTTGGTGAGCAAGGCGGCGGATGCCATGACCGACCAGGGCGAGCCGCCCGAGGCACCACAGGCACAGGGAGCGGAAGCATGAAGAACGTCGCAGGGCAGGGCGATGTGCCTATGAGGTCGCCAACCAGCGTGCAGGCCCCGCACCAGGTCAGCGATACCGCGCAAGGCATCCTCGACCGGTTCTTTGCCGGCGCCGGGGGGCAGACAGCACCGGTGGCGACGCCGGGCGCGCCTGCGCAGACCACAGAGCAGCCGACAGCCAATGTCAGCGATCCCGCAAGCCCATACGCAGCGCAGCCACAGCCAAGTGCGCAGGACATGTCTGGGTGGCGGGGTCTGATCGCGCAACTCCCACAAGCCCCTCACGGACTCGACAAGGAGGCCCGTGACCAATTCTATTCCGGCCAGGGCTTCATCGGGACTGTGGCACGGATCGACCAACTCATGCAGGCTATTGGCCGTGATTGGGAGCCGCCTGAGAAAATGATAGCGGCCATGCAGCGCGAAGCGGCGCAGAGAGGGTACACCACGCAGCCGGTCACTACAGGGCCCGCGCCGGTGGTCACCAACCTGAATTATGCCGCCCCGGGCCATTCTGCGCCGGAAGCCGTCCAGCCGCCCGTTTTCTCGATCCTAGACATGATTGGGGAGAGATAACCCATGCCGATTTTCCACAAGAAGCCCGTCGAGGTGTGACGTCGATGCGCTACGAAATGGACGCTGACCGGCACGCCGCCATTTTCGGCGCGCCTGACCCCATCGAGACCAGCGGGCCGGGCCGGTCCCGCAAATGCCGGTCCTGTGGTGGCTGGCACCGCCTCGACCAGCCTTGGCCGCACAACTGCCGCCGTCCCGCGCCGCCGCGCAACCCGGATCTGGCAACGCCGCGCGTGGCGCCGCCGTTCGAGCCGTTCAAGACCGGCGTGACTGAGACGGCAGAGGTGATTCAGTCACGGAACGACAAGCGCGAGTACATGCGGAAGCATGACCTGGTTGAATACGACGAGGGTGTGCGAAGCGAAACCGACCACTGGACCTATGAGCGCGAGCAGGAGCGCGAGGTCGCCCAGCTGATCGCTGATGTCTCGCAGACCGACACCGAGTACCTGTCCAACCGGGCCGGGTTCGACGTAACAAACCTAGAGCGCGTTGACGACCGGGGCTCCTTGGACGACGGAACAGACATCGAGGCATCCGACATCGAGGTAATCGAATGACCAGCTGGCCGCTGCCCGAGTTCGCCGGGGAATCCGACGAGGAGCGCCGCTTTCGCGAGGCCATCAACCGCAAGGCAGGTGAAATGCAGGGCGTTGTGGACGCGGCGATCGCATTGCGCACGGCGCCCGGTGAAGTGTCCCGCGCCCGGCACCGCGCCCGGGCTGACCTTGAGGACTTTGCGATCAAGGCGCAGCACGCTTTCCGGCTGTCCCTGGTGCAAAAGGTGGATTCGCCGCACAGCGCATAGACCGTACCGGATGATGCGAGCACCCAGAAACGGAGTGTTCAATGTCCGGCACCGACAAAGACGACGACCTGTTCGAAGACGAAACGTCCGCAATCATCGACAAGGCCCTGTCCGACCAGGGCTTCGATGACGATACGCCCGATGATGACGGCGGTCTCGATCAGCCCCCCGATGAGGCCACAGGCACCGACGACCATCGTGTGAGCGCCGAGGACGGCGCCGATCTGGTTTCCGATGCCCGGATCAAGGGGGAAGAGAAGCCGGATCCCAAGGATCCCGAGCAAGACAAGGGCGCGAAACCCGCCGAGGACAAGGCGGACGAAAAGCCCGAGGCAGACGCAGCCGCCCCCGAGGACGGCAAGAAGCCCGAAGATGAGGCCTCCGGCGACAAGGGCGACGGGGCGGGCGACAAGGATGCGGCCGCAGACCTTACATCCATGTCGCAGGACGACCTTCTTGCCGATCTGCCGGATGACCGCCGCGAGGAGGTAACGCGCCGCCTGAAAGCATCGACCGAGGCGATGGCCCCGTTCGAGTCGGCATTCGCGAAGGACGAAATGAAGCGCTGGGGCGCCAGCCCGTCCGACATGGCCAAGCGCCTGACCGGCATTGCCGAATATGCCAGCAGCGATCCGGCGGGATACCTGGCGTGGGCCGCCAAGGAAATGGCCGCATCGCCCGACAAGATCGTGGACGTGCTGAACGAGGCGGCTAAGAAACTGGGCTACCAGGTGTCCCCGGCGGATGAAGACCTGTTCGAGGACGACGAGGTGCTGGCTGCGCGGCGCGCGAAGCGCCTTGCCGAAGCGCAGGGCCCCGACAGCCCACAATTCCAGCAGACCCGGGACGCGGAGGCGCATTTCAACGCTTTCATCAACGAGGTGGACCAGTCGACCGGGCAACCCAAGCGCCCGCTCTTCGCCACCTTGCAGCCACAAATCACGGCAGCAGCCCGGGAACTGTCACAGCGCCGCGGCGGTCAGCCGGGCTCAATCACCTTCGAAGACCTCGACGCGATCTACAACGGCATCGTGAACGAGATCCGGGGGCAGGGCGGGGCGGTTCCCAATCCCGCCGCACAGCCCGCGCCACAACCGGCACAACCAGAACCGAAGAAAGCGGAAGCGCAGGCCGACAAGGCCAAGCGGGCCAGCATGAGTGTAGACGGTGGCGGCCAGGGCGCCCCTCGTCGCCCCGCGCAAGACACGGACGACCTCAACTCGCTGATTGGCGGGCTGGTCGACCAGCAGCTGACCGGCTGACGCGCGGGATCGCCACGAAGGAAAGAACATGGCGAATCCGAACTGGGGCGAAGTGATGACCGCGACCCTTGCGCACCGCCGCAAGAACATCGCTGATGCCGTCTCGAAGAACAACATCCTGTACTACGAGCTGCGCCGTCGCGGGCGCATCCGCACCATCGGCGGCGGTCGCACCATCACCACGCCGATCATGGTCGGTGAGGAGAACGAGAACTTCCAGTGGTATACGGGCCGAGAAGGCCTGAACATCGCTGGCCAGGAAGTCCTGACTTCGGCGGAATTCCCGTGGAAGCAGTACGCCTGCGGCGTCTCGATTTCCGGTCTGGAAATGCTGCAGAACGATGGTCGCGAGCAGATCATCGGCATGATGCGCGCCCGCACCATGCACGCGGAAAAGACCATCCAGAACCAGATGCACCTGGCGGCGCATGGTGACGGCACCACCTATTCCGGCAAGGAATACGGCGGTCTGTCGCTGCTCATTTCGAGCACCGCCGGCGCGACCGTGGGCGGGATCAACTCGTCCACCTATACCTGGTGGGACAACCAGCGTGCGGCCACCGGCGGCGCCACCACGGCGGCGATCTACGGCGACATGCTGGACCTCTGGCTGGAAACCTGCCGCGGCACGGACAAGCCGAACCTGATCGTCAGCGACAACAGCTACTACAGCGTCTACAACCAGTCGCTGCAGGCGCAGCAGCGGTTCATGGACAAGAAGTTGGCCGCAGGCGGATTCTCCAACATCATGTTTGAGACCTGCCCGGTTGTCGCTGATGGTGGCCAAGGCGGTTTCGCCCCGGCCGGCATGAAATTCCTGAACTTGGGTACGATCGAGCTGATCATGCACAAGAAGCGGAACAACGTGGTTCTGGCCGGCCCGCGGCGCCCGCTGACCGAGGACTCGGACACCGTGATCCTCGCCGGCATGGGCAATTTCGTGGACGACAACCGCAAACTCAGCGGCGTCCTGACCGACTGACGACACGAAGGGGCGGCCCCGGTCGCCCCTTTGCTTTCACACGGAGACCCAGACCATGATCGAATCCGGATTTGCGAAGAACCTCACAGGACAGAACCTTTCGTCCCACCTCGGGCCCGTCAGAGGGAAGGGCGACGTTCGCGTGGGCTTTTTCTGGACCAAGGTCCAGCTGCGAACCAAGAACCCGGCGATGAACGGCAAGATCGTCAACCGCCTGTGCATCGCCAAGCAGCCGATCGGGGACCGCTATACCGTCTCCCACGCCTATATCTCCCAGCAGGACGCTGCACGGCTCTACCCGCAGGAGTTCGGCATCTTCACGCAATACGAGACCGCGCCATCAAACGGGACGCCGCTCAGCGACATCCCCGGCGTGTCGCGTTCCGAAATTGGGCTGCTCGAACTTCACGCGATCACCTGCGTCGAAGACCTCCTGTCGCTGCATCCCGACCAGGTGTCGCAGATCGGCATGTCCGCAAGCCGCGTCTACAAGGTCGCGAAGGGATGGCAGGACAAGAAGGACGAGAACGAGGAAATCGTGACCGCCGCCGACGTCCAGGCCAAGGCCGAAGAGGCGATCAAGGCGATGGAAGATCGACTGGCGCGCCTCGAAGCGAACAACAACCGCCTGCAGGCCGAGAACGACGTCCTGCGCCACAGCGCATCCGGGCACCCGGCGCAGTCCGCCGCCGTGACCACCGCTGTTCAGGCCGCCGCCGCGACGGTGGACGACGCCCCCTATGAGTTCCCGGACGACGACGGATTCATGGCCGGAGGCGATGTCGTCACCGGCAATGATGACCTTTCCGACATGCCTGACCCGATGAAGGACTGAGACGATGAACAAAGACGAACAGGACATCGAGGCCGAAATCAAGGGCAAGGGCCTGACCGCAAAGCGCATCACGCCGGATGATCTGGACGCCGAAATCGTGGACGAGGACTTTCACGTTTTTCCGCGCACGCAGCTGACGATCTGCGCGCTGACTTTGAAGAACGGGTTCACGGTCACCGGTGAAAGCGCCTGCGCCTCGCCCGAGAATTTCAACGCTGAGCTCGGCCGCAAGATCGCCCACGCGAACGCCCGCGAAAAACTCTGGCCATTGCTGGGCTTCCGCCTGCGCGATCAACTGGCGGGCGGCTGAGGCCATGCCGCGCACGATCCTGACCATTGCGCAAGAGGCAGCGGAGCGGGACGCAACCGCCCCGGCGCCTTCTGCCCTGTTCGGGACCAATACCAGGGTGGCCAAGATCCTGCGCACGGCGGCGCATGACGTTCTGCGCGACTACCTCCGGCGCACGCGCTGGGTGGGCCTGTCCGAGTTCCACAGCACCTGGACCTTTGCGCTCAAGCCGTCGACCTATGCCTACCGCCTGCCGCCCGACTTCCTGCGCGTGATCCCGCAGACGGAACAGCGCAACGGCTGGCCTATGGGGCTGGTTGGCCCGGCTACCCCGCAGGCGTGGTCGTGGTGGCTCTACGGTGGCGTGGCACAGGTGTCCCCGCACGGCTGGCGCATCAAGAACAACGCGCTTTGGATCGACCCGACCCCGACCGCCGAGGAGTTGGTGACCATCGAGTACATCAGCCGGTATCCTGTCGTCTCCGGCATTCAGGACGGCGACCTCGATCTGACGTCGGAACCAATTCAGATCGTGGAGCCTGCGGTTTCCCGCGATGGCTGGCTGTACCTGACCAATGACGACCTTCTGGGCACGCCTGGCGATGGCGTGTTCCGGTACGGTACGGTTGGCGTGGGCTATGACGTCGGCCTATGGGGGGAGTCGGCGAGTGAATACCTCAAGCGGCTTGACCCGCAATCGCAGGTGCAGCCGGTCCCCCAGGTGCGCCGCGAGGCTTTCACCACAGACAACGATTACCCGGCTTTTGAGGACGATCACCTGCTTTCCTTGGGGATGACCTGGCACCTTCAACGGGCGCTTGGATTGCCCTATGCCGAACGCGCCGCGGAATATGAGGCAGAGCTCGAAGTGAAGATAGCAGAGGACGCGGGCGGCGCCCGTGGCTTCCGCCTTGGCAGTTCGGGCCAAGAGTGGGACTGTTACCCACTTGAGGATGGCGTCACGGGAAACGGGCGCATTTGGTCGGTGACCTGATGCCACAGGTCGACATCCCGGAGGTCGAATATTACCGACGGCGCACCCGCAACTACGACGTTCCTCCGAACAACATCTCTGATTTGATAGCCGCCGTGGTTAGCATCCAGACTCCGACTGGTGCGCTGATCCCGACCTTGGCGACAGCGGCGCCGAACGATGCTTGGGCGATCTGCGACGGCAGCGCCTTGCTGAAAGCCGACTACCCAGACCTCTATGCGGTCATCGGCGCGGCCTTTGGAGAGACCCCGACCACCTTCAACCTGCCGGATCTGCGCGGGCGTTCCGTCATGGGAGCAGGCGGGGGGCCGGCGCTGGCGCTTCTCGGGTACGGTGGCGCGGCGTCAATAAATCTGACCGTCGACCAGCTTCCGGCTCACACGCACACCATCACAGATCCCGGGCATGACCACACTTTCAGCGGCGGGGCGCACACTCACGGCGTCACCGACCCCGGGCACGGGCACTCCGTTACGGACCCGGGCCACAGCCATACGATCACGGATGCGGGTCACGACCATACGGACGAGACGAGTGGAAGCGAGGAGGTTGCGTCCGGGTCCGGGGCGACAGTAGCCGACTATGACGGAAGCGGGTCAACGACATCAGACGCCACGGGCGTAACGGTCGACAGCGCAACCACGGGCGCCACAGTCGACAGCGCAACCACAGGCGTCACGGTCGATTCAGCCTCCGTGTCTGGAACCATCGGATCGAACACGACAGGCGTTTCTGCAGACAGCACAGGATCAGGGGATCCGGTCGACATCATCCCGCCGGTCGTGGCGGTCAACTGGATGATCAGGACATGAGCGGAATACGGAGAAGAGCAGCAGCGCGCGCTCTGAGGGCGCAGGCAGCCGGAACGGGTACGGGGCGCGATGTGCCTTTGCCGCTTCCATTGCGCGGGCTCTTCTCAGAGGCGCGCAACGCGGAAATGAACATCGAATATGCAGGGGAGGTGACGAATTGGCGTTCGACTGGTGTCAGCCTGGAAACGAGGCCGGGCTACAAGTACCTCCAAGCCGAAACCTCCCCGATCGTATTGCAGAGGGTTCCTTTCGAATTTGGCGCAATCTCTGTCTACATCGAGCTATCCGCGACGACGGCCATGACGCCCAGCGTGTCGACGCTGCGCGTATGCAATGGCAACGCTTCTTTCAGCGCCCTCAGTGGGCAGGTGATCATCGCTGACGGGATCGGCGATCCTCTCGCCTTCAATGGCTCGACCTTTTCGACACCGGCGTTCACGACCAGCACCAGCGTCACGCAGAGCGACTTCGACGGGTTCCTTGCTCACCACGACCGGCCCTATTTCTGGGTGCGTGGCGGCACGCTTGAGTTCTACTATGGCGGTGTCGGAGCGGTGACCGGCGCACTCACGCAATTCCCGCTGGACCGGCTCGGGAACATCACCGGGTCCATCCTTGAAATGGCGTCGCTTACCGTCGACGCCGGGCATGGTATGAACGACGTTCTGGCGATCTTCACGAGTACCGGGCAGGTCGTGACCTATGAAGGCCTCGACCCGGGTGACCAAAACGATTGGCGCCAACTAAACAGGCTGCAGATCGCCCCGCCGCTCGGGCCCAAGGCCTTCCAGCAGATCGGATCAGACCTGTGGGTTCTGACGCCAAAGGGTGTGGTTTCGATCCAGCAGACGATCAGTCAAGGGCAAATGGCCCTGGTCAAGCAAGTGTCGCAACCTGTGGCCGATGACCTCGTTCAGGCTGCAGATGATGGCGGTGATTGGATCCTGCACGCCTCTGCGGATCAGCGGATGGTGATCATCAACAGGGTGTTCGCTGGCGTGTCCGAGCAATGGGTGTTCTACACCAAGTCTGGCACCTGGGAGAAATCCGACTACCCGGCGCTGGACTGGCACAACCTGGCCGGAAACACGGAGTTCACCGCATTGGATGGCCGTCCGGCAAGGCTGACCACATCAAAGACAGATGGCGATGAAATGACCGCTGTTCTGCGAACGGGCTGGTTCCGCAGCGGCTTCACATCCATCGAGTCGGTGACGCCTTCGATCCTTGCCAAAGGCCCTCTCAGCGTGCGCCTCGCCGTCCTGGTGGACCACGACGAGACCGCGGCTGACCTCGATGAGTCATGGCAGACCGTGACCATCGAGCCGGAGACGGCAGCCAGCGGCGGGGAGACCATCGCGCTCAACGAGTTGATTGGCAGTGATGCCGTGGGCGACGTGTTTCAAATCCGCATGGAGGTGACTGCGAAATGGGCGCAACTGGTCAACCTGACGCTGCGGGTCACCTGATCCGCGACCGCGCGCTGGTCTACGGCGCGGACGAGAAGATCGCCCAATGGGTCGGGAAGCGGATACCCACGTTCCAGGTCATGCCGGGTGCGCGGGCAATCGGCGTCATCAAGGGAAAGCGCCTTGTCGCCGGGGTGGTCTACGAGCGGTATAACGGAATCCACCTGGAAGCCTCGATCGCGGCAGTGCCGGGCAGCCGCTGGGCCGACCGACATACCTTGCGCGGGATATTCGCCTATCCGTTTATAGACCTGAATTGCCGTGCGATTTCAGTGGTGGTTGGGGCTACAAACTTGGAATCCCTTAATCTGGCCACCAAGCTTGGGTTCTGGCCCGAGGCCATCGTGAAGTTTGCCGCACCGGACGGGGCGGACCTCGTAGTCTTGAAGCTACTTCGTGAGCAATGCAGGTGGATTCAAGATGGGCAAGGGAGGCAGCGCACCCTCACCGCCCTCGCCGACGAAAACGGCGGCGGCTGAGTTTCGGTACAACAATTCGAACGTCTACACGCCGTCTGGCGCCGGCGTCGTCTATGGGCACACCGACCCGGACACTGGAGAGTTCGTGGCCGCGCCGCCGGGCAAAGGCCAGCAGAGCGCTGTCTACAATATCGAAAGCCCCACCCAGCAAGCCATCAGGGAACGGCTCGAACCTGCCGCTATCGACTTCACCGGGTCGTTCATCGACCAGAATATCGACAACTTGCCGGATGCCGCCCGGGTGCAGGATCGCAGCGACGTCGCCGAGGACATCTTTAAACGCAACTTCTCACTTATGGCCCCGGCTATCGAGAAGAGCCAGGACAAGCTGATCACAAACCTGCAGGCCCGTGGGATGCCTGTCGGCAGTTCGGCGTGGAATGACGCCTATGGGAACCAGCTGACCGAGACGCAGGCGACCATCGCCCGGCTGGCGCAGGATGCCAATATCGCGGCGGGGCAAGAGCAGACACGGCAGTTCGGACTCGACCAGGCGGAACGGCAGGGGGCAATGGCCGAAATCGCCGCGCTGATGGGCGGCAATTACCAGCCCCCCATCAACATGGCCGCGACCGGTGCCGCGAATATCGACTACAGTGGACTGGTCAACAATCAGTACAACCAGCAATTGCAGGCCTACAACCAGTCGCAACAGCAGAAGATGCAAACTGCGTCCGCGCTCGGCTCGCTTGGATCGGCGCTCATCAAGTCGTCGGCAGCGGTCAAGACCGTCAGCGACTCCGTTCCCGAGGATTGGGCGGAAGACATCGTTCGCGAATTGCCCGTCTACGCCTGGGCGTACCGGGATGGGCAGGACCGGGAGACGCACATTGGCCCGATGGCACAGGACTTCCAGCGCCTGACCGGCTTGGGAACCCCGGAGAATATCAGCGTCATCGATTACTTCGGCTTGCTGACCGCAGCGCTGCGCGATGCCTACCGGAAGATCGACAGCCTTTATGAAGACCTCTCCGAGCTGCAGGACGACGTGTTCAACATGCAGGAGGCGGCCACAGACCGGCAATTCCACGGGAGGACACTCCATTGAAGGGGATCATGGGGCATCAGGGCGCAACCATGCCGCCCAAGCCGGCGCCGCGCGAAGTTCTCGACAATGGTTCGGTGTTCGGTCGCGGTCTGTTTAGCCGTGGCGAAGGTGGCATTCTGCCTGCGCGCGGGTCGGACGAACAACTGGCACTGGTCAAGGCCGCGGTCCAGGCCGCTACTAAGGCCGCTGCAGGTTCAGGCTCACCGCTTCTGGCGTTCCTGTCTCCGATGCTGGGTGGTGCTGCGCTGACCCGGGCCGCAGGCCTGAACGGCATGGGCGGCGATGCTGCGCTTGGCGATTACCAGGCGGCGACCGGCGTCCCCGATGAGGCGATGGACCTGCTTCGCCTCTTGGAAAACCCGAACATGCCCGACGCCGCGAAGAAGGATCTTGCCAGGCGCTTCGGCCTCATCGTGGATCCGCCAAAGAGCGGTGGCCGCAGTGGTGGCAGTGCGCGACCCCAGAAGCCGGATGCCAAGCCGGAAACGCCGAAAGAGGCAGAGACGCGCCTGTTTGGGACGGACGGCAAAGGGCCCGACGTGACAACCAGCGTGATCGGGACGGAAAGGGCGCCAGCTTACGGTGGCGACCTCGATGTAAGGCTGCCGGTCTCGGATGACGACCTGCTCAAGATGTATTAACCGAACGGGGAAAGTATGGCGAACTTTCAGGAGGTCATGGATCAACTCCGCGCTGCTCACGACGCAGGCGACGTTGATCTTGCCAAGAGCCTTGCAGCCCAGGCGCGCGCTTTGCGCGGGACAAGAGAAAACCCGGAAGGCCAGCGCGCCCCGGACACCAGCGCTCGCCCCCAAGCGCGCCCGCCAGCCAGCGCGCCGCCGGCCATGCCTCTTGGCGGCGCCGGCGCGTCTCCCGTTCCGCCGTCGCACGACGATCTTCTTGGTCTGATCGGTGCGTCTGCCGATCCGAAACCGCCCAGCGCGCCCATCTTGCCGACCGTCATCGATCCGAAGGCGGCCCCGGCCATGCCGATGCCCGACGCACCCCCCAGCGTGGCGCCCGGTCAGCCACCGGCGAACGCTGGCCCCGCCCCCATGGTCCCGACCGACCTTGTTCGCCTTCTATCCGGCGAGGCCGCGGCAGGAGCGGCAATGGGGATGCCGGACTACGGGACACCCACGACATTCACTGCGCCGACCGACAGCGTGAAGAGGCGGCCAAGTCAGGAACCCTCGGCGCCCGCGGAGCCGCCCGAGCCGGTGCAGGATTTGGCGAAGCGCCGCGGGCAGGAGTTCGTCCAAGGGGCGTCTGGCATTCTGCAAAGCGTGGCCAGGGCCAGAGGCATCAAGGAAGATACTCTGGCGGCTGCGATCAAGCGGGATGCACCTGACCGCGTGAAGGAAGCGGCCCGGCGCATCCAGTCGCTTGAGGGAATACTGTCGCGCGGCATATCCGACTCCGGCGTCGGGCCGATGACAGACCAGGAGCGCGCCAAGTACCAGCGCGATCTGGCCGAGGCCGGCGAGGCTTTCAAGCAGTGGTCCGATGTGCAGGAGTTCGGCCCGGCCTTTGCCGGGAACCGAACCAAACAGGCAGAGAAGACAGCGAAGACAATCAAGGATTGGACCGACGAGAACTTTGGGGTTCCGCCAGAAGATGACAGTATCTGGTCCGACCTTGCATACGGCGGCGGCTCGATGGTGGGTTTCGTTACGCCTGCAGTTCTGGCCGGGCCATTGGGTCTTCCGGTCACGGCGCAGATGGGGTCCGACGTGGCCCGCGTCGAGGCATATGACCGGGCGATTGCGGCCGGGGCGAGCGATGAAGACGCGCAAGCTGCCGCGAACCTCGCTGGCCTCATGGGGACGATGGAGGCTGTCCCGATCGGGCATGCGCTTAATCGTCTTCCGAAGCCTGTTCGGGACGACGTTATCGGGCGCCTTGGCCGGTTCGCCCGCGAGTCGGTTCTTGATGGAACCGAAGAAGCGATGCAGGAAGCCTTCGCTGCCCTCAGCCAAAACCTGATTGCCAAGGGTATCTATGACCCAGAGCAAAAGGTGATCACGAGCGACATAACGGATCAGGCCCTAGTGGGCTTTATCCTTGGCGCTTTCCTTGGCGGCAGCGTGAATATCGCGCGCAGGGACCGAGAAGACGAGAAGCCGAAAGAGTCGGCGTCGCCAGACGTAACGCCTGACGGCCCCGATCAGCCCGGGGGCGCCACCGGGGGAGACATGGATTACCCGCGGCTTTCCCCGATGGCGCCGATGCCGGATACCCGCGTCAACGTGGATCAAGGCAGGCCTACCCGCCCCCCGGAACCTGCGACCGGCGCGCTGCCGAACCGCATCTTTTCTGACCCCGGAAAGATCAATAGCGGGCCAAAAAGTGACCGCTACGAGGTAATTCCTGAAATCTATGTCGACCCGGAGACCGGCGAGGAGAGCCTGACCGGTCGCAATGTTCGTGTCGACACGACCGGGCAGGAGCCGCCTGTCGTGGTCGATGGACCCGCCGCTGAACGGGACACAGCGGAGGGTAGCGGGCCGGGCGGTTCTGGGTCTTCCGCCCGGCCCGTGCCTGATGCCGACGCGCCTCCGGATGTTGCCCCGCGCCCCGTAGACCGCACGGACGAGCGCCGCGGGCCTGAACGCAGAGCCGAGTTCGATCCGATTGACCGGAATGCGCCGCGGCGCCCGCGCGAGGTGGCCGATGGAGGCGATCCGGACGCAGCGCCCGCGCCGGATCCGCAGCCAGATGCCTCACCGGCCCCGGGGCCGCAAAGGGTGTTCCTGTCGAATGACGAGACGCTGGCAATCGGGACCGATGCGGATGCGTTCCAATACAAGGGCGGCGGTGATGCCCAGGGCGTGACGGATCGCCTGCAGGGTGTCACCAGTTTTGACCCGGAGCGCGCAGGCCGGGCCATCGTCTACGAGAAGGCGGATGGAAGCCGCGTCATCGCCGATGGCCACCAGCGCCTCGGGCTTGCCAAGCGCGCCGCCGAAGCCGGTCAGTCCGACGTCGGGGGGATGGCCGCCACGGTCTACCGGGAGGCTGATGGATACAGCGCGGCCGACGTGCGGGTGATTGCCGCCCTCAAGAACATCGCGGAGGGGAGCGGAACAGCCCTCGACGCTGCGCGGATCCTGCGCGACAGCGGTCAGAGCCTCGACGGTCTGAACCTGCCGCCGAAATCCGCACTCGTGCGCGATGCCGAGGGCCTGCGCCGCCTCTCTGACGGGGCTTTCGGCATGGTGGCGAACGGGGTCGCGACAGAACAGCATGGCGCCATTGTCGGGCGCGAGGTGGCCGACCAAGACGCGCACGCGAGCATCCTCAAGCTTCTGGGGCGCCTGAACCCGCGCAACGCGGAACAGGCCGCCATCATCGCCCGCGACGCCGCAGCCGACACCGCGAAGAGCGAAACCGCTGACCTGTTCGGTAGCCAGAAGGACACGGACACCCTATATCTTGAGCGCGCCCGTGTTCTCGATTCCGCGGTGAAAGGCCTCAAGAAGGACAAGGCCACGTTCAGCCGCCTCGTCCAGGAGGGCGACAAGATCGAGGGCGCCGGCAATAAGCTGGATGCCGATGCGAACACCAGGCGCGTCGAAGATGACGCCAAGGTTCTGGAATACCTGCAGCGCCAGGCCAACACGAAAGGACCGATCAGCGATGCCCTCTCAAAAGCCGCCCGAGACCTCAAGGCAGGCCGAAGCCTCTCCCAGGTCGCAAAGCAGTTCGTCGGGGATGTCCAGGGAGCGCTTTCGGCAGATGGCCAACCTGGGGATACAGGAGGCCGAGGAAGCGAAGCTACTGGACCGCGCCCGGAAGCAGAGGGCGGAACGCCGGAAGGCGAAGTAACCCCGGCGCCAAAGCCTGACACCGACCTGTTTGGAGAAAAGCCTGTCACCGACAAGGAGCGGGCCGAGGCCCAAATGTCCAAGCCGAAGCGCGGCGGGGACGCGCCGCCTCCCGGTGGACGTGGTGATCTGTTCGGCGACCCTGCAGATCGCGCTGACCTCTTCGACCGGCCCGACAGCGCCCCGCGGAAGGATGGGAAGCGCCCGGGCGAATACGTCGACCGCTCCGGCAACAAGCATGATGATGCGGTCTTTGTCAGCCGTGTGGACGAACTTCCCGACAAGATTCCTCTCGACCAGTTGGCCAGCGAGGCGCGCCGCCTGACCCTGGAACCGGGGCGCCGGGAAGGCATCGAGTTCATGATGCTCATCGACCCGGACGGGCAGATCGTATCCTATGGGTCTGGTGAAAAGTCGGCAACCGGGGTTCCCGGGGCGATGAAAAATCTTGGGCTCGACCCTGACGCAGGCCTGATTGGGCACCACAACCACCCGTCATCAAACGCATTTTCTCCGGCTGATTACCATGTCGGGGCTCTTCCCGGGTTCCGGGGGGTCTATGCGCACCTGCACGATGGAACGGCGCTCTATTTTGAGGCCACAGAGCGCTTCAAGCGATTGATCGAAGCTAGGTCAAAGGCCGGTATTCAGGTGCAAAAAGACCTCAGCACCATCAGTCACGCATCTTTCAAGGCAAGTGCCAAGTACAAAGAGTGGTCAGGAGATTCTGCGCAGGTGAAGGCTAACGCTTGGGCCGATTACACCTATATGTTCATGAAGGCGATGGATGATGTCGGCCTGATCGTTACCGAGGTCATGGGGAACCCGGCGCGCGAGAATGGTGACGTCGACAACCAGTTCTTCACAGACCCCGATCTGCGCAAGACCTATACCAGCGTGAAAACAAAGCTGCGCAACCTGATCAAGCGCGGCGCCGTAGGAGATTACAATGATCGACCGACCGTCACCGTTCGCCACCCTGGAAGAATGGAAAAGATACCTGGAAACCGCGCGAAAGGGGGCCAGGTCAGTGGAACCGGGCGTGTTCCGGGAGATGTACGAGACGGAAGTCCTGGCCGCCCAGAAGCAGATCGCGGAGATGGAGGCGGACGCGAATCCGGAGACGATTTCGAAGCCGCGCTCGCAGCCCAGCTAGAGAAGCGGGGCAAGGGCCCGGCGGCCAAGAAGGATAGCGGGACTTCAAAACCCGCAACGCCGGATCAAAAGGCCATCAAAAAGGAAAGTAGCGAGAAGTCAAAGGCTTCCAAGCGGTCTGCCGCCGCGCGCACCAAGGACATCAAGAACATCCTCAAGGGCGGCGGGCTGGCCGACGACACTGGTCCTGATCCTGTCTACGAGCAGCTTTCGCCGATCTTCTCGGAATCCATCGAGACCGACCCCAAAGGCCGCCCGCGCGTCGAAGTCTTCGGGGAAATGATCGGCCCGATGCTGGACGAGGGGCTGACGGCGGACGAGGTGCGCGCGCTGCGCCCTTATTTCGAGCGCTTCCTTGATGAGGTCGACGCTGGTACAATCGCCTGGCAAGGAGACCAAGATGCAGCACCCGGCGGACGTGTGGCATCCCCGTCCATTCGTCCAGATCCAGACCTTGACCCAATCCCGGCGGACCAGATCAAACAGGGCCAGTCTGTCGAAGTCAGCATGTCAGGCGGACCGCTCGTAGCTGGGGAAATCGGCCGGATCACGGTCGAAGGCGTGGAGTTGGTCGAAGGGAACGGGGATAGAACCGTTCTTCCCATTGAAGACATCGAGGATGGCGAGACAAAGGTATTCCCGGCATCTATCGAAGCCGCTGATCCGTCGTCAGATGTTAGTTTTGAAGATCCCGCATACCACGGCAGCATCTTCGATTTCGATCGCTTCGATACAGGGCGTATTGGCACCGGAGAGGGCGCCCAGGCGTTCGGGTGGGGTCTTTACTTCACCCAGCGCCGAGAGATCGCTGAGCACTATCGAAATCAGGGCCTGCGCCAGCAATCAGACAGTCAACGGGGCGAAGGGCGGATCTACTCTGTCGAAGTTCCCGACGCTACGGACCTCATGGCGTGGGACGTGACGCTTGCCGAACAGCCCGAGAAGGTGCGCGAAGCCCTGTTGGGGAAAGGTGGCGTGGTCGAGTACTTGCGGGGCGATGAGGCGATCATGGATTACCTCGACCCCCATGTGAACGATGATTTCGAGGGATTGACGGGCCGCGAGTTCTACCAGGTTCTCAAGCGTCTCTCTGAAAACGACTATCTCGACACCAACGGCCCGGGCATGCGGGACGCCTACGAACGTGGCCGCGATGATGAGGTGGCTTCGTTGTTCCTTCGCAACGAGGGTATTCCTGGGCACCGCTTCCTTGATGCTGGATCCCGCGCCGGCGGCGAGGGCACCTACAACTACGTTATCTATGACGACTCCGAGGTGAGGATTACGCTCAAGGAGCAACGCCCCCCGATCCCCGGCGGCACGGCGATGGATTTCGACGCGGCGTCGGCCATGCTGCCGAAGTTGCGCGCCAAGCTGGACGCCATGAACCTCAAGCGGGTAACGCTGAACGTGGAGGTTGGCGCGACCGGGCGCCAGGGTATGACCTACGCGCGCGGCCCGGGCCAGATCGACATCCTGATTTCGCAGGCGCTGGACCCCGAGGCCACGCTCTACCACGAGTCCATCCATGCGATGGTGATGATGAACCTCTTCACGCCTCGCGAATGGACGGCGCTGAGTAGAGCCGCGACGGTCAAGGCCCCCGGTGGAGAGCAGAATTGGATCGAGAAGCACGACATCGAGGCGCGCTATCCCGATCTGACACGATCCGAACAGATCGAGGAGGCAATCGCGGAGGAGTTCGCAGAGCGGGCTACGTCACGCCGAGCGCCCAAAAGCTCCCTTCTGGCCACGGCCTTCAACAAGATCCATCGGGTGCTGCGTGCAATCCGAAGCGTCTTCACTGGGCAAAGCGCTGAAGACGTTTTCGGCAAAGTCCTGGCTGGTCAGATCGGAGCGAGGGACGCAGGCAATACCGGCATCGCGGCCTCGCTGAAGCGATCAGAGATGCGTCCCGATGAAGAGGTCAAGCACTGGCGTAAAGGTCTGGAAAGGATCCGTAGCGGCAAGGCGGCCAAGACAGATGTCGCGAGGCTCGGGGCGCCCGGCCCGGTGTTGGCGAATTTCCTTCCCCCGAGACAGCCGATTGTCATGAAGGCCGCACGGGTTCGCGCGGTGATCAAAGACCACCCAAACGTCACCTATGGCGTCCTTGCGCAGGTTGCAGAGGCAATCCGGCACCCGGAATTTATCCTTCAGTCAGCGACCAGGGCCGACAGTATCGTAAGCATTCCTGTATTCGTACCCGGCGGTCTTCCCCTCGTGGTTGCCATCAAGCGTGATGGGACAGACCAAAATGGCAAGTCTGCGAGCGAAATCACCAGTGTCTACGTCAAGGATGATCCAGAGTGGTTCAAGCGCGAGGTGAACGCCGGGCGCTTGGTCTATGATCGAGATGGGAAGTACGCGGGGGACAGTGCGAACCGTCCACGGTCTGATTCCGCTTCTGTCCAGCGCAAGGCTGATCTTGCCCCGCCGCGTAGGAGGAGGATACTAACTTCACGCGACGTTTTCAAGTCCGGCGCAGACTCGAAACCCAAGGAGATGCGGCTCCCAAAGTTCCTGCCGCCGGAGCCGAAGGCGCCAAAGACAGGGGCTGATGCGCCTGCGAAGGCAGGTGAGGGGTTCTCCAAGGATACCATCGCCAGACATGCTGCGCTTTCTGCGCAATACGGTCACCCCGGCGTCCCGACGCAGGAGGTGTTCAAACCATTGTTTGGAGCGCCGCAGAGGTCCAAGATGGATTGGTTTCAGGAGTTGATGCAGGATCGTTTCATCATGTTCCGCGCCGCAGAGACGGCAATCGAACGGGCTACGGGGCAGAAGATACCAGAGAACCAGTCCTTCTCGCTGAAGGAAACCCTGTTCAGCGGACGCTTGGCCGACCGTCTCGAACGCCTGATGCGCGATGAAATCGAGCCGATCCACGAAGCGATTTCCCGGTCCAAGGTGTCTCTTGATGATCTTGGTCTCTTCCTGATCGCCAGGCACGCACCAGAGCGCAACGCCCTTATGGCGAAGCGCGATCCGGATCATTTCGGCAAGGGCAACGGGTCTGGCATGACCGATGAGATGGCTGCTCAGTACCTTTCCGAGTTCGAAGACAAGGGGATGACGCCCACGCTCAAGAGGCTGGCCAAGCTGATCGAGAAGGTCCTCGAGCGCGACCTGAAGCTTCGGCGTGCCGCAGGGCTCATCACCGAGGAGGAGTACCTCTCGTACACCAGTATGTTCGAGCATTATGTCCCGCTGCGCGGGTTTGCGGAACGCGAAGAGGGTGGCCAAATGGGCACGGGCTCCGGCTTCGATATTCGCGGGAAGGAAGGGCAAAATGCGCTGGGTCGAAAGTCCCTGTCGGACAACCCGGTAGTTCAGGCGCTTGCCATGCGTCAGAACGGGATCGTCAGAGCTGAGAAGAACCGTGCCGGCCGGACGTTGATGCGCCTCGTCCAGAGGTTCCCCCATCCCGATCTTTGGGAAGTCATGCACAAGCTTCCCATGCGCCGCGTGCTGGACCCTCAAACCGGCATGGTAAAGGAGATCGTCGACTTCGGCGCGGCTCGCGAAGACAACGTCCTTGCGGTCAAGGTTGACGGCGAGACACGACACATTCTGATCCACGATCCGCTCATGGCGGCAGCGGTAAAGAACCTGGAAGACCGCAATGTCGGCATCTTGGCAAAGGTGCTCATGCAACTGAGGAGGCTCACGCGGGCCTTTTCCCGTCTCCAAACTGGTGCCAACCCTGATTTCGTTTTCCCGAACGCCATGTCCGACTACTTCGAGGGGCTTTGGACTGCGTTCAACGTGAAGGATGCGGACGCCAAGAAGATTTTCGCAGCCTACAAGAGCTACTATCCAGCTGCGTTGTGGCAGGGAATCCGGGAGGAGTTCGGTGATAGCGCTCTTGGCCGCCTGGCGACCAAAGAGAAAGGGGAGCGCCTAAGCCGTCTCAACGGCGATGCGGTGGACCCGGAAACCCTTTCGAAGATGCGGAAATACCGCGAGGAATGGAAACTCTCTGGCGGCAAGATCAACTTCATGGCGTTCCGCGACCTCGATGAGATCACACGCGACGTCAACCGTGCCATCGACAAGAGCCAGCGTCGGATGTGGCAAGTTCGCCCCTGGGAAGCGATCGAAAGCACGCTTCAAGTCATTGAGAAGGTCAACCAGCCTGTGGAGGCCGCCGGCCGACTAGCGATGTACGTCGCAGCGCGGGAAAATGGCCTGTCGCGCGAGCGGGCCGCTGCGCTGGCGCTCGATGCGTCCGGCAACTACTATCGAAAAGGCCGGGCAACCAATGGGCTAGCGGCCCTCTACGCATTCTTCAATCCGGCTGTCCAAGGTGTCGAAAAGTTCATCCGGTTCTCCAAGCGACCCAGAAACTGGGCTGTCATGGGCGGGTTGATGGCCTCCAACTACGCGCTCACGGCGTTCTTCATTCACGCCTTCGAAGACGAAGATGATCCCGAAAAGCGGTCGCTCTATCTGGATATTCCCGAGTTCGAGCGGGGGCGCTCGATTGTGATCCCGACAGGAATTGTCGAGGAGGACACCGGGATTATTGGTGACGACGGCGAACCGATAATGAGGAAGCGCCTGACGTACCTGAGCTTCCGCGTGCCGCACAACCTTCGCCCGATCCTGACGATGGGGGCCAAGCTGGCAGAGGTTCAGTCGGGTCAAACGGACCATCCGGACGCTGCGAACGAAATCTCAAAGTCCTGGATGATGAACAGCAACCCGCTTGGTGATACCAGCCCAGGCAACATGATCGCGCCTACTGTGCTAGATCCCTTTGTCGACCTGGCCTTGAACCGAAACTTCTTCGGCGGGCCGATCAGGCCGAGCGTCTACGCCCATGAGGAAGGTCTGCCGAAGGCGTCCCAATACTTCGAATCCTCGATCAATCCGGTCTACCCAAGCGTCTCACAGGTTTTGAACCACGCCACGGGAGGAACTTCCTACGAGCCCGGATTCGCTGACGTTTACCCTGACGACATTGAATACCTGGTCGACTACATCAGCGGTGGGCTCGGTCGGTTTGTATCCCGCGGGTATGAAGCCGCGCAGGATGTTGCGGCTGGTAACCCGCCTACACATGGCCGGATCCCGATTGTTCGTACCTTTAGCGGCAGAACGAACCACTATGCTGAGAATGACCGCTATTACTCCTACCGCGAGGCGATCAAGCACAATCAGAACCGCCTGCGGCAGGCGAAGAAAGACCTGGGCGCGAACCCGGACAACCTTGAGGCCAAGGAAGCCTTTGAACGGTATCTCCGCGAGCTGAACGCTTCGGTCTCTCCGAAGACCGGAGATTTCTCGTGGAAAGGATCGCTGCCCAAGGTCATTGAAAGGGCCGACGACGATCTGAAAGCCCTCCGTGGTGGCATCCTTACCATCGTGCGGGACGATACCCTGTCCAGTGCAGAGAAACGGAAGCTCATCCGGCCGATCCGTCTACAAATCGAGGACCGCCAGCGCCGGGCGCGTGCGGAAATCGAGGATCTGGTCACGAAAATCGGAACGCGGTCCGGCCTCGACTGACGCGCCGGACCTACGCCAGCGCCAGATAGCTCAGCGTGAACGAAAGTAGGGCAAGCACCACCATCAAGCTGCCAATGATCGCTGCTGAGCTGAGAAAGCTGAATGGCTTTCCCTCCCTGTCTTCGAGGACGATGTGAACGGCGAGAACTGAGAACAGAAACCCCGGTAGGAACCGAACCAGACGTGCTATATCCCCCAGTCTTTCCGACATGGTAAGACCCACCAAGAAGTCGTTGATCAAAATGCCGACATAGCCAAATATTGACCCGTAAAAGAAGGCCCAGAACCCCTGAGGAAAACTGACAGATCTACGTAGAGCGAATTTCGCAAACATCACGATCCAGAGCCCGCCAGGGAAACTCCATGCAAACATGATGGCAGTTTCGTAGAGAATGGTCTTGATCATCTTCAAATTCCAAGTGTGGGAACGAACGTTTTTTCCTGGTGCCTAGACCGCGATGTAGGCGATGATCGCAATTGTGAAAATTACGGTAAGGATAGACCATGAGACCCAAAAGCTTGTGTGCCGGTCGAGCAATTTGCGAACTCCAGAAATCATCGCAGCAGGGAGCATCGCAACAAAAGATGCGCCAGCGGACCGGAAAATGAGAGTGTATAAATCATCGCCGGAAGCTTCCCCAGGAAGCCAGCCATTCTGGTAGATATCTGCCAGAGCAAAGAGCGCGATAGATAGTATGGCAGCCAATATAGGCGGGAAAAACACTCTCAATTCACAATCCTCAAGTGGGTGTTTGACCAGTGATCGGTAAGCGCATGAAGCTAGGCTTCATTGATCTTTTGACGGATTTGGAGCTTCCAGTTGTTTTGGCTTGGAGGGAGCCTCAAGCTGACGATGTTCGACGACATTGCGCACTGTCTTGGTGCGCACCTTCTGCACCAGTGCCGCAAGTGGTTCGCCGTCTTTTCCAAGTTTCTTCGCCGCGTCGCCGATTTCCGAGACCGAGGCCAAGATCGTTGCGAACCTCCCTTTGGGCTTCAACACTTCACTCTCGGCTTTGGTAATCCAGTACAGGACTCGCCGTTTGTGATCGTCTTCAAAACTTGCTCCAAAGGAAACCATCTGGCGAGCCTCCTGGAGATTTCCGAGCACAGACCGGCGATCTTCTTCAACCCAGTCGACCCCGTTGAAACGCTCGTCGTCATCAGCGTCGATGAAGTGATCATTAAGGGAGTTCGCGAGGAATAGTTTCTCGACAATGCTCAGGAGGTTGACCAGAGAATTGTAGTTCGATCCGTTCAGGCACTGCAGTACGTTTTCAAGCGGTTCGGAATAATCCCCTGAATTCACCAATCTGCGGCTTGTGGTCTGCAGAATGCGAACATCCGCGATGCATGCAGTTTTCTGGATCGCGTTTATGGCGTTATTTTTTGGAGTTGCGCGAGCAACGCTCAGAAGGTTTTCAAGAACCTGCTGAAACGCGTCGTGTGGGTCCTTTGGAAGATCACGGATGTTTGTCATGTGGTTTTGGGGCCTTGGTATTTGTCAATCGTCGTCAGTGGGAAAGGGGGTGCCGTCATCAAACTCGATCTTTCCGCCTTGGCCAATCCTGGTGCCAGTGGGTATTGTTTTCTTCATTTCGATTGGCAGGTCGCCTTTCAAAATGACTTCCGACTTCATGTCATCGCCATCACCTGTCACCAAAATACCCAAGAGCAGGTGTTTCGTAGCTGGGTGCTTGGCGAGTTTTGCGTTGACCTGAGATAGTCTTTCATCAAGTTCGCTGGATGGACCGCCTGCACGGACGTACTCTATCCACGAGGCTAGAGTAGAAAGCTCCATGTCTTCCATTGGGGCAGGGTACTTTTCTTCAAGCGTTGCAACAATTTCCGCAGTCATGCTGCGGTGGTTGCCCCTCGCCGCAGCTTCGACGCGAGCCTTAAGGTCTTCAGGTATTCTGAGTCGGAAATGGAGGTCTTCTCGTGCCATGACGCACGAATGCCCCACAAGTAGCTTGACGGCAATGCCACACATATGACACACATCGACATGCCACACCAATGACACACCGGAAGGAAAGAGATGGCACGAGGAGATCCTGAAATGAGGATCCGCATTCCAGAAGACGTGAAGGCATGGGTCAAAAGCGAGGCGGCGCGAAACGTGCGCAGCCAAACCGCACAGATCGTTGTTGTTCTGAGGAATGCCATGCGGGAAGAAGAGGCAACCGCAGAAAAGTAAAGCCGCCGGGACGGCCATCCCGACGGCTTTGATGAAAACCCAACGCGTATGAAGGGAACTTCGAAAATGAAGATATCTGAACTGACAACCAAAATCCAGCCTAGCGATGGAAAATCGTTTTCTCGACGCGCCACATTGACCTGTTTGGCGGCTGCGGTGGTCTCTCCTGCCCTGGCATACCAGATGCCAATCACCGACCCCCCCGAGCCTGACCTGCCGGAATGGTGGAAAAAGTTGATCGTGGAGTTGCAGCAGCTTCGGGACGCATCGCCCGACCACCTCGGGACCGGCGGCAAATACATCGTCGTCCGCGCCCAACGGCTCGATGCGATCCTTGAGGAAGCGATGGGAGGGCTGGTTTGATGGAACGTCAGGACATAAACCCCGGCGCGGCGAGCGTCCCGTCAATCATCGGCGCCCCGGCGTTGACCATGAGCAGCCGTGAGATTGCGGAGCTGTGCGAGAAGCAGCACAAACACGTGCTGCGCGACATCGAGACCATGCTGGGGCAAATCACTGAGCCCAACTTTGGGCCGAGCAACTTCCTGTCAAGCTACACGGACAGTACGGGCCGCAGCCTCAAGGAGTACCGCCTCCCGAAAGACCTGACGGTCACGCTGATCACCGGCTATCGCGCCGATCTGCGCTACAAGGTGGTCAAAAGGCTCGAAGAGTTGGAAGGTCAGGCGCAGGCCGCGCCGCTGGCCGATCTGTCAGATCCAGCTGTCCTCGTTCCGTTGCTGACCACCTACGCACAGAGGACCCAGGTCGCGGAAGCCAAGGTGAACGAAATGTCACCCAAGGCGGAAGCATTCGACCGTCTCGACGTGGCGGAAGGCAACCTGACCGTCCGTCCTGCTTCCAAGGTCCTCAACTACCCAGAGCGCAAGTTGACACGATGGATGGAACTGAACCGCTGGGCCTTTCGGCAGAACGGAAAGGGGCCTCTGCAGGCATACGTCGAGAAGCGGAACGCTGGCTATCTGGATCACAGGCTGCGCCACTTCGATGATCCCAAGACTGGGGAGCCGAAAGTTGAAGTCACGCTGGTCATCACGCCGAAAGGACTGGCGAAATTGGCGAAAGTCCTTCCTAAGGATGGTGCAGCATGAGAGAAATCAAAGTCAATGAATTCGGGGTGTCCGAAGATGGCGACAAGTTCGATCTTGTCGCATCGCCTGATGCCGTAGACGCCGGATTGATGGTCAATGAGCCCGTGATTTTGATCTACCCGGATGGTCGGCGAGTGAAGACTACACAAGCCAAGATCACCAAGTTGGGCTTAGCTATAGCCGCAAGCCAAATGTCTGCGGGAAACCGGCACTGAATAAACCCCTACTAGGGCGCTGAGGTAGCATGGGCGGGCGACCGCCCTTGTTCGTGTCTGCAAAACACCGCTTGGATAAGTGGGGGGGGCCGTCGCCTGGGACTCAAAGGGGAAGACCCCTAAGCGCCAATGGGTCCAGTGGAGGGAACCGCGCCCACAGGGGAAACTGCTGTTCCCGGTCTTCGGCGTCAAGTTTCAGATCATCGCCGACGAGTTCGTTCCGCCGGACATGTAGGCGGGCCGTGTTCCTGCCAGGCGCGCACGGCGGCCTCGACCGGCCCCGGCACTTCTCGGGCCTGTGTCCATCGCCACACGGTCGACGGCGCGACACGCATCCGGGCGGACAGTTTGGCCTGCCATCCCTTGTCACCCCACCATAGGCGGGCCTGCACTCGCAGCTCCTGTCCGCTCATCGCTTTCATTCATTCATTCTGCAATATTGCAATTTGCAATGCAACTTCCCGCCGCACAGCCCGGGCCGGGCGGGACACCCTTTCCGCGTCTGAATTTTCACGCCAATCGAAAGGACACACCATGACACGATCGAAGTGGGACGAGGTGCAGGAAACTCTCACCTCCGGCAATTCCGGCGGCTCCTTTACCGTTTCCTATCCGACCGGCCGCGAGGCTGCAGACTACCAGGGTGGGACCGAGCATATCCTGTTGGGCCAGTCCTTCCGGCAGCTCAAGGCGGAATACAACGAGTTCTCGCTGACTTTCGGCGCCTCGAACATCACCGTCACCATGAACACCAACGTCACCGGCCCCGCCGGCGAGACGGTGACCCTGATGCTGGACCGGGCCGAGGCCGACGCCCGCGTGGTCGACGGCGGCACCGATCTTGCCAGCGCGACCAAGATGAACGCGATGGAGGTCGTGGAAATCGACTTGGGCGCGCCGATCACTGCCGATGTGGATGGTGTCTGCACGGTCGAACTGCTGGGCGCGGCGGGCGCGATCCCGATCGACGGCGCGCAGGCGGCGTCCGGCGTCGCAACGCTTGATGTCCCCCGCAACATCACCCTGACCACGGCGACCACTGACCATTCCGGGCTGACTATCACCGTGACCGGCACCGATGAGTACGGGGCAACCGTTGTCGAGGACATCACCGGCCCCAACAACAACACGGTCGGCGGCAAGAAGGCGTTCAAGACAGTCACCGCCGTGGAATCCGATGGGGCGATTGCCACCAACGGTATCTCGGTCGGTTTCGGCGACGTGCTGGGCTTGCCGGTGTTCATGGCCGAGGCTGGCGATGTCGTCTATGAGAAGGAAAATGGGGCGGCCGCAACGGCGGGAACCTTTGTTGCCGGCGTCCAGACCACGCCGTCCGCGACGACCGGGGACGTGCGCGGCACCTATGACCCGAACAGCGCGTGCGATGGTTCCAAGGTGTTCAAGGCCGGTATCGCCGTGCGCAACACCGCCTACAAGGGCGCGACCCAGTATTCCGGCTGACCTGGTTGATCCAGACTGAATGAGCGCGGGGGCTTCGGCTCCCGCGTTTCGCCGCACAGGCGGTTCCTATCCCCTCATGTTTGCTCGCAAGGCGGCGATGCCGCGAGAAAAATTGGGGTCAAATATGCCTTGGAATAGCTCCACCAAAACGGCATCCGCGCTTTTCACCTTCACGGACACCTACAGCGCCGCCGATCAGGCCAAGAGAGCGCATTTCGATGCCATGTGGTCTGACATCATCGATACGATTCAAAGTGTCGCTGACGATCTACTGGCCACGGCCAAAAAGACCTATGATTCAAAGGCGGCCATGATCGCCAGCGGGATCGGGTATGATGAAGCGTCGACAGGCGACATCATTCGCGCGGGATCTCTGCTCTTCAAGGTCATGGCAGAGGGCACCACGTCAGGCAGCTACGACGAAATCACGGTCGCAGGCGCGGAAGGCGCCGGCGGGCTCAAGATGGTTGAAGCCGGTACGGTGTTTTCGACGCGGGATAAGGCCGGCCGCGGTGATAGCTTAGGCGCGCCGGCGATCATCGTTGATGGCGTGGTCTATCAGTACGATGTCAGCGGCACAGACCTGACCACCGGAGACGCGAGGACTTGGACCTCTGCGCAGTTCGTCAGCTTTAAGACAGCGGCTCAAATGGTGGCATCGGCCCGCATCTGGGTTGGGGGGAACGCCTTCGTTGAAGAGACGGGACAGGCCTATGACATCGTGGCGGCGGCGACCTACACATCTGATGGCGATCTGGTTCGTGACCTGACAGGCATTTCAGGCCAAGCAGTTTCGAGGACCAAGGTTTTTGAATCTGTGTCGTCGCTTCAAAGCGACGTAAGAGGGTATTCCCACCTGACCGCCGGCGAGACACTTCAAACAAAAGGCCCAGTCTACACTTACGAGGTGGCGGATTCTGGCGCTTCGGATCACCACCTGACCACGGCGGGTGGCGTCAAACTCTACGTCCTTCCAAGCGCATCGGGGCGCTACAACGTCAAGGCGTTTGGCGCCAAGGGCGATGGCACCACGGACGACAGCGCGGCGATCCAGGCGGCGGTCGACCTGGGCAAGGCGACACCGGGCGTCACCATCTACTTTCCCAAGGGGGCCTTCCGCGTCGTGACGTCGATCGACTGCACCTATGCGGGATCGGCTGCGGGGATTGCCTCGGGCTACTACGGTTTCGTGATCGAGGGGTCCGACCAGATCAACTCGATCATCAAGTGCGAGACGGCGGGGGCGCCGACCTGGGACATGACCGGCAAGCCGCGCATGACCTTCCGCAACATCAGCTTCGCCAACTACTCGGACGGGGCGCACAACCCGTCCTGCATGTTGCTCCTGGCCCGGAACACGACCAACGGCTACGCGGGCGGGCATGTGTTCGAACGTATGACGTTTCGAGGTTATGCCGAAGAGACCGGCGTGCAATGCGCGTCGTCGGAGGTGAACAAGTGGATCAACGTCGATTTCGAGACCTACAAGACTGGCGCCTCGGGGCTTGAGCTGACCGAGCAGATCGAAACCACGGTCAACTCCGAATACATCGACCTTTCGTCGCACACTTTTGTTGGTGGCAACACGCGGCACATGTTCATCGGCTGCGCCTTCAACGGCTCGTCCGTGCCGAGCGGCACGCACTACGTCCGCTGCTCCGGCATCGACAACTCGCAGTTCATCGCACCCTACTTCAACTTTCAGAACGGCGAGGCCGCCGTGCATTTCTCGGATAACTGCTCGAACCTGACCATGAGCGATTTGCGCGTGGAAGGGTCCGGCGACTATTTCATCCGCGTGGGGGATGGCGCCTCGGTGGAGGCTCTGGTTCTGACGGGCCGTTCGTCAGCGCCGATCTATGGCGAGGACAACTCGACCATCACCAAGTCGCGGATCGACATGAATTTTCTGGCGACCGGCTCCGGTGTGCTGTCCAATAGCATCGACGCCTACAACCTGACGGACAGCGATATTCATTTCCTGCCCAACGGGGCGCAGGTGCGCAACAGCGCGCGCGGTTCGCGCTTCCATCACTACAACGGCGCGGGGGCGCTGTCGTTTCCCACCGGCGATACGACCTCCCCGGAGTTCTACGGCCTGTCGTACAGTGGCGGGGCGTCGGACTATCGTCGCCGGGTCCACAGCAAGAGCGCGCGGGACAGGGTTGAGCATGGCCGGGTCGAGATTGATACGCTGGTGACGCCTCTTGTGCTGACCGAGGGTGCCAGCGGGACGGTCACGCCGGATCTCGATGATGGGTGTTTCTTCCAATACTCGGTCGACGGCAACATCACCATCGAGCAGCCGAGCAACGCGAACCTTGGCGCCGACGATCCCAGCTATGGCCAGATGATCACCATTGCCGTCCTGATGGACGGGACGGGCGGCCATTCGGTGACGTTCAACAGTGCCTACGACCTACAGGGCAAGACCGTGGATACCACGGCCAACGCACAGACGATCCTGACGTTCATGCGCATCAAGTCGGGTGCCGGCTACGGTGCGACGAAGCCGTGGTGCGCGGTGCTGTGAGGGCAGAGGGATGAACAAGCCGATGATCGAAAACAGCGACCGGGGCATCACGCTCAACAAGTCCCTGGCATGGACCGTCCTTGTCGGGGTACTGAGCGGCGGTATCTGGGTCGGGATGCAGGTCACGTCAGCCAAGCAGGGCGTGCAGACACTGGCGGCGCGTCAGGATGAGGACCGGCTCGATATACGCAAGAACACTTCGGACATTACTGCCATCAGGTCGAACAATGCGCGGCTGGACCAGCGCTTGACGAATATCGAGCAATCCGCGCGCCGAACTGAGGAAACCGTGTCGGAGATCCTGCGCTATCTGAGGGATGGCCGGTGACGCGCCTCATTGTCCTGCATGTCCTCTGGCCGCTGTTCCGGCGGGGGCCCCTTGTGCCGGCGGCGCTGCAATTTCCCGAAAGGAAAAGACGATGAAGCTAGTCCCAGATTGGCAGTTTGTTCTGCGCCGTTCGCATTCGATGTGGGGCAGTTACCTGACACTTACGTTCCTGGCTCTGCCCGAAGCGATCTACGCGCTCGCTGGCATCGACACGTCACCGCGCATCTGGTGGCTGCTGGCGCTGGCGGCGGCGGGATATACCGTCGTGGGGCGCCTCATCGACCAGCAAGACGAGGACGGCACCGGGCCGCTGACGCCGCTGGGGGCAATCGCCCTTGCCGCTCTGGTCATGTTCCTGACGATGGGCATGGGCAAGATCCCCGAGGGCGAACCGGAGGGCATCGCTGTCACGGACGGGGCGCCGCCGAACGTCGAGGAATGGGCGGCTGTGGCCGTCCCCCTGGTCGCGAAATGGGAGGGCCTGCGGACACACGCCTATCTCGACACCATCGCAGAGCCGGACGTCTGGACGGTCTGCTACGGCGAGACGCGGAACGTCGGCCCGAACGACAGCTACACGCCCGAGCAATGCGCGGCCAGGCTGGAACGGCGGCTGCTGGAATACCGGGCGGGCTGGCACGACTACCTGACGCCGGTCACGCTGAACCATCGCCTGACGCCCGAGCGCGACGGGGCGTTCACGTCCTTTGCCTACAACGTCGGGATTGCCGGGGCCGGGCGCAGCACCGCCACGCGGCGGCTGAATGTGGGTGATGTGTCGGGCGCCTGCGAGGCAATGACTTGGTGGAATAAAGCGGGTCAGCGCGTGATCCGTGGGCTGGTCAACCGGCGAGCTGACGAGAAAGCGCTTTGCATGGTGGGGGTGCGGTAATGGACCAGTCCACAAACACGATCTGGGCGCAGGCGCTCGACTGGCTGGCGACGACAGAGGTCAGCCTGCTGGCGGTGCTGGCGTTGTTCGCTGCCTATGGCCTGCGCGAGGCTGTCGGGTTGTGGATGCGGAGGTCGCGCAAGTGACCCGCGTTGCCATCGCCCTCGCAATCGCCTTGTGCGCGGCCCTGTGGTTTCTCTGGGACGCATGGCAGGACAAGGACGCCGCAGAGGCCGAGGCCGCGCTGTATGCCCGCCAGATCGCCCAAGCGCGTGTTGCCGAGGGGGTGGCCCGCGTCCAGCTTGAACTTGAGCGGGACCGGTCCCGCCAGCTTGCCGATGCCATCGAGGAAATCAACGGAGGGCCTGATGCGCCGCTACCTGATCATATCCGCGCTGTTCTTGACGGCCTGCGGACAGACTGAGCTGGTCGTCGTGCAGCCGCACGTTCCCGGGTCGTTGCGCCAGCCCGTGCCGGTCCCGCAGCGCACGCCGGTCACGGTCAACGACCTGGCGACTGGGTACGTCGAGGCTAGGACTGCGCTGGGGACGGCCAATGGTCGGATTGCGGCCATCGACTGCATCCTGACGGCGGCTGAGCAGAGCCGTGAATGCCATAGGGCAGGAGATTGACATGACCACGGCAAAAAATGAGGGCAAGGTTCGGGAATACGCACAGCGGGTCGGATATGGCCTCGTCAGGTGCGGCAAGACCGGCAAGCCGAAAATCGACAACACGTCCGACCTACACCCGATGCACATGATGATGATGTCGGCACAGGAACGTGCCGACACAGGCCAGCACGCCGATTGCTGGGCGCGCGATGCTGACGGCTTCAAGCCGATCACAAAGACAGAGCCGGGGCAGTACCGCGCTGACGAGGCGTTGCGGGCTGTCTCCCAGGTGTTCGACGTTCACACGGGCAACGTGTGGCGGCTGGACAAGCGCGGCGACGTGGCGCGTGGAAACTCAATCGTCATCGAAAACGAGGTGATCAAATGACGACAACCCTAACGACTGCCGCGCGTAACGCGGCCTGCAATGCCATCGCGGATCTTGTGGACGCCGGTACGACCGATGCGAACGGTGACCTTGTGATCTACACATCCGGGGATTCCGAGGTGGCGACACTCGCCCTGACCAACCCGGCATTTGGAAACGCGGCCTCCGGTGTCTGCACTGCGGCTGCGATTTCGGATGACAGCAGCGCGACGGGCGGGACTGCCTCCTATTTCACGCTGCAAGACCGCGACAACACCGAAGTCATTCGCGGTGACTGCGGCACATCTGGTGCGGAACTTAACCTTTCGTCTCTCAGCATCGGCGCGACTGATACCGTCAGTGTATCGTCCCTGACGCTTACGGTCCCCGCCACGGATGCGTGATGCCGTGCACCTGCGCTGTCCTTCCTGCGGCCAGCCTTTCGAGGCTGACCGTGTGGCGGCGGCGCGGGACGTCCTGTCGCCAACACAGCGGCGCATCTTTGACGTGATCCGGGAAAACCCGGATTTTCAAATCGAGCAAATCGCGAACCGCGTATGGGAGGATGACCCCAACGGAGGCCCGCTGCACGCGCACGGGAATATATCCGCGCAAATTTGCTATGCGAACAAGCGACTTGAGCCGCTCGGGTTGCGCATCGCCGCATCTCATCGCGGGATCGGCGCGACCTACAGCATTCGGGTGACCTGATGGCAGCACCTACCTTTGAAGCCTCGTCAGAGGTCGAGTCCAACAGCAATACCGCCAGCCTGTCGCTATCGGTGCCGTCAGGTGCCACCAGCGGGGATCTGTTGCTGGTGCTTATCGCTCCGGGTACGACGACCGGCCAGCCTGTCACGGCGCCGTCCGTCGATTGGACGGAATACGACAGCGCGGCGAATGACTCGTCTCTGTGCTGGAACGCGTTCTGGTGCCCGTATGATGATGCCGGCGCGGGTCCCTACGTCTTTTCCTTCGACGCATCCTCGCGCGGCACGGCACAGTGTATCCTGATCCGGGGCGCGGACACGACAGACCCGATCGACGTTCAAAGCAAGATCAGCTTCGACGACCTGCGTGGGCCAGGAGACGGGCAGGCCACCACGTTCGAGGACACCGGCCTGACAACGACCGTTGACGACTGCCTTGTCGTCGGCGGTTGGGTGAGTTTCATCGGCCAGCGGTCGGTGACTGTCGGTTCGCCCATGACGCTGATCGACAACACGTTCAATCCAAACACGGCCACTTCACGCGCAGCACAGGCGACTGCCTACATGACGCAGGCCACAGCGGGCGCGACCGGCACATGGCTCTGGACGCTCGATGCAAACAGCACCTATGCGGATCTCTGCGCCGTCGCGATCAAGCCGGCGGCAGGCGGTGGCAATGATGGCGCGCTGACAACCGGCGGGATTGCGCTATCATCGACCGCCGAGCGGGAATTGACAGCCACGGGCGCGTTTGCCCTTGGCGGCGCGCAGTTGGATGGGGCAGGACATCGCACCATGACGGCCACGGGCGCCCTTGCGGCTGGCAGCGCGCAGCTTGACGGGTCGGGCGTCGTAAGCACATTGATTTCCGGGACTGGCGCGCTCTCCCCAGGTGCAGCACAGTTAGACGGATCTGGGGTTGTCAACTCAGGTATTTCCGGGACTGGTGCGCTCTCCCCCGGAGGGGGGCAGTTAGACGCCACGGGCGCACGCTCAATCAGCGGTTCCGGGGCCATGACGGTGGGAGGCGCGCAACTCGACGGCAGCGGGGCCCGCATCATTTCAGGCAGCGCCGCGCTTGCCGCCGGAGGGGCGCATCTCGACGGGTCTGGGGCGACAGGCGATAGCGGCGTTGCGTCCCTCACGGCTGGCGGCGTACAGGCTGACGCCACGGGCACGCGCACGGTTCCAGGCGTAGGTGATTTCGTCACTGGCGGGACGCAGATCGACTCCACGGGCGAGCGCATTGCCACTGCAGCAGGCGCTCTCTCGATTGGTCCAGCATCGGCCGAGTCGACAGGGGAACGATCTGTTACTGGGGACGGCGCTCTTGCGATCGGTGCGGCACAGATAGACGGATCTGGAACGCGAAGCGTCACCGGGTCAGCATCCCTCACTATCGCCGCCGCGCAACTTGAAGGCGCAGGCTCAAAAGGCGTCACCGGGTCAGCATCCCTCACTATCGCCGCCGCGCAACTTGAAGGCGCAGGCTCAAAAGGCGTTTCTGGGTCAGGCAGCTTGACCATCGGCGGCCTGACCATCGGCGGCGCTGAGGTTCCGGACGGCCAAAATGTCGGACGGTGGGCGGATACTCTTCTCAGTTTAAGGCTAAAGCTATGATGAGACTTTCAACTCTAGGTCAGACGCCTCCCGCAACCCCCCAAAGCCTCATGAAGGGGGCAGACGGCTTTTTCATCAAGGAATGGCCTACGGACCTATGCGGCAACGGGCACGACGGCGGGGCGGGGTTCCAGATCGGCCCGCGCCATTCGATTGTCGTTGCTGGTGAGTTTGACTTGCCGGTGGGCGAAACGGAATGGATCTTGCAGTCTGAGACGGTCAGCTTCGGCGTGTTCAACGACATGGGTCGGCTTCGCATCCGCTCTGTTGTCGGCGCCCTAGATACCGTTGTGTCTGGCACTCTGGCCCCGGCTGGCACCGCGCATGTTCTCGCGCACTCCTGCGATGAGCGGCTGCACCAGTTTTGCGACGGCGAGGCGGGCAACTCGTTCAACATCAAGCCGCCCGATTACGAGGCGCCGGTCACGGTTTCCGAGCGGCGCCCCCTGTTTGTCGTGAATGCCGTCCTGGAGCCGGCTGATATTGGCCGCGTTCGATCGCTCTTTTTAAGATGATCCGGCGGCGGGCCTGATCACTCTCCCCCGCTGTCCGGCGGGGTTGAGCTAGTTTCCAAAATCGAGGGAAAATATTCAGATCCTATTCGTCATTGGGGGGTGTCTTCTTCTCCATAGGCGCAGCGTGGGCAGGCCCAGCCGTCCTCGCTCATGGTCATCTCGTCTTGGCTGAGAAGGTGCTGGGCCCCGCAATAGCAACAGGTTTCGATTTCATCATCAATCCACGCCTCCCGCAGGCATTCAAGCTGCTTGAGGATCTGCCCGGTCTCCATGTATGGGCCGTTCATGGCTGTCACGGAATTCTCGATCTGTCGGATTTGGTGGTGCAGTTCGATCTTTTCGTCAGGTGTCATTGGGTGCGTCCTTCGCTTGCACTGCGGCCAGATCGAACGCCGCAGCCGCTATTTCCTGAGCCTGCCAGACCGCGTTCTGCCGGATCTGTTGCATGGTGTGGCCGACAACGTGAATACCCGCCTCTTGCGAGGTCGCGCGCAACAGGCCGGTGTCCGTCCTTTCTATGGTGATTTTCATGTCTCTCTCCTTTCGCGCCGGGCTGGGTCAGTTCCGGCGCTTTTTCGTGGGGGGCTAATTGGACGCGGTTTCGTCGGCGTCCCAGTATTGCATATCTTCGTCTACAAGTTCCCACGCCCCCGCGCTGGTCCAATCCATGTCATCGGACCCGAAAGGCTCTCCGAAGGTGCGCAGAATTTCGATGGCGTAATCCATCGCATCTGGCTTCTGAAAGCCTCCTCTGGTGCGAGCGATCAGCCGCAGCGCCATTGCCTCAATGAATTGAGCCAGCGTATTACCCTGCGCCTCTGAAATTGGCGCGAGGGTGACGGTCTGGCGAGTGGGGTATCGTGAGCCGTCTGGGTTCCACCAATTGTCTCCATCATAAACCTTCGCCAGTTCCAGCCTTTCGACCCCATACTTTCGAGGTCTATCCGGCAACTTGGCATAACATTTCGCGCACAGCCAATTGCCGCTCACCGTGTCGCCTTCCCAGTGGTTGCAGTTCGCCATGTCGGCCTCCTAACTTTTCGTCTTCCCCGGCGCTTTTTCGTGGGGGTGGGTTTTTACGAAGCGCTCCCCGGTTCACTGAACCTGTTGAACCGGGACTCGCTTGGATTGGCTGGCGGAAATGCTGAATAAAAAGCGCGCCTTGGGCGGAACGCCAATAGCTTGGCGGCCCGTCGCTTCGTTCACATCGAAGATGTCGGGAGTTCAAATCTCTCATCACCCACCAGGTTTCTTGGAAAGCGCGCCGTGGACGGCGCGCTTTCCTGCTTTTCGGGCCACCTTCGTTTACCGGGCTTTCTGCCGGTCGGACAGGGTTTGAAGGTTGTCGGTCAGGCGCATCGCGGCCAGTTCTTCCTGCACTTGTTGGCAAAGTGGTCCGCACCGCGGGGCAGGGGCCGTGAGGCGGGCAAGGAAACCCCTCATGACGGGCCTCCTTGCTCAAGATCCTCCGGGCGCAGGCCGACATCCCGCAACAGGCGCGGATCGGCGCGCAGACGCGCCTGTCTGCGGCGTACTGCGCCACGGCGGAAAAGGCGGGCCATCCGGTCGCGCCAGCGGGTGGGGGGCCTGCGGGACCGGCGCCTTGCGTCGATTTCTCTGAGGGCCTGGGCGGTCATTGCGGTTCTCCTTGCAGATTCGGTTTGTTTCCCTAGGCTGCTTCCTCAAGTAAACTTGAGGTCAAGAAGAATGTCCGCAAACAGTGGCCCGCGCCGCGTGCGCAGCAACGATCTGACCGTCGGGGAAATGGCGCGCCGAGCCGGCGTGGCGGTTTCGACCTTGCATTACTACGAGTCCGAGGGGTTGATCCAAAGTTGGCGGACGGAGGCCAACCACCGCCGCTACGATCGCCGAGAACTGCGCCGCGTGGCGGTGATCCGGATTGCCCAGACCCTTGGCATTCCGCTCGCCCAGGTGCGCGAGGTGCTGGCGCAGGTGCCCTCGGACAGCACGGTACGCAAGGCCGACTGGCAGGGGGTGTCCGAGATCTGGCGCGAAGAGATCGACCGTCGGATGGAGCTTCTGGCGCGGTTGCGGGGACAGTTGGATCACTGCATGGGCTGCGGCTGTCTGTCGTTGGAAAACTGCCCGCTCTACAACGCGCAGGATCGCCTGGGTGACAACGGCGGGGGCCCGCGTCGCTGGCTGGGAGAAGAGGAAGAGCGCGAAGCGCCACCAGACCCACTTGCGCCCTGAGCGTTCCTTCGCTAAATCGCCTTCTGCCGGGTGATTAGCTCAGTTGGTAGAGCGCTTCGTTTACACCGAAGATGTCGGGAGTTCGAGTCTCTCATCACCCACCATTCCCCGTGAAGCGCCGCAACGGCCCCGACCCGGTTCGGGTGTTTCCGAATGGCCTACAATGCGCCCATCGCGGCAAGATTGCCCGCGGTCCGACTGTCCCTGTGGCGCCTCTGCATTACATGCACGAGACCTGTGCCGCGAGGGTTGCTTTCGCACACGCAAAATTGTCATTTGTAACTTTGACTGTCCGCGTCCGCCCGGCGCTGCCGGATAATTGTCCAGCCAGGCGGGGTACGGAGAAAATTGTTCATTTCCTTTGAAGGCGGCAGGCCGCTTTCGCGGGACAACGCGAGAGGATAATCGTGCGACCCAAGAGCTTTATCAGCGCCATCGCGGTGGCGGCCATTTCCGCCGCCTCCCTGCAGACCGCGCCCGCATTTGCAGAGGCGGGCGGGGTGCTGGATCCGCAGACGCGCGCGCTTCAGATGCAGCAGTACAACGAGGACCGCACCAAGAGCATTCTCGAACTGCAACCCTTCCGGACCACCCAGACCGCCCAGGGCGCCGACGGCACCAGCTATGAACTGGTGTCACTGAACCCGGGCATCAATTCCTGGTATGTCCTGACCGTCAGTTCCGAGGGCTTCTGGTCCAGCACGCGCCGGTTCCACCTGGAACTGGCCGACCCGGAACATTCGGTCATGGCGCTGGCTGGCGGCGCCGAGCCTGAACTGGTGATCACCGGCGAGGCCACGGAATACCGATGTGCCCCTTGGTCGGGCCGCAGCCCAGAACTGGACGAGGCCCAGTATCGCGGACTGCCCTTCGCGCCGATCTGCGAGGAACGGGTGTTCCTGCGCAACGAGGTGCGTGGCAACTCCACCAACCGAGAGGCTGTGGCGGAATTCCTGCGCGACAACGTCGTCTTCGGCGAAAGCATCGTGAACATGATCAAGGGCTCCTTCTACGAGGACGCTTTCATGAACTCTGGCCCCGTGGTCGAGGGCGCCGATGCGGGCGAGACGGTCAAGGCGCTTGGCAAGGCCAGGCTGGACAATGCGCCGGTCTTCCGGGCCAGCTTCAATTTCGACCTCGAGGGCGCCGAAGGCGGCCGTGTCGAGGCGGGCAGCTGGTACGCCATCAAGGACATTCCCGGCGTCTATGCCAGCGCGATGAAACCCGGCATGATCTCGCGCGAGATCCTGTCTCGGCCCGGCGAGACCCACGGGCTGGACGGTGTGGAGCGCGGCGCCGACGTCTACATGATCGCCTTCGACCTAGAACAGTTCGAACTGGGGTATGAGCTGGGCACGGAACACCCGCGCGTGGGCTGGTCGCCGCGGCCTTCCGGGGCAGGGCGCAACTATCGCATTCCCGGCCCCGACGGGATTGACGACTCGGCGCCGCTAGTGCGCTCGGGCATGCTGTCCCCGGCCAAGACCGACCGTGTCGTGGGCACCTTTGCCGCCGGGTTCAAGCGCAGCCACGGCGCATGGCGGCTGACGGAGAAGGCTTACACCAACTATGGCCACCACTACGGCTTCATCAGCGAGGGTGTGATCTTCTCCAAGCTGCAGCCCGACCTGGCGACGATCCTGGTGCTGGATGATGGCACCATCGACATGCGCGCCTGGACCGAGGAAGACAACAAGCTCTTGCCGCGGATCCGTTTTGCCCGTCAGAACGGCGTGCCCCTGGTCGAGCCTGATCCCGCCACCGGCGAGGGTGTTCCGGGCAGCCAGGTCCGCAGCTGGATGGGTGGCAACTGGTCCGGCAATGCGGATGCCAAGCTGCGCACCCTGCGTGGCGGTGCCTGCATGAAGACCGCCGCCGGGCGCAAGTTCCTGATCTACGCCTATTTCTCGACCGCAACGCCGTCGGCGATGGCGCGCACCTTCCAGGCTTATGGCTGTGACTACGCGATGCTTCTGGACATGAACTCGCAGGAACACACCTACGCCGCCGTCTATACCCAGGAGGACGGCACCGTGGTGCCGCATCACCTGGTCAGCGGCATGGCCTCAATCGACGATCGCCGCCGTGACGGCACGCCGATCCCGCGTTTCGTGGGTTTCGCGGACAACCGTGACTTCATCTACCTGCTGAGGAAGTGAGCGACATGAAGACAAGGCGCAACGTGATCGGCGCGGCCCTCGGGCTCGTGCTTGCGGGGGTGATGGGGGCGTCCGAAGGCGCTGCCCAGACCCTGCAACAGAACAACGAGGCGATGTTCCGGCAAATGCAGGCGGCGCGTGGCGTCACCAATGCCGAGATCGGACGCATCCGCCAGATCTTTGCCGGCTCTCGCTGGATCGGGCAGGGCAATCCTGCGGTGACGCGGCACCCGCTTACCCCGGAACAGGCCCAGGCGCGCTTGCCGGCCCCGGCGCTGGAGTTCTACCGCAACAAACGGTTCGAGAAGATCTGCGGCGAGAAATACATGGCGCCGCTCTACGACCCGGCGACACAACAGCCCGAGGATGCCAAGGTCTGCGCCGACATGTTCGAATGGCCGAACGTGCCCCTGGCCTACCCCGTGACGTGGGTGCGCGCCCGTGAGGCGGCCGAACTGTGTTGGGCCGAGGGCAAGCGAATCGGCGACGCCCATGAATGGGAAGGGGCCTCTCACGGGGCGCTGACCCCGCCGGACTATTTCTTTGGGATGAGCGTGCAGGCGGCGCGGGCAGCCCATAACCGCAAGTACCAGTCCAGCGCGCGCTACAGCATCGGCCCGACCTGGAAAAGCGGCGTCTGCGCCACCGGCAGCTTCAAGTCCGGCAGCTGCAACGGCGGCAGTTTTACCGGCTGCGGCTCCAACACCTACCCGGCGGGCAGTTTCCCGAACTGCAAAAGCCCGCTCGGTGTCTATGACATCGACGGCAACGCGGCCGAGCACATGAACCTGCCGCTGGCGGCCGACCAGATGGCCAGCCGGGGCAGCCGCAAGCTGGGCGTGACCGAGATGAAGGGCAGCTGGTTCATCTGGGACACCATCCGCGCCCACACCCATTGGAGCCGCTGGCGCGCCCCGTACTGGCATGGCTCGCGCGTGCTGGCCAAGGGCAGCCATCACAACTACCACCTCGGGTTCCGCTGCTTCAAGGACGTCAACTAGACGCGTCTTGTGCCACGCGAAAGGGAAATGCCGCCGGGCCCAGGGCCGGCGGCATTTTTCATGTGCCCATCGTAGTCAGCCTGACGCCGCGCCAGTGTCACCCGGAGGTATACGATCCGTACCTCTTTGGGCCGAAAATACCTCCGGGGGGAATTGGCTGCAAAGCAAAGAGGGGGCAAGGCCCCCTCTCAACCGTGCCAGTCTGGCGATATGTGCGGTTATTCGTGCCTTCAGTTGGCGCTAGCGACCCGCAGCTGCGCGGCGCGGATCGGGCCTTCGTCGCTGATCAGCGACGCATAGTCGGGGTCGGCCATCAGGTCGGCCAGGCGCACGGGGCGCCCGTTCAGGTAGGCGGTCTGGCTGATCAGGCGAACGCCGTGGCTATAGTCGGCGTAGGTGGCGCCGTGAACGGTGCTCAGCGGTTGGATCGCCTTGCCGTTCGTCCGGTGCCAGCCATAGATCGCCACACGGCCGCGGTTGCTGTTCAGCCGATTGGTCAGCACCAGGTCCTTTTTGTGGCCAGAGGTCAGGTGCCCGGCGACCGAGGCACCGCGCAACTGCCCTTCGACGGTGCGGTTGTGGCGCACGAGGTAGTCAGTCGAGGACATCTGCGGACCCGGGGTCATGGGTTTCGGAGCCACGCGTGTGTCGGCGGCGCGATAGATCTGGTCCACCATGCGGCGTGTCGGCAGCATCATGTCAAAGCGCGCGGCGATCTGCATCGCGGCGGGCAGGCCCATCGGCACGCGCACGAAATCCCGGTCGCTGCCGACGGCAAGGTAATCGGGCGTCGCGCAAAAGGTGATCCGGATCGGCGAGCCGTCGCGGGCGCGGCCCGAGACTTGGACAGGCACAAGGTCCTGAAGGAACGAGGGCATGTTGCCGGCAAGGATCTCACGCGCGACACGGCGATCACGCTCGGTGCCGCTGGTGCGCATCAGGCCGGCCATGACCGCGTCGCCGCCCTTGGCCGAACCACGACGGTTCGGCATGGCACGGGTCAGGCGGGAATTGCAGGTGGCGCCGGAGACCGGGCGCTCGATCGCGCGCGGCAGGGCGGCAAGCGTGGCTGTCGGCGCCGCAGCTTCAGGCGCGCGGTCGATGCTGGGGGCAGGCAGTTTCAGACCCTCCGGACGCAGTTTCGGACGCAGTGAGACCGCAACCTGGATGGTCTCCGGTGTCTCGGGAATATCCAGTTCGGGACGGGCGCGAGGGCGGACCGCTCCCAATGTCGCGATCTGCGGAACCAGGGAAGAGTTCAGAATTTCCTTGTCCGGTTCCGGCGTGACGTCGCGCGGAAGAGAGGCTAGAGCCAGCGGCATGCTATCCAGTCCCGGCGTCGGCAGACCGTCTGCGCGCGGGGCGGCAAGGCCAACGGGAGCGCTGCGTGCAATGTCGGGGGCCACGGAATGATCGCGACCGCTAGGCAGCTGGTGCGGCGGATGCCAGGTCTGTGCGCGCGGCAGGCGGTGGACCACCTCGCTCAGGGCGGCGTGCCTGGGCTCTGCGGCCGGGGTCGGCTTGCCGGTCGGGGCCAGCTTGCTGACCGTAACCGGTGTCGCGGGTGCGGCAGTCGGCCCCTGATCGTCGGGCATCATGACAAGAACGGTCACGGCGGCGGCCGCATTCAGGGCAGCAAACCCCAGCGCGGCGGCAACGAGGCCGGGACGGCGAGCGACGGAATCAAGTCTGGATATCCAGCCCTTGCGTTCGGCGGTGATTTCAAGATCGGAGGAGTGTGCCTTCATCATGACGCTGCCTCCTAGTCGCGAAGCGTTAAGCGAACAATGACGATGCGCACGGCATACCCCGCATTGGGCGGGAACTCGCCAACCCGGCCCGCAACCATCCTGTGGCTGCAAGGCCGCAAAGCGGATCATGCACCGATGTGTCCGTTGATAGGGTTTGATCTCATCCAATTGGAATGAAAGAGTATCTCTGGATTTTAGTCAAACTGCTTCGGCAACCGGTGGCGGATTTCCGCGAAGACTTGCATCCGGGCAACAGCCCAGAGGTCATTTGCGAAAACAACACCGAAAAGTTGAAAGGAACGCGCGGATGATCCGTTCGACACGAGACCTTACCAAAGTGATTCTTGCTGCGGCGCTGATGCCGCTGGCCGTTCCGGCGCAGGCCGCCGGGGCAGAAGAGGCCGCCCGGCTTTGCCGTGAACTGGCCGGTCCGGCCACGGCCGAGGCGCCGGTCAGCAAGCAGGCGGTCAGCGATTATTTCCGCGCATTGCGCTCTGCACGGGCGGCCTGCGAACGTGCGGTGATCGGGGCAAATCCGGATCCCGAAGCGCTGTTCCAGGTGGCGGTACTGATGCAGGCGGACGGCGAACATGCGCTGGCGCTGGAAACCTTCGAACTGGCCGCAGAGGCCGGGGTGGCCGCCGCGCGGACCAAGTTGGGCGATTACTTCAACTTCGGGACCGGCGATGTGCAGGAGGATCTGGACCGGGCCATCGCCGAATATCGTACGGCAGCGGACGCCGGCGATCTGCCCGCCAAGGCGACGCTGGCGATGATGAGCGGGCTGGGTCGTGGCACCTCGCGCGACTCTCGCCAGATGGTCAGCCTGCTGCAGGAGTCCGCGGATGCAGGCTATCACTTTGCGCAACTGCGTCTCGCCTCGATCTACATGAACCCGCGCAGCCTATCGCGTAGCCTGGCCGAGGAACTGGGCCTGCCGGACGTGGTCAAGGCGGCCGAAATGCTCGAGCGGGCCTCGAAACAGGGCAACGAGGATGCGGCGCGAGCCCTGTCGCAGCTCTATTCCGAGGATGGCCCGGTCACCGATCCGGCACAGCGCGCGGCACTGATCCGACGGTCCGCCCAGGGCGGGGATCCGGCAGCGATCAACGCGCTTGGCTTTCTCTACGAACGTGGAGAGGGGGTCGACTATGACCCGGAGCAGGCGGCCTCTCTCTATATCCAGGCGCTGGAGTCGGGTCAGATTTCGGTCAACGAGATCCGGGGCCGGGTGGATGGCCGTGCCGTTGCCTGGGACCGCGACACGGCGCTGGCCTTCCAGCGCATCCTGCAGGAACGTGGCCTTTATGACGGCGCACTGGATGCCAAGGTCGGCCCGGGCACGCTGGGCGCGGCACGGGGTCTGGTGCAGCAATGATCTGATATTGCTCCCGGGCCTTCTGCGCGGCTAGCAGGAGGTCCCGGGCCAGGGTCGGGACCGTTCGTTGATGGTCTCAGCCCAGCAGGCGAACGCCCCGGTCGATCCCTTCCAGCGTCATCGGCACCATGCGGTCCTCGAAGATGTCGCGGATCATGGCGATCGACTGAGTATATTGCCAGTGCTTCTCGGGCACCGGGTTGATCCAGAGGTGATCATGCCACTGGTCGCGCGCGCGTTGCAGCCAGACCTGGCCCGCCTCTGCGTTCCAGTGTTCGTTGGCGCCGCCGGGATAGGCGATTTCATAAGGCGACATCGAGGCATCGCCGACAAAGATGCACTTGTAGTCCGGCCCGTAGGTGTTCAGCACCTCCCATGTCGGGGTCTGCTGGTCATAGCGGCGTGCGTTGTCGCGCCAGACGCCTTCGTACAGGCAATTGTGGAAATAATAGTGTTCAAGGTGCTTGAACTCGGACCGCGCGGCCGAGAACAGCTCTTCGACCACCTTGATGAAGGGATCCATCGAGCCGCCCACGTCGAGAAAGAGCAGCACCTTGACCGCGTTGTGCCGTTCCGGCCGGGTGACCACGTCGAGGTAGCCATGCTCTGCCGTGGCGCGGATGGTCCCGTTCAGGTCCAGCTCTTCTTCGGCGCCCTGGCGCACCCAGCGGCGCAGCCGTTTCAACGCCACCTTGATGTTGCGCGTGCCAAGCTCGACGCTGTCGTCGAGATTTCGGAACTCGCGCTTGTCCCAGACCTTGACCGCCCGTTGGTGCCGGCTTTCGTCCTGACCGATGCGCACGCCCTCGGGGTTGTAGCCATAGGCGCCAAAGGGCGAGGTGCCGGCGGTGCCGATCCACTTGTTGCCGCCCTGGTGCCGGCCCTGCTGTTCCTTCAGCCGCTCCTTGAGCGTTTCCATCAGCTTGTCAAAGCCGCCGAGCGCCTCGATCTTTGCACGCTCTTCCTCGGTGAGGTGTTTCTCGGCCTGTTTCTTCAGCCAGTCGGCGGGAAGATTGACGGCCTCGAAAACCTCTTCGGCGCTGATCTGCTCCAATCCCTTGAAGGCGGTGGCAAAGGCGCGGTCGAAACGGTCGAGGTGACGCTCGTCCTTGACCATCGCGCTGCGCGCCAGAAAGTAGAAGGCCTCGACGTCATAGGTGGCCAGGCCCGCGCGCAGCCCTTCGAGAAAGGTCAGGTATTCACGCAGCGTGACGGGAACGCCGGATTTCCGCAGGGTTTCGAAAAAGGGTACGAACATGGGCGCGACGCTATCGCGTTTCGACGGTGGTGGAAATGGGGCCTCAGCCCAGCAGGGTCTTTTCCAGCGCGATCGTCACGACCAGCCCAAGCAGGGCGAAGGCGATGGCATAGATCACCGCGTACTGCGCGATATCGGCCCAGTTGCCCTTGCGCCGTTTGGCGGTTGTACCGCCGATGAAAGCGCCCAGAAGCGCCCCGAGGATCACGATCATAACGTACCTTGTCCCTGCCTCGCTGGATTGAGCGACCCGATCTCGCGCAGTTTCGCGCGCACCGCCCAATCAGAGCCAAACCCGTAGCGCGCCCAGCCGAGCGAGTCCACCCGGACGCTGCGGCCCTCGGCGACGCGGCCCGACAGTTCCAGCGCCTCGGCGCGCAGCAACAAGAGCGTGGCCAGAAGGGCCGCGTTTTCATGCCGCGCAGCCGTGTCCAGGTGCGGGCCGATGAGGGCCAGCGCATTTTCCGCATTGCCGGAGGCGATGGCATAGGCCCCCAGTTGCGAGGCGACATAGGCGCGATGCAGCGCCGTGTCCGGGCGTCGGCCAAAGTAGCGTTGCGCCAGGACGAATTGATCCTGCGCCGCCTGCGGGTCGGTGGCCTGCAGCAGCCGACCCATCGCGTAATGCGAAAAGGCGCGGCGATGATCGGTCCAGCCCATTGCCGAGGCAACTTTCAGCGCTTCGATGGCGGCGGCGCGCCGTTGCGCCGGGTTGGCGCCGGGGCCGAGGGCCGTCTGCACCGCGTCGATCCAGACCCGCGGGGTTTTCGCCAGCCTCTGCGGGACGATGCCCTGGCCGCGCGGGTTGACGCGGGCCAGGATGGCGGGCAGCCGGTCGGCAACCTGGCGCCGTGTCATGCCGGTGCGCAGTGCCGGGTCGTAGTAGACCCGCAGGATCATCATGTCGTAGCCGGTCAGGACCGTGTGCACGTTGTCGTCGTTGAACACGCTGTCGGGCAGGCGATAAAGGTCGTTCAGTGGTCCGATGGCCTGGGCCAATTCCTCGTGCAGGCAGTCGCGAACCTCTTGGGGAGAGGCGTCGTTGGGCAGGAAGATCGCCAGCCGCTCGCGCTGTTTCAGCGTGGACCAGCTGACGGACCGGGACCGCCGCTTGCTTCGGTATTCCGCCAGGGAAGAGACATTGGGCACCACGAAGCAGGCGGCCTGGGGCAGGGCGGCGCGGATATCGGCCCGGCTGACGGCCTGGACGGTGATATTGGCCTGCGGGTCGCCACTGAGCGCGATGTCGATCCCGGCCTCTGTGCGCAGCCGGTGCAGCAACCGGCGCAAGTCCGGTGCCAGCGAGGCAGGCGGCGCGCCTGTGACACGAACAGTGATCGGCGTGTCAAAGCGGGTAAAGCTTTGCAGCGGGCGGCCTGATTCCAGCGTGAAGGCCAGATCCAGGAAATCCCGGGCCACATCCTGGTTCGAGGCCACGGGCGCCTGCGGACGCGGTGCGGCAAAGCTCTTCATCGGGGGCAGGCCGCTGGTTCCGTCGACCGATGCCGCGCGTGTCGCCGCGGTATCGGTTGGCGTGACCTGCATGCAGGCGCCCAGCACAAGGAACAGCGGCAGCATCAGGCGGCAGGACCTGCGCATCACGTCCTCTGGTACTTGATGAAAGGCGTCAGCGTACCGATCCGGTCGTATAGCTGGCGGGCCGTGCTGTTGAAGTCCTGCGTGAGCCAATAGACCGTTGCGGCGCCATATGCATCGGCCTTGTCGTACACGCCCTGTATCAGCGCATGCCCGATGCCCTGACCGCGCACGTCGGGAACCGCATAGAGATCCTGCAGGTAGCAGACCTCCTCGATCTTCCAGGCGTGGCGGTGAAACAGGTAGTGCGTCAGGCCGACCAGCCGGCCGTCAAGCTCTGCGACCAATGCGTTGAAGTCGCGCGGATCATCGCCCAGAAGGCGTGCGAAGGTGGACGCATAGACCGGGTCGGGAACGGAGCTTTCGTAGAAGGCCAGGTAGGCCGTCCAGAGCTCACGCCACGCCGGTTCGTCCGCGGCGGCCAGCGGGCGCACCGTGAGAGCCGTTTTTGGGGACACTTTCGAAGCCTGCCTGCTTTGTGTTCCGTGTGGATGCTCTAAGACATCCTTGGATTTTCTGTCCTCTATGGGATCACTATAGGGCAAAACCTTGGTTTCTGCCCAGCACTATGCCCGCCTGTGGATGATTTTTTCCCGAGATCGGGAAACGGGTTTGGAAAACGTTAATTTTAAGGGGCATTCTCGGATTGGGTGAGTCCGAATTGCCACTGTTCGCCTGTGTCGATACCAACTCTGCCCGGTCAAGGATGGCGTTTTCTGGGCAATTCAGGCGAGCCAGGCCAGCGAAATCAGCGACAGAAGGCTGGTCCAGATGATGACCGGGGCAATGGCATCGGTTCGGACACGATAAAGCAGCGCCAGCGCAAAGGCCATCGCACCCGACGGCCCGGCCGCGTTGAGCAGGAAAAGCTGATCCCAGTTTGGCGCGACCTCGACCAGGTTCAGCGCCGCCCAGACCAGTGCCGGAAACCCCAACAGCTTGAGCGCCGTGAACCCTGCGACCGTCGTTGTCGGAACCAGCTTTTGCCCAGACAGAATCACTCCGAGTGCAAAGAGCGTCAGCGGAGCCGCGCCGCCACCGGCGAAATCCATTGCCGTCAGCAAAGGTTCTGGCGCTGAAATCCCGGCGAGATTGACGGCCGCCCCAAGCGCGATGGCGATCAGCACCGGGTTGGAAATGACCCGCCGCGCAGCCGCATGTCCGCCGGCGCCCCTGTTGGCGATCAGGTCGGCGGAGATGATGAAAAAGGCAAAGCTGACGGCAGAGTCCCAGGCAACGATCGCCGTGATCGGAAGTGCGGCTGCCTCGCCGTATATCAGGTAGGAAATCGGCCAGATATAGAGCAACGAATTCACGAAAACGACGGCCATGGCCAACAACCAAGCCTCGGCGACCTCGCGGCGAAAGACAAGACGGGCCAGCGCAAAGGAAAGCGCGAAAGCCAGCACCTCGCAGCCGGCATAAACCGCCAGCGCGCTGAATTCGAAGGCTCGGAAATCGACGCCGGCGATCAGCGGGAAAATCAGTGCCGGCTGGAGAATCAGGAAGGCGACCTTGTTGATCGCGGTTGCCTCGTCCCGGCTGATCTTGCCGAACCTTCCCAGCAGGAATCCCAGCGCCAGCATCGAGAAGACGGGCAGGATGTCATGAGTGAGGATGTTCAGCATGGTGCGCGTCGTCTCTTGTGGCGGTGCCGGTCAAAGCACGCACCGACCGGAGCCGCAAGGGCCCGAGGGGAACCGGCCAGTATCCACCGGAGTTAAGGGCGCAAGGGAGCGATCTGCAATGTGGAACTGGCTGGCATCCAATTCGGCGATGGTGAATGTGGTCCTGAACTCGGCAATGCTGGTTGTCTGGATCACCTATCTGCAACTGATCTACGTCAGTTTCCGCCGTTCGACGCGCGCGGTGATCCATATCGACATGGCGGCGGGCGCTGACCAGCAGGCGCGCTGCATCGTGACAAACATGGGCGCGGACACGGTCTATATCCTTGGGATCAAAGTCGACCTTTCCTGCGAAGGTGGCTATCGCGAGGCGCTAGTCACGGATCACTTGGAACAGGAAAATGCCTTGGGCGGCGATTTTCGCGAAAGGACGGCCAAGGGACCGCTGGCCGGTGGCGAGGCGGTTGATCTGGGGACTTTCGCCAACATCCTCAAGCGCGCGGCGCAGCAAAAAGGCGAGAGCATCACCGCCGAAACCTGTCATTCGATCGAGATCACGGTCGTCGTGGCCGCGCAACAGGCTCACCGCCTGATGGGCGGATACAAACGCTACGACGTCTTGCGCGAAGGTGACTCCCTCCGATTCCGGTCCCCGGACGTTCTGACACGCCAGGTTACCGGATGGTTGCGGCGCAAGCGGCTGCTCAACGAAATCGGAAACTGAGCGACCGCGGTCTGCGCGCCCTCACCGCTGCCGTCGCGCCATGAATGCCAGCCGTTCGAACAGATGCACGTCCTGTTCGTTCTTGAGCAGGGCGCCGTGCAGTTTCGGCAGGGCACTGGCGCCGTCGCGCTTCAGATCCTCGGCGTCCAGATCCTCGGCCAGCAGCAGCTTGAGCCAGTCCAGCACCTCGGAGGTCGAAGGCTTCTTCTTCAGCCCCGGCTGTTCGCGCAGCTCGTAGAACTGGGTCAGGGCCGTCGTCAGCAGCGCAGGCTTGATGCCCGGATGGTGCACCTCGACGATCTTGCGCAAGGTCTCGGTGTCCGGGAACTTGATGTAGTGGAAAAAGCAGCGGCGCAGAAACGCGTCGGGCAGCTCTTTTTCGTTGTTCGAGGTGATGATGACGATGGGGCGCTGTTTGGCCCGGATCGTTTCGCCGGTCTCGTAGACGTGGAACTCCATCTTGTCGAGTTCCTGCAGAAGGTCGTTCGGGAACTCGATGTCGGCCTTGTCGATCTCGTCGATCAGCAGGACAACCTTGCCCTCGGCCTCGAAGGCCTGCCAGAGCTTGCCCTTGCGGATGTAGTTCGCCACGTCGTTGACACGCTCGTCACCCAGCTGGCTGTCGCGCAGCCGGCTGACGGCGTCGTATTCATAGAGCCCCTGCTGTGCCTTGGTGGTGGATTTCACCGCCCATTCCAGCATCGGCAGGCCCAGGGCCTTGGACACCTGGCGCGCCAGTTCCGTCTTGCCGGTGCCCGGCTCTCCCTTGACCAGAAGGGGGCGTTCCAATGTCACCGCGGCGTTCACCGCCATCGTCAGATCGTCGGTAGAGACGTATTCCTCGGTGCCTTCGAAACGCATGGCGCGACCTTCTTGCTGTAACCTGTCGCCAGAGGGGTAGTGCGCGGCGGGCACCTTTGCAAGTGCAGCACCCGGACCCCGCCCAGTGCGTCACGCTGTCGGTATCGCCTGAGGGGCTCGGCAAGGTGGCTGACAAGACCTGCGCGTTCCTGTCGCATTCCGCTTCTCAACCCTGCGGGGAGCGCAATGGACGGACCTGCAACCATGCCTAGATGGGGCTGTTTCCGGCCGGAAATCCAGTCGCGAGAAGGGCTTGGCCGGGACGCCCCAAGCTTGTCACAAAGATACCAAGGGCCAGCCGTAAATCGGCCGGGGAAAGACACTAATGTGACGTGACAACCGTCGCGGCTTGCTTTAATGCCTGCCCGCAGGGGTGCCAGATATCTGAGGAATTTCAACATGGCGGATATTGGCGTTGATGAGGGAGCGGATATGAAGCCTGAGACATTTCTGCCCGATGATTACCGTCCGGCCGAAGACGAACCGTTCATGAATGAGCGGCAAACAGAATACTTTCGCCGCAAGCTGCTGGCCTGGAAGGCCGAGCTGCTGTCCGACAGCCGCGACACCATCGAAGCGCTGCAGGAAGGCACGCGGAACATCCCTGATGTGACCGACCGTGCCAGCGAGGAAACCGACCGCGCGATCGAATTGCGCACGCGCGACCGTCAGCGCAAGCTGGTCAGCAAGATCGACCAGGCGCTGCGTCGGATCGACGAGGGCGAATACGGTTACTGCGAGGTGACCGGCGAACCGATCAGCCTGAAGCGGCTGGATGCGCGTCCGATCGCCACCATGAGCCTTGAGGCGCAGGAACGCCACGAGCGCCGTGAGAAGGTGCACCGCGACGACTAAGCCGCGACCGCATGGACATGACATGGTAAACGCCGGGGCCTTGCCTCGGCGTTTTTCCTTTGTCAATGGAAGCGCATGGAACTGACGGGCCGCGACATTACCATCATCGGCGCCGGGATCGGCGGACTGACCGCGGCACTTGCGCTGCGGGCGCGAGGCGCCGAGGTGCGCATTCTCGAACAGGCCGAGGCTATCCGCGAGGTGGGCGCCGGCATACAGGTCAGTCCCAACGGCCTGCGCGTGATCGAGGCGATTGGACTTGCCGAGGGGTTTCGCGCCATCTCGGTCGCCGGGCGCGCGGTCTCGCTGCGCGATGCGGGTGGGCGAGAGGTGCTGCGGCTGGATCTGACCCGGCTGCCCGCCGAGCAAAGTTATCGCTTCGTGCACCGGGCCGACCTGGTTGATCTTTTGGCCGCGCGGGCACGGGCGGCGGGTATTCGGGTACGGCTGTTGCAAAAGGTGCTAAAGGTCGTGCCGGGCACGCCCGCGCGAATTCTGCTTTGCAATGGCGATACCACCAAGGCGGACCTGGTGATCGGCGCGGACGGGCTGCATTCCGTGCTCCGACCGGAACTGAACGGAGACGCGGACCCTTTCTTTACCAACCAGGTGGCCTGGCGCGCGGTTGTGCCCAACACCGTCGATCATCCGCCCGAGGCGCGCGTGCACATGGGGCCGGGGCGCCATATGGTCAGCTACCCGCTTCGCGGTGGCGAGCAGGTGAACCTCGTTGCGGTCGAAGAGCGGCGTGGCTGGGTCGAGGAAAGCTGGAGCCACCGGGACACGGGCGACAACCTGCGCGCGGCCTTCGCGGGTTTCGGCGGGCTGGTGCCCGGGCTTTTGGCAGGGGCGGATCGGCCTGGTCTCTGGGGATTGTTCCGCCATCCGGTTGCCCGGGTCTGGCATGGCGAGGGCGCGGTGCTTCTGGGGGATGCGGCCCATCCGACGCTGCCCTTTCTGGCCCAGGGCGCCAACATGGCGGTGGAAGACGCCTGGGTGCTGGCGGATGCCTTGTCAGAGGCGCCGGACATGGCGTCGGCGCTGGCCACCTACCAGCAACGGCGCCGCGATCGGGTGGCCCGGGTGATCGAGGCCGCCAATGGCAATGCCTGGAAATATCATCTGCGTAACCCGCTGGTGCGCGGCGTGGCGCACCTGGGCCTGGGTGTGGTCGGACGCCTTGCACCGGGAAGGATGCTGCACCAGTTCGACTGGCTCTACGGCCATGACGTGACGCGCGGCGCCTGATCCGTCCGACCATTGAAGGGGGAGACACCGCGTCCCTACATGATAGACATGGCCCGTCACAGGGGAGAGGCATTCATGGACAGGGTAGACGCGATTCCCGAACAGGCATTGGCCTGGCATCAGGCGGGTGATGGCGCCGTGCTGGCAACGGTGGTCGAGACATGGGGCTCTGCCCCGCGACGCGTCGGCAGCCAGCTGGCGATTTCCGGCAAGGGCCAGATCGAAGGCTCGGTCTCCGGCGGGTGCGTCGAGGGCGCGGTGATCGTCGAGGCGCTGGAGGCGCTGGAATCGGGGGAGCTGCGCGAGCTGGAATTCGGCGTTTCGGATCAGGATGCCTTTGCCGTGGGTCTGGCCTGCGGCGGTACGATCCGCGTGCTGGTGGAGCCGGTGGGCGATGTCCTGCCCGAACTCCTGCTCGAGGATCTGGTCAAGGCCCGCGCCGCGCGCGAGCCGGTCGCCTATGTCGTCGATTTGGACCGCAGCGACCGCTGGCTGGACCGGCAGGGGTTTCCCGACCGCTTTCGGATGGACCGATCCGGTTTCGAGCCGGACAGCCGTGTCTTTGTCGGCATCCACAACCCGCCGCTGCGTTTGATCGTGGTGGGGGCAGTGCATATCGCCCAGGCTCTGCTGCCCATGGCGCGTATCGCGGGCTATGACCCGGCGGTGATCGACCCGCGCGAGACCTTTGCCTCGACCGAGCGGTTTCCAGACACGCGGCTGTTGCATGACTGGCCGGACGAGGCGGTGGAACAGTTAGGGCTGGATACGCGCACCGCGCTGGTCCTTCTGACCCATGATCCCAAGCTGGACGATCCGGCGCTGGAAAAGGCGCTGCGCTCTGGCTGTTTCTATATCGGTGCGCTGGGATCGACACGCACCCATGCCAAGCGCGTGACCCGGCTGACGGAGGCGGGGTTCTCCGAAGATGAGGTCGCGCGCATCCATGCGCCCATCGGGCTGGACATCGGTGCCGCGGGTCCTTCGGAAATCGCCGTATCGATCATCGCGCAGATGACGCAGGTGCTGCGCCGCGGGGACCTGCGATGAAGTTCGGCGCCGTTCCGCTGGACGAGGCCGAAGGCGCGGTGCTGGCACATAGCGTCGCCCTGGAAAAGGGGCGCCTGCGCAAGGGGCGGGTGCTGTGTCCCGAGGATCTGGACAAGCTGCGCGGCGCGGGCATGGACGAGGTCATCGCCGCGCGCCTGGAACCCGGCGACATCGGCGAAGATGCCGCCGCGGCGCGTCTGGCACAGGCGCTGGTCCCTGATCCCCACCGCGCGGGGCTCAAGATCGGCAAGGCCGCGACTGGGCGTGTCAATCTGCATGCCGAGGCGCCCGGTGTTGTCGAGGTCCTGGCGGGCCGCGTCCACGCCCTGAACGCGCTGCACCCGATGATCACCGTGGCGACAGTGCCCGAGTGGCAGCGCGTTGCCAAAGGCGGCATGGTGGCGACGGTCAAGATCATCTCTTACGCGGTGCCCGAAGCGGCGCTGGAGGCGGCGTGCCTCGCGGGGCAATCCGGTCTGCGCCTGCGGCCCGTTGTCTGCAGGACGGCGCAGCTGATCCAGACAACGGTCGACGGGTCGGAAACCGGCGACAAGGGGCAGAAGGTCACGCAGGACCGGCTGGACCGGCTCGGGGTTCAAATCGGCCCGCAACTGGTGGTGCCGCACAAGGTTGGCCCGCTGGCAGAGGCGGTCACGGCGACCGACGCGGATGCGGTCCTGATCCTGACGGGGTCTGCCACCTCTGACCTGCACGATGTGGCGCCAGAGGCGGTGCGACAGGCCGGCGGCTCTGTCACGCATTTCGGAATGCCGGTCGATCCCGGCAACCTGCTGTTCTACGGCGAACAGGCCGGGCGCCCGGTGATCGGCCTGCCGGGCTGTGCCCGTGCCCCGGCGCTGAATGGCGCCGACTGGGTGCTGGAGCGGCTGCTTTGCGGCGTTTCCGTCACTCCGCAGGACATCGCGGGCATGGGTGTCGGCGGTCTGCTGAAGGAAATCCCGGCGCGCGGCCGTCTGCGCGAGGCCTGAGCCGCAGGTGGGGGGCTCTGCGGGACTTCTGTCCAGATTCAGCGTCGTGGCGGAATAGCGGGCAGGGCGCCCGATGGTTCAGCGGGGTGCGTCCCCGATCAGGTCGATCAGGGCCGAACGGCCCTTGTGGCCCGCGCCCTCGTGCAGGTCCTGTTCGTATTCCGCAAGCCGCAACAGGGTCAGGTCCGGGAAGGACTGACGCAGCATCCCTGCGGTGTACATATTGGCGGGGTCGCCCGGGCCGCCAGTGCCGTATTCCACCTGTTTCGGCGTGTAGCCATGCAGCATCAGGCGCCCGCCCGGAGCCAGCGCGCGGCGCAGCCCGGCAAAAACCGGCGCCCGTTCCTCTGGCGAGAGGAACTGGAAAAACACAGCGACAACCAAGTCATAGGTTCGGCTCCAGTCCCAGTTCTCGATCGTCGAGACATTGAAGTCCGGGGCCACGCCGGCCTTTTCCGCCAGCTTCTCGGCCTTGGCGATGGCATTTGGCGACAGGTCGAAGGCGGTGACATCACATCCTTGCTGTGCCAGCCAGACCGAATTGCGCCCTTCGCCATCGGCAATGCACAGCGTGCGGGCGCCCGGTGGAATCAGCCCTGCATGCGCGGTCAGAAAACCCGAGGGGGCAGTGCCGAAGACATACTCTTCGGTGGCGAAACGATTGTCCCAGTTCATGCGGATGAGTTCCTCTGACAGGTTTTCTCGCGTGGGCGGCAGAAACGAAAAGCCCGCCTTGGCGGCGGGCTCAGGTGCGGCTGATGCACTTTCAGGCGGCGATGTGCCGGTCCCTCACTTGGCAGAGGGGCCGATCATCATGACCATCTGGCGGCCTTCCATCTTCGGCATGTTCTCGACCTTGCCGATTTCCTTGACGTCTTCCGCCACCCGTTGCAGCAGTTCGCGGCCAAGGTTCTGGTGCGCCATCTCGCGTCCGCGGAACCGCAAGGTGACCTTCACCTTGTCGCCGTTCTCGAGGAACTTGAACACGTTGCGCATCTTGACCTCGTAGTCATGGGTGTCGGTGTTCGGGCGGAACTTGACCTCCTTGACCTCGATGATCTTCTGCTTCTTGCGTGCCTCGGATTCCCGCTTCTGCTGTTCGTACTTGAACTTGCCGTAGTCCATGATCTTGCAGACCGGCGGCGTTGCATTGGGCGAGATTTCAACGAGATCCAACCCGGCTTGTTCGGCCAGGTCCATCGCACGGGCAGGCGTGACGACACCGACGTTTTCGCCTTCGGCGCCAATGAGCCGGATTTCAGGGGCCCGGATACGGTCGTTCACTCGGGGGCCTGTGTCGCGCGTGGGCGGCGCGTTATGTGGTCTGCGGGCTATCGGAATGCTCCATTTGCGGTTTTCATCAGGGTGGCAAGGTAAACTTGGCCGCATAGGCTTTCAAGCGGCAATTCCACGCCTGTGCACCACTTGCAATCGGATTCCGCTTGAAGCTGGCGGGGGAGCGTCGCACACCGCTTCCTAGGAACCCTGCGCATCGGCGCGCGGGGCGGAACGTGATGGAGGTTCTCATGAGAAACCTGATCTTCGTCCTGGTGGCGGTTGCAGCGGGCGTGGGTGGCTATCTGTGGTACACAGACCAGCAGGCCAAGGAAGAAGCGGCGCGCGCCGCGGCCGAGGCGGCCCGGGCTGCCGAACTGGCGGCGGCCGAAGCGGCTGAAAAGGCCGAAGAAGCGGCCAAGGACGCGGCAGAGGATGCCGTGGACGCGGCGGACATGACCGTCGACACCGCCAAGGATGTGGCCGACACGGCCAAGGACGCGGCGGATGCCACGTTGGACGCGGCCAAGGACGCCGCCGACAAGACCGTGGATGCCGCCGAAACCGCGCTGGCGGATGCTGCCAAGGACGTCGCAGAGGGCAAGGCAGCGCTTGGCGATGCCCTGGCCGGTGCCGCGGACAAGACGGTGGATGCTGCCAAGGATGCTGCGGATGCGACCGTGGACGCGGCCAGGGACGCGGCTGACGTGACCGTGGATGCCGCCAAGGATGCCGCCGACGCGACGATGGACGTGGCCAAGGACGCCGAGGATGTGGTGGACACCGCCCTTGTCGACGCCGATGCGCCCGAGGCCGTCGATCCGGCCCCCGCAGCAGAGCCTGCCGAGACCGCCGAGCCGGCCGCAGACCCCGCCGCCGAGCCTGTCGAGACGGCTGACCCGGCTTCGGAGCCGGTGCTGGAGCCCTCGGCAACCGCCGATCCGGTGGTCGAACCCGTCGAAACCGCGGATCCGGCGGTCGACCCTGTCGAAACCGCGGAACCGGCCGCAGAGCCCGCCGCCGATCCGGCAGCCGAGCCCGTCGAAACGGCGGACCCCGCCGCCGAACCCGCGGCTGATCCTGCCGCCGAGCCTGTCGAAACGGCCGAGGCTCCGTCGATCCAGGAGCTGCTGACCGTTGAAGGCTTCGACTATGACAAGGTGATCGACTACATCGACAACTCCGAGCTGGGCGAACTGAAAAAGGCCAGCGCCAAGGCCGCGCTGGAATCTGTCCGGGACAATCCCGAGATCACCCAGACCGCGCTGGACCAGGTCAAGGCGCTTCTGGGGCTCGAAGAATAAGACCCGTCCACACCGCGACGCAGAAGGGCCGCCCGATCGGGTGGCCCTTTTTGTTTTGTCGCCTGGCTTCAAGACGGTATCTGCGTCGGCAGGGGGCAATGTCGGGCAGCAGAACCGGGAATGGCGGGCGGTCTTGTCTGCGCCGGGACGATCTGGCGGACCTGGCGACTTCCCGGCTCGGAAAGAGGCCGTACCGCAAAGAGATCGTGCGCCCTGTGGATCTTGGATGCCTGTTCCGCGTGGTCTATCGTGACGTCAACGCGGTTGCCGAGGCTTTGAGAACAATCCCGCGTCCAGGGTCGCATCAAGGATAAACAGATGAAGTTTCGCTTTCCCATCGTCATCATCGACGAGGACTTCCGGTCCGAAAACACCTCGGGCTTTGGAATTCGCGCGCTTGCCGGGGCGCTGGAAAACGAGGGGTTCGAAGTCCTGGGCGCAACCAGCTACGGCGACCTGTCACAGTTCGCGCAACAGCAAAGCCGCGCCTCCGCATTCGTCCTGTCCATCGACGACGAGGAGTTCAGCCCCGGCCCGGACCTCGATCCGGCGGTTCTCAACCTCCGGCATTTCATCGAGGAAGTGCGTTCCAAGAACGAGGACGTGCCGATCTACATCTACGGCGAGACGAAGACATCGCGGCACCTGCCGAATGACGTCCTGCGAGAGTTGCACGGATTCATCCACGCCTTCGAGGACACGCCCGAATTCGTCGCCCGCCACATCATCCGTGAAGCGAAGAACTATCTCGAATATATCCAGCCGCCGTTCTTCAAGGCGCTTCTCGACTACGCCGAGGACGGCTCGTACTCGTGGCATTGCCCCGGGCATTCCGGCGGGGTCGCTTTCCTGAAATCGCCCATCGGGCAGATGTATCACCAGTTTTACGGCGAAAACATGCTGCGAGCCGATGTCTGCAACTCGGTCGAGGAACTGGGGCAACTGCTGGATCACAATGGGGCCATCGGGGCGTCGGAACGGAATGCGGCGCGGATCTTCAATGCCGATCACTGCTTTTTCGTGACCAACGGCACCTCGACGTCGAACAAGATGGTCTGGCATCACAGCGTTGCCCGGGACGATGTCGTGCTGGTGGACCGCAACTGCCACAAGTCGGTATTGCACGCGATCATCATGACCGGAGCGATCCCGATCTTCCTCAAGCCGACGCGCAACCACTGGGGCATCATCGGCCCCATTCAGCGGTCCGAGTTCGAGCCGGAGGCGATCCGCGCCAAGATCCGGGCAAATCCGCTATTGGAAGGGCTTGATGCCGATCAGGTGAAACCCCGCATCCTGACGCTGACGCAATCCACCTATGACGGTGTTCTCTACAATACCGAAGTGGTGAAGGACCTGTTGGACGGTTATGTTGAAACGCTGCACTTCGACGAGGCCTGGCTGCCTCATGCCGCCTTTCACCCGTTCTATGGCACCTACCACGCGATGGGGCGCCGGAGGCCGCGCACGAAACATTCCGTGACCTACGCCACCCAATCGGTTCACAAGCTCCTCGCCGGAATCAGCCAGGCCAGCCATATTCTCGTGCAGGACTCCGAGGAGACGAAGCTCGACCGTCACCTGTTCAATGAATCCTATCTGATGCACACGTCGACAAGCCCGCAGTATTCGATCATCGCCAGTTGCGATGTCGCGGCGGCCATGATGGAGCCACCGGGTGGCACCGCCCTGGTCGAAGAAAGCCTGCTGGAGGCGCTCGATTTCCGGCGGGCCATGCGCAAGGTCGACGCAGAGTACGGCAATGACTGGTGGTTCCAGGTCTGGGGACCGGACGAGCTTGCCGAAGACGGGATTGGACGAGCCAAGGACTGGGAGCTCAAGAAGACCGACAGCGAAGCGGTCGAAAGCTCGGGCGAAGACGCTTGGCACGGCTTTGGCGACATGGCCCGCAACTTCAACATGCTGGACCCGATCAAGGCGACGATCATAACGCCCGGGCTCAACATTGATGGCCGGTTCGAAGAAACCGGCATCCCGGCCTCGATTGTCTCGAAGTACTTGGCCGAACATGGCGTCGTTGTCGAAAAGACCGGCCTCTACAGTTTCTTCATCATGTTCACTATCGGCATCACCAAAGGCCGGTGGAACACGCTTCTCGCCGCGCTCCAGCAGTGCAAGGACGATTATGACCGAAACCAGCCGCTTTGGCGCGTCATGCCGGAATTTTGCGCCAAGCAGTCCCGCTACGAACACATGGGGCTCAAGGATCTGTCCCAGCATGTGCATGAACTCTATGCGAAATATGACGTGGCCCGTTTGACAACCAAGATCTACACCAGCGATCATTACCCGGCCATGTCGCCATCAGAAGCCTTTTCACACATCGCGCGGAGAAAGACCGAACGGGTCGGAATCGACGATCTCGAAGGTCGTGTGACCACAAGCCTTGTTACCCCGTATCCACCGGGTATTCCGCTTCTTGTTCCGGGCGAGATCTTCAGCAAGGAGATCGTGGACTACCTGCGTTTCAACCGCGAATTTTCCCGCGAATGTCCCGGGTTCGAGACCGATATCCACGGCCTGCTGCAAGAGACCGGCAAGACCGGCGAGGTCAGCTACTTCGCCGACTGCGTCGCGCAGTGACCAGCGCAACGGTGCGCGCCGAGCGCGACCAATCGCGTGGTGCCATTCAGGCCTGCCGCGGGGCCCGACCGTGGTCGCCGCGCCGCGCGTGATTGAGACCTTGCAGGCGGACTGGGTCGTGGTCTTGTGCCCCGATACCGAATGCCTATCCCCGCAATGCAAAAGGGCCGCCCGATCGGACGGCCCTTTCGCTTGCCTGAGGCAATGCTTTCTCAGTCGAGAAAGGCCTTTTCGACAACGTAATGCTTGGGGTCGGAATTCGCGCCTTCTTCCAGCCCGTATTCCTCCAGCATCTCTTTCAGTTCAAGGTTGAAGGCCAGATTGCCGCAGATCATTGCCCGGTCGGTGTCGGGGTTGAGCGGGGCAACGCCCAGGTCCTTGAAGGCCTCGCCCGAGCGCATCAGGTCGGTGATGCGGCCCATCTTGGCGCTCTCTTCGCGGGTCGTGGTCGGGTAATACTTGATCTTCTTCCAGAAGCCTTCGCCGATGACCTCGGCCAGCAGTTCGTCGGTCTTCAGGCTTTCGATGATGTCGCGGCCATAGGTCAGTTCGCCGGCCTCGCGGCAGGTGTGGGTGATGATGATCTCATCGTAGTCCTCGTAGGTCTGCGGTTCGCGCAACAGCGAGGAGAAGGGCGCAAAGCCGGTGCCGGTGGCGAAGAACCACAGCCGCTTGCCGGGCAGCAGGGCGTCGTGCACCAGCGTGCCCACGGGCTTGGGCCGAAGGATGATCTGGTCGCCCGGCTTGATGTGTTGCAGCTTCGAGGTCAGCGGACCGTCCTGCACCTTGATCGAGTAGAACTCCAGTTCTTCGTCCCAGGAGGGCGAGGCGATGGAATAAGCGCGCAAGAGCGGTTTTTGCTTGCCGGTCTTGGGATCGGGATCGCCCATCAGGCCGATCATGACGAATTCGCCCGAGCGGAAGCGCAGCGATGCGGGGCGCGTGCAGCGGAAGGAAAACAGCCGGTCGGTATAGTGCTTGACCTCGGTCACGGTCTGGGCGTCCGGCACGGCAAGGGTGCGGGGCGCGCGGGCGGTCTCGGTTGCGGTGGCGTCGGTCACGGGGCTCATCTCTGTCATGTCGTCCTGCCGGCTAGGTAAACCGGCACCTTATATCTAGCTTTGATCTGCATCAGGTGAAAGGCGGCGCAAGGGCGCGGGCCGGGATTGCCCCGGCCTGCGCCCGTCAACGTCGCTAAATGCGTCAGGCGGTGCCGCGCATCCGTGCCTGGTAGTCATGGGCGCGCCAATCGGCGCGAAAGACCCATTGATCCTCCGGCTGGCGTTCGGCCAATGCCTCGTCGATCTCGACCTCGTCGAAACCGGCGCGGCGGGCCATTGCATATTGATCCGCGATCACATGCCCGCGCGCCCGCAGGCGGCCGGTGTACCCGCGCAGGCGCAGAAGACGCGCCAGGGTAAAGCCGCGCCCGTCCGCAAAGCTGGGAAAGTCGATGCGGATCATGCCGGTGTCGTCGTCAAAGGCGAGGCTGTCCGGGGCGGTGTCGGACGGCAGGTCCTGGGCTGCCGGACCGTCGAAGTCGCCGTTCCAATCTTCGGCGTGAAAGCCGTCGTCGCGCACGATGATCGTCATGCCTTTTCTCCTTGTGTCTCGCCGCCACCGGGGGCGTTTCTGACGGGGCGGCCATTCACGAAATGGATGCCGCATTCTTCCTTGTCCTGCCCGCGCCAGCGGCCCGAGCGGGGATCTTCTCCGGGTGCCACCTTGGACGTGCAGGGCTGGCAGCCGATGGATGGATAGCCCTGTGCCACCAGCGGATGCTTGGGCAGGCGGTTCTCCTCCATGTAGGCACGTACGTCTTCGGGCGTCCAATGGGCCAGCGGGTTCAGCTTGATCCGACCGGTGCCGTCCTCGAGTTCAAAGAACTCCAATGCGGCGCGGGTGCCGGACTGATAGCGCTTGCGCCCGGTGATCCAGCCGTCGAACCCGTCCAGTGCGGCGTTCAGCGGCTCTGTCTTGCGCAGGGCGCAGCAGGCATCGGTGTCCGTCATCCGCAGCGCTCCGTATGGGTCGCGCTTGTCCAGTGTCTCGCGGTCGGTGCGGATGATCCGAAGGTTCTCCAGCCGCAACCGTTCCGCCACTTCCTGCTGGTAGGCCAGGGTTTCCGCGAACAACAGCCGCGTGTCGATGAACAGCACCGGCGTCTTTCGGTCCACCATCGCCACCAGGTGCAGCAGCGCCACCGATTCAGCACCGAAGGAGGACACCAACGCCAGTTGCCCGGCGTCGGGATCGCGCAACGCGCCTTCCAGGACCGAGGTGGCGCTGTGATGGCGATAACGCGCGTTCAGCGCCGCGACCCGTTCGGCGCGGTCGGTCATGTCCTGCCGCGCGTCCTGCGCGGCAGGTCTGGGCGGGGTGAAGGCATTCATCGGATCAGGCCGCCTCGGACCGCTTGTCGGCCTTTTCACCGTAGAGTGCCGTCTTGAAGGGCGCCATGCCCAGGCGGCGATAGGTCTGCAAGAAGGTCTCATCGGCGCTATCGCGGTTGTCGAGGTATGCGTCCACGATGCGTTCGATGGCCGGCACGATTTCTTCGGCCGAAAATCCGGGGCCGGTGCGGGTGCCAAGGGCCGCGGTTTCGGTGTGATCGCCGCCAAGGGTGATCTGGTAGTTCTCCACCCCAGCGCGGTCCAGGCCAAGAATGCCGATATGGCCGACGTGGTGATGCCCGCACGCGTTGATGCAGCCCGAGATCTTGATCTTCAGGTCGCCGATCTCGTGCTCGATCTTCAGCTCGTCGAACCGCGTGGCAATCTCCTGCGCGATCGGGATCGAACGCGCGGTGGCCAAGGCACAATAGTCCATGCCGGGGCAGGCGATGATGTCGGACACCAGCCCGATATTGGCAGTGGCCAGCCCGTGCGCCTTCAGCCGGGCGTGGATCTCCGGCAGGTCGTCCTTGTGGACATGCGGCAGGATCACGTTCTGCTCGTGGCTGATGCGCAACTCGTCATGGCCGAATTCCTGCGCGATGTCGGCCATGACACGCATCTGGTCCGCCGTGGCGTCGCCCGGCGTTTCGCCATGCGCCTTGAGGCTGATCTGCGCGATGGCATAGCCCTCGGCCTGGTGGTCGGACAGGTTGGTGTCCGCCCAGGCCCGAAAGACCGGATCGTTGTCATAGGCACGGTCAAAGGCCGAAACGGGGCGTTTCGTGAACGAAGGCGCCGCGAAATGGCCCTTGATCGTTTCGAACAGGTCAAGGTCGGCGCCGTTGAAGGCGGCCTTAGTCTCGACGAACCGCGCTTCGACCAGACGGCGGATCTCTTCGATGCCGTGCTCGTGCACGGTGATCTTGATGCGCGCCTTGTACTTGTTGTCGCGCCGACCCAGCAGGTTCCAGACCGAGACGACGGCCTCGACGTAGGGCAGCAGGTCTTCTTGCGGGACAAACTCGTTGATGATCTTGCCGATCATCGGCGTCCGTCCCAATCCGCCACCGACCAGAACGGCATAGCCGATCTGCCCGTCCTTCTCGACGATCCGGATGGCCAGGTCATGGGCGGCAGTCACGGCGCGGTCATTGGGCGAGCCGGTGACGGCGATCTTGAACTTGCGCGGCAGGAACTGGAATTCCGGGTGATCGGTCGACCACTGGCGCAGGAGTTCGGCCACCGGGCGCGGATCTGCGATCTCATCGGCTGCGGCCCCGGCAAAGTGATCGGCGGTCACGTTGCGGATCGTGTTGCCCGATGTCTGGATGGCGTGCATCTCGACCTCGGCCAGCGCGTCCAGCATGTCCGGCACGTCCTTGAGCTTGGGCCAGTTGTACTGGATGTTCTGCCGCGTGGTGAAATGGCCATATCCCTTGTCCCAGCGCTCGGCGATATAGGCCAGCTGCCGCATCTGGGCGCTGTTCAGGGTGCCATAGGGGATGGCGACGCGCAGCATGTAGGCGTGCAATTGCAGATACAGGCCGTTCATCAGGCGCAGCGGCTTGAACTCGTCCTCGGTCAGCGAACCGTCGATGCGGCGCTCCACTTGGGCGCGGAACTGGCGGTTGCGTTCCGCCACGAAAGCGGCGTCGAAGTCATTGTATGCGTACATCTGTCGTCTCCTTTGCGCCTTGGCGCGTGGGGTCGGAAAATCTTACAGCTCGGCCTGTTTGCCGTGCGCGTAGTTCGAAGGGCCGGTGCGGCGGAAAGCCTCGCGGAAGTGCGTGGGTTCGGGGCCGTCGGCGCCAGGTGCCATGTCGGCGAGGTAGACGCCGACCACCTCGGAATGCCGCGCGCTGGCTTCGACCAGCCGCAGCTGGGCGTGGGCCTCGTCGGTCAGCAGTTCCGCCTCGCGCAGGTCCGGGCTCCACCGGTCGTCGGCGGTCAGATAGACGACGTCGCCAGCGAGGAGGGCGTTTGCTGTGACGACTTTGGGAGTGAATTTGCGGGCCAAGGGTGAGCCTCCTGATCGAATGTCGTGACGGGAAGGCCATCGCGCGGGGCGAGGCCGTAAAGCATGAGGGCAGGGCCGTCGAAACCGGCGGTGCCAAGATCGGCGGCCAAACGGTCCAGCGTGGTTTCCAGCACCTGCTGGTCGGGACGCGAGGCGTTCTCGACCACGGTGACGGGGGTGTCGGGCGCGGCGCCGTGCATCATCAGCCGACCCTGCAGGAAATGCGCGGCGCGCTTGCCCATGTAGATCGCGGCGACCTCGCCGGGACGGGCCAGGCTGCGCCAGTCGTGATCGGCAAAACCCTGCATGTCGTGGCCGGTCATCACCCGCGCCGCGGCATTGCGCCCGCGCTTCGTGATCGACTGGCCGATCGAGGCGACGGCGGCAGAGGCGGCGGTGATGCCGGGCACCACGTCATAGGACAGGCCCGCGGCCAGGACCGCCTCGATTTCCTCGTCCAGGCGGCCGAAGACGGTGCAGTCCCCGCCCTTGAGCCGCACCACCTGCGCGCCATCGAGACCGTGCTTGACGATCAGCGCGTCGATGTCTTCCTGCGCGGTGGAGGGGCCGAACCCGGTCTTGCCCACATCGATCATGGTGGCCTCGCGGCGGGCCAATTCCAGAATCGGTTGCGGCACCAGCCGGTCGTGGATCACCACGTCGGCGGCATCCAGCGCCTTGCGCGCCTTCAGGGTCAACAGGTCGGGATCGCCGGGGCCGGCGCCGACAAAGGAGATGTGCCCGGGGCGCTGATCGCGCTCAAGATGACGGGCCAGCAGGTCGTCCAGCGCCTCGTCGACGGCCTCTTCTCCCTGCGTGATGGCGCGGGGACCGGCGTTGAAGTAGTAGTCCTGCCAAAAGTCGCGGCGTGCGCGGCCAAAGGGCAGCGCCTCGGCCATCTTGCGGAACGTCTTGCCGATGCGCGCCAGCGTGCCCAGCGTGGCGGGCAGGCGCTCTTCGAGGTCGGCCTTGATCGCCCGGGCCAGAACCGGGGCGGCGCCCTCGGTGCCGATGGCCACGGTCACCGGGTCGCGGTCGACGATGGCAGGCGTGATGAACTGGCTGTCCTGCAGGTTGTCGACGACATTGACCAGCGCACCCTCGGCGCGGGCCAGCGCGGCCGTGCGGGCATCTTCGTCGGCGTCCTCGTTGGCGCCGTAGAACAGCACGGCGCATAGCGTGTCGCCCGGTTCCAGGGCGCGACGCACCAGCGTCAAGGCGCCTTCGGCGGCCCAGGCGATGATCTGGCTGTCGGGATGGGCGGCAAAGACGGTGATCTGCGCCTCTGTCTTGAGGAGCAGGCGCAGCTTGGCCAAAGCGGCATCGCCGCCGCCGGAAACAATCACCCGCCGCCCGGCGAGATCGAGAAAGATCGGGAAGTGCTGCACTTCGGAACTCCTTGCGTCTGCCCTTGATAATAGGAAATCGTCCCCCGTTTTGCCTATGGGGCTGGAAAACTAAGAACGTTTGTTCTATCAAGTGTGCGTAGGTGGAGGAATGTTCCAATACCGGCCGAGAGGAAGAACAGCCGTGAAGATCGACGAGACAGATCGGAAAATTCTTGCGGAACTGCAGCGTGATGCAGGGCAGTCGCTGGACGAGATCGCCAGGAAAGTGGGGTCCTCCAAGACCCCGGTCTGGAACCGGATTCGCAAGCTGCGCGAGGGCGGTGTGCTGGGTCAGCAGACCGTTGTCCTCGATGCCGAGAAGCTGGGTTTCGAGGCGACGTTCTTTGTTCTCATCCGCACGTCCGAGCATGAGGCGGACTGGCAGGCAAGGTTTCTCAAGGCGTTGAAGGAACGCCCCGAAGTGCAGGAGGCGCATCGGCTGGCGGGCGATATCGACTATATCCTGAAGGTGCGGGTGAAGAACGCCCGCGCCTATGACGTGTTCTACCAGGCGTTGATCTCAGAGGTGAAAGTGCACAACGTCACCGCGCTCTTGTCGATGGAAGAGATCAAGGCGACGACGGCACTGCCCTTGTGACCGCAGGCGCTTGGCCCGGGTCAGGGTGTGCTGACGAGGAGCCGCTCCAGTCCGTGAAAATGATACAAGTTGGCGTAGCGCGGAGGTTCGGCCAATCGCAAGGTCGGCAGGCGTTCGAACAGGATCGGCAGCGCCGTTTGCAGTTCCAACCGCGCCAGCGGCGCACCGACGCAGAAGTGCAGACCGGCGCCGAAACTGGTGTTGGCGCTGATCGGGCGTGCCGGATTGAAACGCGCCGGGTCGGGCCAGACGGCGGGATCGCGGTTGGCGGCCCCCAGCAACAGTGCCACCTGGTCTCCGCGCCGGAAGGGATGCCCGAAAACCTCCACCTCTTCATAGGCGTAACGGGTGAACATGTGCAGGGGCGGGTCAAAACGCAGGATCTCCTCGACCGTGGTGTCGGCCGAATCCGGCGTGATGCCATGCCCGCGTTCCAGCAGGCATTTGATACCGTTGCCCAGCGTGTGCACGGTCGCCTCGTGGCCCGCGTTCAACAGCAGGATGCAGGTGGTGATCAGTTCTTCGGTCGAGAGCTTCTCGCCATCCTCTTCGGCGGCAATCAGATGCGTCATGAGGTCATCGCCGGGCTGGCCGCGTCGGGTTTCGACATAGCCCTTGAGGAAATCGGAAAACTCCTGCGCTGCGCGCGCTGCACTGTCCTCGATCGCGCGGTCACGGCGGGCCTGGTACATCGCGACCATCGCGTTCGACCAGGCCAGCAGTTGTTCTGCCTGGGCCTCCGGCACTCCCAGCAGGCGACAGATCACGATCACTGGCAGCGGTTGGCAAAAGCCGGTCAACAGGTCGCAGTCGCCTTCGGGCAGGCGGTCGATCAGCTCATGCGAGAGCTGCGCGATCTCGGGCCCCAGCGCCTTGATCCGGCGCGAGGTGAACGCGCGCAGCACAAGCCCTCGCAGGCGGGTGTGGCGCGGCGGTTCCAACTCCAGCATGGAATGCGCCTCGACCGCGTAGAAAGGGGCCATGTGGGGCGGGACAGTCGGGGCCAGTTCCGGCGGGATTTCACGCCCGAAACGGCGGTCGCGCAAGAGCGCGCTGACCGCCCGGTGAGAAACCGCGCAGGGCATCGCGTAGTCCTCCCACCAGGCCAGGTCGCCGGCGGCGCGCATACGATCGTAGAACGGGTAGGGGTCCTGGACGAATCCGGCTTCGGTCGGGTCTTGGGAAAAGCGCTGCATGGCGGATGCTTGGCGTGTCTTGGCAGCACAGGCAAGAGGGGTCTATGATCGCTGGTCATGAGAGACGGACCCACAGCACGCGCCCCCATCGTCGGGCTGTTCCTGGCCGCGGTCGCGGGGCTGGGCTGGATCGTCTGGACCACCAGCTATGCCGAGGCGCTACGCCAGGTCGAGGCACAGGGCCGGTCGGACCTGAGGCTGGCCGCCGACAGGCTGGTGACAGGGTTGCAGCGCTATCGCTCTTTGGCGGTGTCACTTGCGGATCACCCGGCCTTCGCGGCCTTGCACACAGGTGGCGGCCGAGGCGCGGCAGAGGCGGTGCTGTTGCGCAACCTGGACCAGACGGGCGCGCTGAACGCCTTTTACGCGGATCGCGACGGGCGCGTCCTGGCCTCTGCACGGGGCGAGGTCCCTGTCGATCTGTCGGCACAGCCCTGGTTTCTTCGGGCGGTCAATGGGGCTCTCGGGGCCGATCGCGGGATCAGCGCGGGCGCTGCCCGGCGGGCCTATTTCCACGGTGCGCCGGATTTCGGACCTGATGGCAAGGTGCGCGGCGTGTTGGTCCTGGTGGCTGACATCGAGGCGCTGGAATGGGAATGGAGCGGGTCGCGCCCTTCGGTCTTCTTTACCGACGCGATGAACCAGGTCTTTGTCACCAACCGGTCGGAACTGCTGTTCTGGCAGCGCACCGACAACGCGATGATCGGCCCCGGCGGGGCGGTTGTCGATGTCGACAGGCGGATGGTCGGCGAACATGAGGTCTGGCACCAGCGTCTCAGCCCCTATGTCCCGCCTGCGGCGCTGCACCTGGTTCAACCGCTTCCGGTGATCGGCCTGACCGGAGAGGCGCTGGTGGACGTGGGGCCGGCGCGCAGGCTTGCCTGGTTGCAGACTGCCGTTGTGGTCGTGCTCTGCCTCTTCTTCGGTTCGTTATTGTTCCTGGCGACCGAACGGCGGCGCGCGCTCAGCATCGCCAACGCGCGACTGGAAGGCCGGGTCAGGGACCGCACGCAGGATCTGGAACAGGCGAACCTGGCGCTGCGGCGCGAGGTGTCGGAACGCGAAGAAGCCGAGGCCGCGTTGCGACGGGCGCAGGCAGAGCTGGTGGAGGCTGGCAAGCTGAGCGCGTTGGGGCAGATGTCGGCGGGCATAAGTCACGAGTTGAACCAGCCGCTGATGGCCATCGGCCAGTTCGCCGAGAACGGCGCGGCCTTTCTGGACAAGGGCAAGCCGGAGAAGGCGCGCGCCAACCTGGACCGGATCGCGGGGCTGGCGGCGCGGGCGGCGCGGATCATCAAGAACCTGCGCGCCTTTGCCCGAAACGAGGCCGAGCCGATGGGCAAGGTCGATGTGGTGGCGGTGCTGACTTCGGCGGTGGAGATGACGGAGGCCCGGTTGAAATCCGATGGCGTGACACTGCACTGGAACCCGGCATCCTGGCCCGCGCCGATCTGGGTCATGGGCGGCGAGGTGCGTCTGGGGCAGGTTTTCGTCAACCTCATCAACAATGCGGCCGACGCCATGTCGGGACAGGAGGTCAAGGTGATCGAGGTCTCGCTGGTGCTGGGCGACCGGCTGGAGGTACGGGTGCAGGACAGCGGACCCGGCATCGCCGATCCGGAGAAGGTGTTCGAACCCTTCTATTCGACCAAGCAGGTGGGCGACGGGATGGGATTGGGCCTGTCGATTTCCTATGGTCTGGTGCAAAGCTTTGGCGGCCGCATTCGCGGCACCAACACGGAAACCGGTGCGCTGTTCTCGGTCGAACTGGATTACTGGCGGGCGGAGATGGCCGCGTGAGGACAATCAACGACGCATGTCCCGCCCTGCGCACGAAACCTCGCCCCGCCCACCGTCCCTGGGGAGGCCCCACATGATGGTCAGCCGGGTGCTGCTGGTCGATGACGACGCCTCGGTGCGAGAGGCGCTTGGGCAGTCGCTGGAACTGGCGGATTTCGATACTCTGACGGCGGGGTCCTTCGTCGAGGCCAAGGACCGGATCCGCCCGGATTTCGAGGGCGTGATTGTCTCGGATATCCGGATGCCCGGGCGCGATGGCTTTCACCTGTTGGATTATGCGCACCAGCAGGACCCGGAACTGCCAGTGATCCTGTTGACCGGAGAAGGCGACATCCCGATGGCGGTACGGGCCATGTCGCAGGGCGCCTTCGATTTCCTGGAAAAGCCCTGCAGCCCTGCGGATTTCACCGCCGTCGTGCGCCGCGCGCTGAAGACGCGTGGCCTGGTGCTGGAAAACCGCCGGCTGAAGGCGCAGCTGGAAACCGGCGACCCGGCGGCGCGGCTGATCTTCGGAATCTCTCCCGCGGCGGAACGGCTGCGCGCCCGCGTGCGCATCGCCGCGCGTGCCGGAACAGAGGCGCTGGTGACGGGCGCGCCGGGCACCGGCATTTCCAAGGTGGCCGAGGTCATCCACCTGGCGTCACCCCGCGCCAAGGCGCCGTTCCAGAAACGCGCGGCGGCGGGGCTGGACCGGGCCGAATTGCAGGCGCTCTGGCAAAGCTGCGCGGGTGGGTCGCTGTTTCTCGACGGGATCGGCGCGCTCAGCCAGGACACGCAATTGGCATTGATCGACCTCATGGAACAGGGCGACGCGGTCTTGATCGGTGGCAGCACGCAGGATCTGGCGGTTGCCGCGGAAAAGGGCGAGATGTCCAGTGATCTCTACTACCGGCTCGAGGTTTGCCAAGTGCGTATCCCGTCGCTGGCGGAACGGCCCGAGGACATCCCGGTTCTGTTCCGGCATTACGTCGCCCAGGCCGCGGAACAGGCCGGGCTTGCGCCACCCGAGATCACCGAGGACCTGATCTCCAGCCTGATGGCACAGGATTGGCCGGGCAACGCCCGTGCATTGATGAGCACGGCCATGCGCTTTGTGCTGGGTCTGGGCGACGTGGCCGCGCCGGAAGGCAGTCTCGGCCTGGCCGAGCGAATGGCGCAGGTCGAACGATCCCTGCTGATCGAGGCGCTGCGCAAGAACGAGGGACAGGCACGGCTTGCCGCCGAGGCGCTGAAACTGCCGCGCAAGACCTTTTATGACAAACTGGCCAAATACGGCCTGAAACCCGAGACCTACCGGGGCTGATGCCGCATCCCGCCTGTGGGTACAGGGATTCGCGACCATTGCATGATCTGTGCGGATTTCCGCACAGCGAGCGGAAACATCTGTGCGGAGAACCGCACGGGTCGCGACCGGACCCTGGCGCTTCGTCTAGGGGTTCTACTGTAACAAATTGATTTTGTGTTATAAAGTGGACATAAGGGCGTTTTCCATCACGCGCACTTGATCCGATTCGGAACTGGCGGCTTTCTATTCGGCATCCGGTGCCTCGAGGAGGGGTGCCGCGAAACTGAAAACCGTATCTGGGAGGATACCCATGAAAAAGTTTCTGATGACCGCCGCGGCGGCGGCCCTTGTCGTGACCGGTGCCACCGGTGCCCAGGCCGCCTGCGACGAGGGTGAGCTTGTCATCAAGTTCAGCCATGTCACCAACACCGACCGTCACCCCAAGGGCATCGCTGCCACCCTGCTGGCCGAGCGCGTGAACGCCGAGATGGACGGCAAGGCCTGCATGGAGGTCTTCCCGAACTCGACCCTCTACAACGACGACCAGGTGCTGGAGGCGATGCTGCAGGGCGACGTCCAGCTGGCCGCGCCCTCGCTGTCGAAGTTCGAGCAGTTCACCAAGCAGTTCCGCATCTTCGACCTGCCGTTCATGTTCAAGGACATCGATGCGGTCAACGCCTTCCAGCAGTCCGACACCGGGCAGGAGATGAAGGAATCCATGACTCGCCGCGGCCTGCTGGGCCTGGCCTTCTGGCACAACGGCATGAAACAGATGTCGGCCAACAAGCCGCTGGTCGATCCCGGCGATGCCGAAGGCCTGAAGTTCCGCGTGCAGAACTCCGAGGTACTCAAGGCGCAGATGGCAGCCCTGGGCGGCAGCCCGCAGCCGATGGCCTTTTCCGAGGTCTACGGCGCATTGCAGACCGGCGTTGTCGACGGGCAGGAAAACACCTGGTCCAACATTTACGGCCAGAAGTTCTTCGAGGTGCAGGACGGCATCACCGAGACCAACCACGGCGTGATCGACTATCTTGTCGTGACCAACGTGGATTGGTGGGAAGGCCTGGACGCAGACGTGCGCGACCAGCTGGCAACAATCATCGCCGAGGTGACCGAAACCCGCAACGCGGAGAGCTTCAAGGTCAACCAGGAAGCCAGGCAGGCGATCATCGACGCCGGCGGCACGGTACGCGAACTGACCGCCGAGCAGCGCGCGGCCTGGGTCGCCACGATGAAGCCGGTCTGGGACCAGTTCGTCGACGACGTGGGCCAGGACAAGATCGACGCCGCACAGGCGATCAACAGCAACATGTAATGGCCTGAGCGCCGAACGCCCGGCCCCCGTGACGGTATGGGGGCCGGGTTTTTTGTACCCGAACCGGGGCAAGGAGGGGGACCATGTCAGCTCACAATCCACCGAACGGTATGTTCGGACGTTTCATCGACGAACTGGAAGAGACGGTGATCGCGCTCATCCTTGGCGCGATGACGATCATCACTTTCATCAACGTCGTGTTGCGTTATGGCGTGAACAGCCAATTCGGCCGCTGGCTGGAGGGCCTGCTGGGCGTGGACCTGCCCGGTGGCCTGATCTGGGGGCTGGAGGCGACCTCGTTCCTATTTGCCTGGCTGGTTCTGTTCGGGGTCAGCTACGCGGTCAAGAAGACCGCGAACCTGGGCGTCGACGCGGTGCTGAACGTTGTCTCCGCCCCGACCCGCAAGGTCATGACCCTGATCGCGGCAGCGGTCTGCATCGGCTATGCCTTCCTGCTGCTGAAAGGTGCCTGGGATTACTGGGCCAACTTCGCCAATCTGCCGCAGACCACGGGCCGCTGGTTCCCCACCGGGTTCGAGGAAATGGGCCGTACCTCCTACCGTTCCTGGTACGAGGTGATCGACATTCCGATGCCCGAGTGGCTGCGCTTCATCGAGCCCTGGATCAACGAGGGCGAAGCTTATGAAAAGATACCCCGTTTCATCCCCTACGTCATCCTGCCGTTCGGCGCGCTCTTGCTGCTCGTCCGCTTCATCCAGGCCACCGTCCGCATCTGGCGCGGCAAAGCCGAGAGCCTGATCGTCAGCCACGAAGCCGAAGACGCGGTCGAAGACGTCGCGCACATGAACAAGGACTGATCCGATGGATGTTGTCATTCTCTTTGGGATGGTGATCGGCCTGATGCTGATCGGTGTGCCGATTGCCGTCTCGCTCGGGTTCTCCTCGATCGTTTTCCTGCTGGTCCTCAGCGACACCTCGCTGGCCTCCATCGCGCAGAGCTTTTTCCAGGCGATGGCCGGGCACTACACGCTGTTGGCTATTCCCTTCTTCATCCTGGCGTCCAGCTTCATGTCGACGGGCGGCGTGGCGCAGCGGATCATCCGCTTTTCGATCGCCTGCGTCGGGCACCTGCCGGGCGGTCTTGCCATCGCCGGTGTCTTTGCCTGCATGTTGTTCGCGGCGCTTTCCGGGTCTTCGCCTGCAACCGTGGTCGCCATCGGGTCCATCGTGATCGCCGGTATGCGCCAGGTGGGGTATTCCAAGGATTTCGCCGCCGGTGTCATCGCCAATGCGGGCACCCTTGGCATCCTGATCCCACCGTCGATCGTGATGGTTGTCTATGCCTCCGCCACCGACGTTTCCGTGGGCCGCATGTTCCTGGCCGGTGTCATCCCTGGCCTGATGGCGGGCACCATGCTGATGGCCACGATCCTGATCATCGCCATCATGCGCGACCTGCCCAAGGGCGAATGGAAAGGCTGGGGCGAAGTGGCCGAGGCTGGGGGCGACGCGCTCTGGGGGCTCTTGCTGATCGTCATCATCCTGGGCGGCATCTACGGCGGTATCTTTACCCCGACAGAGGCGGCCGCGGTCGCGGCGGTCTATGCCTTCGTGATCGCGACCTTCGTCTATCGCGACATGGGGCCGCTGGCCGGCAAGGACGGGGCGCCCAACACGCCGCTGATCCGCAAACCCATCGCCCTGATCACCGCCTTTTTCCACAAGGACACCAAGAACACGCTGTTCGAGGCGGGCAAGCTGACGGTCACGCTGATGTTCATCATCGCCAACGCGCTGATCCTGAAGCACGTGCTGACCGACGAGCAGATCCCGCAGCAGATCGCGGCGGCGATGCTGGACGCCGGGTTCGGTCCGATCATGTTCCTGGTGATCGTCAACGTGATCCTGCTGATCGGCGGTCAGTTCATGGAGCCTTCGGGTCTTCTGGTGATCGTTGCGCCGCTGGTCTTTCCGATTGCGCTGCAACTGGGCATCGACCCGATCCACCTGGGCATCATCATGGTGGTGAACATGGAAATCGGGATGATCACGCCGCCGGTGGGGCTCAACCTCTTCGTCACCTCCGGTGTCGCGGGCATGCCCATGATGCGGGTCGTCAAGGCGGCGCTGCCTTTCCTGGCCGTGCTTTTCGTCTTCCTGATCCTGGTAACCTACATCCCGGTCATCTCGACGGTCTTGCCAGACAACGTCATGGGGCCGCAGATCAACTGCGAGGGCGCACCGCCCACCAACCAGCTCGAGGCCGCCTTCTGCGAGGCGCGCGCTGCGGAATAAGGAAAAGGGCCGGGAAACCGGCCCTTTTTTCTTGTCACGATAAGGATCGGCGCGCCTTGCGCTTCAGGCTTCCATCGGGGCGGCGTTCAGGGCCTCGATGATCGGCAGGAAATCCGCGGCCTTGAGGCTTGCGCCGCCGACAAGGGCGCCGTCGACGTTCGGGACGGCAAAGATCTCGCCGGCATTGCCGGGTTTGACCGAGCCGCCATAAAGCAGCCGGGTCGACCGCCCGACGCCGGCGCCGAAACGGCGTTCCAGGCGGGCGCGAATGAACCCGTGAACCTCGCCGATCTGTTCCATCGTCGGCACCTTGCCGGTGCCGATGGCCCAGACCGGCTCATATGCCACCACAAGCCGGTGCGCGGTGGCCCCGTCGGGGATCGAGGCGGCCAGTTGCCCGCCGATGATGTCCAGCGTGTTGTTGGCCTCGCGCTGGTCCAGGGTTTCGCCGACGCAGACGACCGCCGTCAGGTTGGCGTCCCAGGCGGCACGGGTCTTTTCCCGGATCAGGGTATCATCCTCGCCGTGATCGGCGCGCCGCTCGGAATGGCCAAGGATGACGTAGCTTGCCCCTGCATCCGCCAGCATCGGCGCCGAAAGATCGCCGGTATGGGCGCCCGACGCCGCGGCGTGGCAATCTTGGCCGCCGATCGCGATGCCCGTCGCGGACTGGGCCGCCGCCGCGATCAGGGTGGCAGGCGGGCACAGCAGGATTTCGGCCGCGCCGTCCGCAGCGGCACCCATCGCCGCCAGTTCGTCCAGCGCAGCGCGCGTTCCGTTCATCTTCCAGTTGCCCGCGGCCAGTTTGCGTCGCATGTGCCCTCTCCTTTTTGCGGGGCCAAGTGTCACCGGGCGCGGCGCGACGTCAAGCCCGGTTGCGGTGCACGCGACCTCGTGACAAGGGGCTGTCAGAAGGAGAGGCTCATGATCCCCAGACTTGATGCGGCAAAGATCGCGGCGCGCGATCCCGAGGCCCTGGCGGCGTTGAAGTCGGGTGCGGAACAGAGCGGGTTCCTGACTGTCTACAATACCGGGATCACCCAGGCACGCATGCGTTTCGTCCTGGCGGCTTACCGGGCGTTCTTCGACTTGCCGGAGGCCGAGAAGCGCGCCGTCGATATGGCGGCAACGGGATCGAACCGTGGCTGGGGCGCGTCACTCAGCGAACAGGTCGATCCCGAGGCCAACCCGGACTACAAGCAGGTCTTTGATTGCGGATTCGAGGCGCCGGACACGGGGCTGGCGGTTTATGCCGCCAACCTCTGGCCAGAGCGCCCCGAGGGGTTCCGGCAGGTGATCGAAGCCTATTACCGCGATGCTATGGCGGTGGCGATGGACCTGCTGCGGGGAATTGCCGAGGCAATTGGCGAGGACCGGGGCTTTTTCGACGACAAGTTCGCGCGGCCGATGGCCTTGCTTCGCGGCAATTATTACCCGCCGCGCCCGGGCTGGGCGGGCGACAAGGATTTCGGCATCGGAGCGCATACCGACTATGGGTGTCTGACATTTCTGGGGACAGACGGGGTGCCGGGCCTGGAGGTGCTGACGCCCGAGGACGACTGGCTGCCGGTGCGCGCCGATCCGGGCGAGTTCATCATCAACTTTGGCGAGATGCTGGAGATCTGGACCGGCGGACGGGTCAAGGCGACGCTGCACCGGGTGCGGGGATCGGCGGATGAACGGATCTCTGTGCCGTTGTTCTTCAACCCCGATTGGGACACCAACGTGGCGCCGATAGGGTCTGGAGAGATGGTCTCGGCCGGGGCACACCTCGAACGGCGGTTCAACGAGACCTACCTGCACCTGAAGGCCGGGTGACGTGGGCGTCCTTGGGGGGCGGGGCGCGGCGGTCAAAGGTGCTGCAGGGCCTCACGGGCCAGGGCAACGGCCTCTTCCGGATCGTCAAGCGCGGCACCGGGCAGGGTCCAATAAGGCATGGCCGCGCTCTGGCCCGTCTTGCGGGTATAGGTCCATCGCGTGCAGCCCATGTCTTCCAGCCGGTCGATGAAGGCGCCCGCACCCTTGAGGTATATGCCGCCCTCCGGGTGCAGGATCGCGAAAATCGTGCCTTCGTGGTACAGGCACAGACCGCCCATCATGCGGCGGGTGGTGATGTCTCCGAGGCCCGAAAAGAGATCGCGGGCAAAGGCGATCTCTTCGGCGGAGACGCTCACCCCTGGCTGCCCTGCTCGGCCGAGAGTTCCTCGACATCCTTGAACTTGATGGATTCTCCGCACCCGCAGGCGTCCACGACGTTGGGGTTGCGGAACTTGAATCCGGATTCAAGCAGCGATGTCTCGTAGTCGATTTCCGTGCCAAAGAGGAACATCTGCGCCATCGGCGCGATCAGGACGCGCGCGCCGTCCTGTTCCACCACTTCGTCGTTGGCTTCGGAACCGTCGACGTAATCCATCGTGTATTCCATGCCCGCACAGCCGCCTTTCTTGACGCCGATGCGCAGGGCGTATCGTCCGTCCCGCTCCATCAACTTGCGGATCTGTGCCACGGCGGTGGGGGTGATCGTCACGGGGGACTGACCGGGTATGCCAAACATGTGTGAAACCTCACTTTCATACCAAGATTTAAGGGAGCGGGTGCCTCTACTCAAGAGGCAGGCGGCGCGCGCTGTTGTCGCCGGGTATTTCAGACTGCGGATCGGGGTTGAGGTGAACCGATTTTTCGGGGCGCTTGCAACTGTCATGACCGTGATTTCAGGCACTGCAGCGCGGGGCGGAAGGCTGTTCCTTAACCTGTCGAGAGTCGATGAATCGAGCAGCCGTGCCGGAAATTTGCCGGTTCGGATGAAAGGGTGTGCGAAACGGAACTGATCCTGATCGAGGCCGCTCGCGCGGCCTTGCGCCGGAGCTAGTAGCGGCGTCTGGAAATTCAGATGTCGCCGGGATGAAGGCCGCGCGAGCAGAGGGACTGCGGTTTGCTACAAAGCCTTCGTCGGCGCACGGCCACGGCCCTTGTCGCCCCACTGTATGCGCCGTGTCACTGCGCGGGTCGTGGCCGGTCCGGCCGACTGCTTGCGCAACATGTTTCTTGTGGAAACGGCCAGGGATTCGGGCGCTGCGTTGGCAGGGTGCGCTGTGTTGCCTCCAACCCGTGTCGGACGCTTCGTTGAACAGGGGGGCTGCAGCGAGTGAGGGGACCGTCCCCGATCGTTCTCGTCCGGGCTGAAAGCCTAGCCCACGGGTTCTGGCCGGTGGTCCGGGCGCAAGGCGGGCAGGGCGGCCAGAGCCGAGAGCAGCGCCAATCCCCAGAGCAACCAGATCAGGCGCGTGGGATCCGGTGTCGCGCCCAAAATGGCACCGGACACCGAGGTCATGGCCGCGCCGCAACCGATGGTGACGGCACCGGACAGCCCGGCTGCGCTGCCGGCAAGATCCGGACGCACCGACATGGCACCGGCCATACCCGCAGGCGTGCTGAGACCGTTGGCCACGCCGATCACCGGCATCAGCAGGAAAAAGCTCCAGGCGCTGCCGGGACCAAGCATCCAGAGCAGCAGGGCGGCCCCCAGGCCCAGAACCGAGACCAGCCGCCCGGCCAGGACCATCAGTGGCGGCGCCACGCGTGCGCCCAGGCGCCGCGAGAAATACGAGCCGATGACGAAACCCACCGGGGGCAGGCCGATCAGCGCGCCGACTATGCTTTCCGAAACGTGGAAATGAGCCGTTCCCAGCAGGGGCGTTCCGGCAAGGAAGGCAAAGAAGATGCCGATGCCCAGCCCCATCGAGATCGTGTAGGACCAAAAGCGCAGGTCGGTCAGCAGCGCGGGATAGGCGCGGAAATGCGCGGCAAAGCCCAGGCCACGGCGAGGGTTGGTTTCGCCCACGTCCACCCAGCAGAGCCAGAGCAGCCCGGCGCCCAGCCCGGTGAAGGCCCAGAGCGTCGACCGCCAGCCAAAGGCTTGGTCCATGACGCCTCCGATCACCGGGGCAATCATCGGCCCCAGGGCGATGGCCATGCCGATCGTGCCCAGCCGGCTGGTGGCCTCGCTGGGGGCCGAGGTGTCGCGCACGATGGCCCGCGACAGGACGTTGCCCGCGATCACCGCGCTCTGCAGCACGCGGAAGGCCATGAAGCTGTAGAAATCCGGCGCAAGCGCCGTGCCGAGAGAGGCGCAGGTGAACAGCGCCAGAGACCACAGCAACACTGGGCGCCGCCCATACAGGTCCGACAGTGGGCCGATTACCAGCTGCAGCCCGGCGGTAAGCAGCATGAAGAGCGAGATCGCAAGGCTGGCCGTGGCGTAGGAGATGGAAAAGCTGCGGGCCATGTTCGCCAGCGAGGGCAGGAACATGTTGACCGAGACGATGCCCAGCACCGTCATCAGGACAAGCGTGACCAGGCTGGGTGGAGAGGCAGGAGGCTGTCGCATTGGGTTCAATCAAAAGTTGTCCATGCGGTACCCGTTTTTTTGCCCGGGCGACAGCAGAGAATTGGCGCCAACGTGAAAGGGCCGCCCGAAGGCGGCCCCGAACAAGGTTGAATTGCCGAAGCAGGAGGCTCAGAGGCCCATGCAGTTGGCGTAGAAGGTGGTCGTGGCGGGCCAGTCCGAAAAGACGCCCTTGACGCCGACCTGCTGGGCCAGAACGTCGAGGATCTCGAAATAGTCGCCGTCGGTGTCGGTGGCGTCCTTGACCGACTGGAAATACCAGCCGCCGCCCGAGCCGAGCGGGCCGGAGCGTTCAAGCGACCAGGTGATGATGTTCAGGCCGGCGGCGTTTGCCTCTTCGGCATAGACCGAAGGCACCATTGCGCCACTGTCGTCCAGCGTGACCAGCATCCACAGCGGCGGCGCGATATAGTTGACGCCCATCTCCTTCAGTTCGGCCATCGTCGGCTTGAAGGTGCTTGCATCCATCGGATCGATCAGGCCCTCGTCCTCGTCCGAGGCCTCGTAGCGATCATCCAGATAGACCGCCTGTGCGCCGAATTCGGGCTCGTTCTCGATCCAGTAGAGCACGTCCGACAGGTCGAACGACTGGGCCCAGACGCGCGAGGGGTCGATGCCGGCAGCCTTGTACTCGTCGATCAGCTTTTGCGCGTAGTCGGCCTGGCTGAAACCGTTGAAGGGCATCTCGACCGACGGAGCTTTCAGTTCCGGGGTGAAGTCTGCGCCGAGGCTGTCGAACAGCGCGATCGATTCCGCGTGGGTCATCAGGGTCGCGCCGCTGACGAAAAGGTCGGTGCGCCAGTTGGCGGTGCCGCCGAGGTAGGCCTCTGCCGTGGTGGCCGAGGCATCGGAGGAATCCATCTTGGGCGTCAGGGTCTTGAACTCGGCCAGGGTCAGGTCCGAGGTGCGGCATTCCGCGCTGGCCTTGGCATCGCCCGAGGCCGGGGTGAAGGGCGTGGTGCATTTCGAAGCGAGCGGGCCCGCCACGATGTCGGTGGTGGTGTGCAGGTCGTTCTGGGCGTGGCGGCAGACCAGTTCCAGATCGGCGGTGAAGGTCACATCACATTCCAGGATGCCTGCGCCCATGCCCGCTGCGGCGCGGTTCGATTCGACCGTATGTTCGGGGAACATCAGCGGTGCGCCGCGGTGCCCGACAGAGAAATGCGTGCGCGCGGGCGTGTTGCCAAGGCAGGACTGCAGCTTGTCCTTGAGCGCGCCGTCTTCCATCCGCGACACCAGGTAGGCGGGGCGGACACCATATGTGAGACCGGCGTCATAGGCATTGGCGTGGGTTTCGGCCAGCACGGGGCCAGCCAGAGTGGCGCAGGCCAGGGCGAGTGTGAACGTCTTCATGAATTGGAGCCTCCTGTTGAGAGGCCCTTCTCATCGGGGCGTTGGGTAACGGGCGCGTGACGGCTTTGACAAACTTCGGTAACGCTTTGTCAGGGCTGGGCGATCTGCATCAGGGCCTGGGTGCCGTAGCTGGCGCCAAGCGCCCAGGCAAAGGAGGCCAGCGTGCCGATGATGACGTATTCGCTGGCGCGGTGATCCTCCTTGGCGGTGTCGAAGCGCAGCACCGACTTGGCGGCGATCAGGAAGCCTATGCCGGTAGGCTCCCCGATGGTGACAAAGAGAAAGATCAGGGCGCGTTCAAGCTGTCCGATCAGGCGACCGGCCTCTGGCAAACCCTTCAGCGGAACCTCGAACCGGGCGGTGAGCATCCCCACGACGTAACCGCCCGCCAGCACCGTGGTGATCAGCCCGGCCGTAAAGAGCGCAGGCGCCACCAGATGCGGCAGCCAGGGTGACCATATCCCCTGGGACGCGGCAGCGGGCCACCACAGGGCGGCAGCCAGCAGCGTGACCATGTGCGCGCCTTGGTCCAGCAGGAAGGCACCCAGCGTGTCCCGCCAGCGGGCAGGGGACCAGGCCTTGACCGCGTCGATGCCGAAATGTGCCAGCGCCACGATCAGCGCCACAACCCAGGCGCCGCCTAGGGCCGCCCATGTCAGCACAAAGACCACGCCGACATGCAACAGCAGGACCCCGAGGTTGCGCTTGCGGTCGACCATCCAGCCGGTCTGAAACACGAAATCCGCCAGGACGTGCGCGAGGAACAGCGCGGCAAAGCTCTGCGCGGCCAGCGGATCAAGAACGGGCAGTGTCGTGGGCATTACAGGTTGTCCCGGATCATCTCCATGCGGTCTTCGTAGACCCTCAGTGTTTCCTGCAGCGCGTCAAGAGCGGTGCCGGACAGCCGGCTTTGGACCGCCTGTCGGGTCACACCAGCTTTCTGCGCGATCTCTTCCTGTGTCGGAGCCTGGACGCGCAGTGCCTCGAACAGGGCTTGCCCCTGGGTCCGGTTCCAGCCTTGCGCTTCGCGATCGACGAAGAGCATGAGCGCGCCGAGCGCCTCGCCGAGGGCACCGGGAATGCGGGGTAGGGCCAGTTGCGTGCCGCGTCCCATCCCGGCCAGCACGTCACCTGCCATGTGAAAGGCCACGCCAGAGGCGGCGGCCAGGTTGCCGTCATCGGGGATTTGAGCGGGTCCGACGCCGATACCAATTCGAGTGGACAGGGATCCGGCGGCGACAAGCGCGGCCTGGATGCGCAGGGCCGCGCGCAGACCTGTCTGTGCCATAGGCAGGAAGATCTGCCAACCGTCGCCGCGATGGCGCTGAAAGAGGGGTGGGGCGCCAGTGTCCTCGCCGATGTCATGGCTGACGCGTTCCAGCACCTGCATCGCCTCATCCAGGGCGTCGGGCCCATGCCGGCGTGAGGCGACAAGATCGCCGGTCAGGACGCTGGCAAAGACATGAGCGGCGGTTTCGACCATGTGCAAAACTAAACCCTTGCATTGCGAAAATGCAAGGGTTTTGATTTGCTTTGAGATTTTGCAAGATTAACGTCTTGCCCTACATGAAGCCCAGTTCCAGCCGTGCTTCATCGGACATCATCTCCATCCCCCAGGGCGGCTCCCAGGTCAGATCGACGTCAACCTGCTTCACGCCGGGCAGCGGTTCGACCGCTTCGGCGACCCAGCCGGGCATCTCGCCCGCGACGGGACAGCCCGGCGCGGTGAGGGTCATGATGATGTTGACTTCGTTCTGGTCGTTGATGTCGACGGTGTAGACCAGCCCCAGATCGTAGATATTGACCGGGATTTCAGGGTCGTAGACCGTGCGGCAGGCCTCGACCACCGTATCGTAAAGCGGGTGATCGGTGCTTGAGGGCGCGATCAGCGGTGCGCCCTCCATCTGCGTATTCTGCTCGGTCATTGCGGTCCTCGTGTCCGAATAGCTGAGCAATTATATAGGAAAAGTGTGGGGCGCGGTAAAGAGCATGGAGGGCATTCCCTCGAAAGATCGTCAGGCGATTAAAGCATGTCGCCTGCCGGCAGGTCATGCTTGGGACGGAAGATAGCCGCCGTCCGGATTGGTTCTGATGACCAGACAAAAAGGTAATCTTCGATACATCTATCGTGACATGTCCAGAGTCTGGCTGTATACAACTTTAGAGTGAGTTGTGGTCGGTTCGGCAGGCAGATTGCCCGACATCTTCGTCCCTCTGCAACGAAGCGATGACCCGGGATCGGCCAGAACTGGAGAGGACAATCATTATGCTCTCAACATTGGTGTCAGTGCTTGGCGGTGTTCCAAAGACGGACGCGTTTCCGCGAGCGGATCAGAGGGACCACGACCAATCCGAGCAGATCCAGTGGTCGTTGGGTCACGGCTGGTGGATTCTGCCAGTGGCCCTGCTTGGCCTGCATTTCTGGATCGTGGTCATCAGATGGTTCGTGGGGCTTATGTTCCCGAACTGAACGGACCGGGCCCGAACCGCTTGCCGGTTCAGTTGTCCTCTGCCTTGCTGATGCGCTTGACCGGGGCCGGGCGCACCTTGGATTCCAGATGCTCATACAGTTTTTCGGCCACGTTTTTCTTGGTCGCCGTCTCGATCCCCTCGAGCCCGGGGCTGGAATTGACCTCCAGCACCTTGGGGCCCGACTCGGACCGCAGCAGGTCCACGCCCGCCAGGTTCAATCGAAAGGCGCGGGCGGCCCGCAGGGCAGTCTCGCGTTCTTCCTTGGTGATGCGCACGACCTGTGCCTGGCCACCACGATGAAGATTTGAACGGAAATCGCCTTCGGCCCCGGTGCGTTTCATCGCCGCCACGACCTTGCCGCCGACGACGAGACAGCGGATGTCTTCGCCGGCCGCCTCCTTGACGAAATCCTGGACCAGGAAATTGGCTTTGAGCCCGCGGAAGGCGTCGATCACCGATTCCGCGGCCTTCTTGGTTTCGGCAAGGACGACCCCCTTGCCCTGCGTGGACTCCAGCAGCTTGACGATCAGGGGCGCAGTGCCCACCAGCCGCATCAGGCTTTGCGTGTCCTTTGGAGAAGCCGCAAAGGCGGTATTGGGCATGCCGATCTTGTGCCGCGCCATCAATTGATGTGCGTACAGCTTGTCGCGCGAGGCGGTGATCCCCTCGGATCCGTTGACGCAAAAGGTGCCGATTGTCTCGAACTGGCGGATCACGGCAGTCCCGTAAGAGGTGACGCTGGCGCCGATGCGCGGGATCACCGCGTCGTAGCGGGGTAGGCGTTTGCCGTCGTAATGCACCTCTGGCGAGAGCGCGTTGATCGCCATGTAACAGCGCGTTGTGTCGATCACCTCGACGGTGTGGCCGCGCTTTTCGCCTTCCTCGACCAGTCGGCGGGTCGAATAATTGTCCTCGCGGCTGAGGACGGCAATGCGCAGCGCCCGGTTTGGCGCCGCCTGCCGCACACGGGCGGTGGTGTAGACGTCATAGCTGAGCTTGGGCTGCTGGAACCGGTCGGTGGCCACGATGGTGATATGATCCTTGAGCGCCTCGCGGCCCAGCAGCATGCGCGACGCCATGGTCGAGCGGTCGGTCAGTGTCATCTCGATGCGCCAGCTTTCATCGCCCACGCGGATGGTGGAGGCGATGACATAGCGGGATTCGGACTCGCCGTTCGAGGAGGTGACGGTGCGACGATCGACGATCCGGGCCGAACAGGGGATCACCAGGTCATCCCGTCCGGGCACCGGGTGAACGGTGAACCGCACCTTGGGCGCCGAGGCCGGGCCGAAGGTCTCGATGTCGAAGGCATGCAAGGCCGAAGTTCGGGCGCCGGTATCGACCTTTGCGCGCAAGGCAGGCAGGCCAAGGTCGGGCAATGAGACCCATTCCTCCCAGCCAAAACGGATCATGCCGGGCAGTGGTTCAAGGCTGTCGTCCATGCGGCCCTCCCTTCAGAGCCATTACAGCCCTAGCAAGGCCAACGCCGCACAGCAAGGCACTGCCTCGGGGCGCGCACCGAACGCACATTTTGGCTTTAATGTGCGAATATGCACATAACGGCAGTGTTTGTCGGCGTATCGTTCGAGATTTCAGGGGCTATATTGAAAGCAACACATCAGGAGGACCCGAGATGAGCTGGAACCCCGCACTTGATCCCCAATGTCCCACCGGCGATGCCGTGGACAGTATCGACACCGTCATCATCCCCCGCGCCCGCGATCTGGGCGGATTCGAGGTGCGCCGGGCCTTGCCTGCGCCGCGCCGGCAGATGGTGGGCCCCTTCATCTTTTTCGACCAGATGGGCCCGGCAGAGTTCCTGCCCACCCGTGGACTGGACGTGCGCCCGCATCCCCATATCGGTCTGGCGACGATCAGCTACCTATATCGCGGCCGGATGCATCACCGCGACTCGCTTGGCACGGACAAGTGGATCGAGCCCGGGGCCGTTAACTGGATGGTGGCAGGGCAGGGGATCACCCACTCGGAACGCACCGATGATGCCACCCAGGCCGGGCCGATGCCCTTTTTCGGCATTCAGACCTGGGTCGCCTTGCCCAAAGACCAGGAGGACAGCGCGCCGGACTTCATCCATGCGCCGGCGGATGCGCTGCCTGTGTTGGATGGCGAGGGCAAGCAGGTGCGGCTGATCCTTGGCAATGCCTGGGGTGAACGCGCGCCTGTCCGGACCCCTTCAGAGATCTTCTACGCCGATGCGGTGCTGAATCCGGGGGCGTCCCTGCCCCTGCCAGACGAGCATGAGGACAGGGGTGTCTATGTCGTAGAGGGGGCCGTCGAAGTGGCCGGTACGCGCTATGAGGCGGGGCAGATGATGGTCTTTCGTCCCGGCGACCGCGTGTCCTTGCGATCCGGTGCCGCAGGTGCCCGTCTGATGTTGTTGGGCGGGGCCACGTTGGAAGGCAGCCGTTACATCTGGTGGAACTTCGTCGCCTCCTCGAAAGAGCGCATCGAAGAGGCGAAGGAGGCCTGGCGACGCGGCGATTGGGAGCATGGCCGTTTTCAACTGCCGCCGGGCGATGATGACGAGTTCATTCCCTTGCCGGATTGAGGGACGCACGTGGTCCTCGGAAGGAACGCTTTGACGTAGTGGATAATGCGGTGGCGAAGAGTGTCTGTTGTTGGGGCGATTGGTTTGCTCCGCTGATCGATCGAACCATCAAGGGGCAATTTTCGTCGCCGTGATTGCCGATGGGCGTGGCGCTGGTCCGGGTGCACATGCTCCCGGCTGACCCTGCTCCCGTACCGGATCATGTCCGCCAGTGACCGACCGGTTCAGCCGGCTGAGGCTGTCCGGACGAAGTTCCGGTTCTGCCAGAGCGGCCAGCCCATCATCTGGCTCATCGTACCCAGCTTGATTCCGCGCGCTGTCAGCCCGTCCAGCGTCCGCGGCATGGCACGAACAGTGCCGTATTGAATGTCGTGGGTCAGGATGATGGCGCCCGGACGCGAATGCGACAGGATGCGGCTGGCCACCACGCTGGCACCGGGACGGCGCCAGTCCTGCGGATCCACCGACCACAGGATCGTCGGCAGCTTGCGCGAATTGTGCAGCATCACGCGCTGGCGCTGGGTAAAGGCGCCGTAGGGCGGACGGAAAGTGACCGGCGGCCGGCCCGTGACCTTGAAGATCGCATCCGAGGTGCGGTCGATCTGGCTAAGAACGCCCGCATTGGAATAGCCCGCCAGGTTGGGATGCGACCAGCTGTGGTTCCCGATCTCATGCCCTTCGTCTGCAATACGCTTGACAATATCCGGCCATGTCACCACTCTTCGACCTATAAGGTAAAACGTGGCACGCAGACCACGGGCTTTGAGGATATCAAGGAGCAGTGGGGTCAGGGTCGGATGCGGCCCGTCATCGAACGTCATTGCAACAACTGGTGAGGATGTGTTCACGGCAGTGACCGTGACCGGATCCGTTCGCGTCACATCCCGCGGCAGGGCAATGTCGGGGGCCGCCCAAAGTGTGTCCGGACGAAGTAGGGCGACGGCAGCAGTGCCGGCGGACAGGAATGTCCGGCGAGAAAATTCAGACATGATGCGACCTTGGCTAGGCTTGGGGCGTGCAGACCCATTGAGAAAAGCCGGGCGACCCGTGGAGTCGCAAGGCGAATTGACATTTCCGTGAAACATGACCTTCAACCCGTGACCTATGCGCCACTTTGGATTCTTTGGCGCGGATGAAAAAATGCACGAAATTGGGGGTCGAAAGCGCTTGACGGGGCAGGGGGCTACGCATAGAAGGCCTCTCACGCCACGGCCAAGCGGTCACGGCGGCAGTCAAGCGGTTGTAGCTCAGTTGGTTAGAGTACCGGCCTGTCACGCCGGGGGTCGCGGGTTCGAGCCCCGTCAACCGCGCCACTTCTTCCTTACCTGTGGAAGTTTGGGCGCCAACGCCTCATCCAAAAAACCTTGGTGGACATTGGAACCAACGGCGTCCACGCGTGTTTCTCTCTCAGACATCGATACACGACTGGTTAACCGCGTCGGGATTTCCTGACTTTGCCGTTCGCTGTTTTCGAGGCAAAATGACAAGGTGTGAAACAAAAGGCGCCCCGAAACGGGACGCCTGAAGAAGAGAACCAGAGACTGTAAGGAGGGGGGGAAGAAGATCAGCTGCCCCAGGAACGGACCGGACCGCAGTCCATGTGCACGAAGTTCGATCGGGTGTACCGGCCCACGCCGCCTGCATTACAGGCCTTGGCCGCGCGATACATCTGGCTGACAGAGCGCGACGCGAGCCGAAGGTCCGCTGCCTGCCCGACCAGATGGCGCGAGTTCTTGGCCACGCCGGAAGAGCGTGCCCGCAACATCGCGTTCGTTTCCGGGCTGCGGTAGCCAGAAATCAACATGTAAGGCTCAGACACATCCAGCAGGTTGTGCGAAGCAGCCATGATGTCGATCGTCCTGATGTCGATTGATTTGACTTGGTTGTTGCGCCAGTCGCGCATGAAGTAATTGATCTCCTTGATCGCGTCGGCGAGATAGTCGCCTTCGATCCAGTAGATCATGTCCACCCGTTCGCCCGTGCGGCCGGAATACATCCGGATGCGCCGGACATCGCCCGCGCCGCGCAAGAAACCCGCTGCGTTGGAGTAAGTCGGCGCGGCTGCGACGGCTGTCGCTGCGAACGCGCCAAGAAGTGCCCGGCGGGTGAAGCCGCCGCAATTCGTCTCTGTCATGATGACCGCCTGTCCCGTGGTCGCCGTATTACTTGATTCCTGGCGCATCGTTGTGCGCCACCTGCCATCTATCCCCAGATGCCAAGGCCTGTATGACACGAATCGTATGGCGCAAAAAGGGCGATTTGTGATGATTTGTAATGATCAAGGGGTAATTGGCGAGATTTTGCCCACATTGGTCCTGTTATCTCGTGAATTCTCGGCGCTGCCTCATTTCGGTCACAGTTCGCCTTGGCGACCACGCGGTCGACAACTTGGCACAAATGTGAATAGACAGACCTATGACCCTGTCGGCAATGTGTTTTCGGGGATAGCTGGTCGATGAAGGATTTGAGTATGAACAAGAGTGAAACCCGGGCCGTGTTCCAGGCGGCCCTCGCGGCAGGGGCCCTTTGGCTGGGAGCCGCGCTGCCAGCGGCGGCCGAGGATGGGCTTACGCTCAAGGTGACGGCCTTCAAGCAGGCCGTGGCCGAGAACGTCGCCGACGATGACAGCATTGCCGCCTTCTACCGGGCACGGGATTTCGCGCCGATCTGGACCGGCGCCGGTGAGGGTGACCGCGCCCGCCGCCTGGCCTTGATGGAGGCCTTTTCGCTGGCGGATGACCACGGGCTGCCCGCCGGGCGCTATGATCCCGACCGCCTGTTGCAACTGATGAGCCAGGTGACAGATGGCCGGTCGCGCGGGATGCTGGAAATCGAGCTGACCCGCACCTTCCTTCAATTCGCCAACGACCTTCAGTCCGGCATTCTGGAACCGGGCGATGTTATCGATGGGATCAAGCGCGAAGCGCCGCGTCGGGATCCGGAAATGCTTTTGACCCGGTTGACCAGCGAGGATCCGACCGCCGTCTTCTTGAGCCTCGTGCCGAGCAGCCCAGAATATACGCGTCTCATGCGCGCGAAGCTGCGTCTGGAACACAAGATCCGCAGTGGTGGCTGGGGTCAGACAGTCCCCGTGGGCAGCCTGCGTCCGGGCAACAGCGGCAATGCTGTCGTCGCCCTGCGCAACCGGCTGACCGCGATGGGTTACATGGCGCCTTCGCTCAGCATGACCTATGATGCCGAGATGGAAGCCGCCGTGCGCGCGTTTCAGGAAGACCACGCCATAAAGGTCGACGGCGTCGCTGGCGGCAACACCATGCGGGCCATCAATGTATCGCCCGAGGAACGGCTGCAGTCGATCATGGTCTCGATGGAGCGTGAACGCTGGCTGAACCTGCCCGAGGGGCGCGGCAAGCGGCATGTGCTCGTCAACCTGACGGATTTCCATGCCCAGATCATCGACGACGACAAGGTGACTTTTGAAACCCGGTCCGTGATCGGCGCTCAGGGGCACGACCGCCGGACGCCCGAGTTCTCGGACGTGATGGAACTGCTGGTCATCAATCCCTACTGGTTCATTCCGCAGTCGATCATCCGCGGCGAATACCTGCCCGCGATCCGGGCCAATCCCTATGCGGCAGGCCACCTGGAAATCGTCGACTACCGCGGGCGTAGGGTCAGCCGGGAAACCGCGTCGGCCTACGCCAATTCGGGCAACTTTCCCTTCACCATGCGCCAGCCCCCGGGGCCGAGCAACGCGCTGGGGTCGGTCAAGTTCCTGTTCCCGAACAAGTACAACATCTACCTGCACGACACCCCGTCGCAGCACCTGTTCAAGCGCGAGGTGCGTACGTTCAGCCACGGCTGCATCCGCCTGGATGATCCGCACGAATTCGCCTACGAAATCCTCAGCCGCCAAGTCGACGACCCCGAGGCCTACTTCAAGCGGATCCATGCGTCGGGGGAAAATACGCGCATCCCGCTGGAAACGCCGGTCCCCGTGCACCTGATCTACCGGACCGCCTTTACCAAGGCGAAGGGTAAGATGAATTATCGCAACGACATCTACGGGCGTGATGCGATCCTCTGGCGGGCGCTGGCCGACGAAGGGGTGGCCCTGCGCGCAGGTCGCAGCTAAACCTCTCCCGGACCGCGCCCTGCAACGTCCGGGAGACACTATGCCTTTCACCATCGAAGAACTCGCAAGCGCCCTCGGCCTGAGTGCCGAGGGCGATTTGTCTTTGACCGTCACCGGTTTGGCCGAACCGGCAGATGCGCGACCGGATCAGCTGGCGATGGCGGCCAGGCCCGAGTTCGTCGAGGCCCTTGGCCGGGGGCAGGCCCGTGCGGCGATGTTGGCCGCCGGAACGGACTGGCAGGGGCTGGGGCTGCAGGCGGCGCTTCTGTCTGATCGCCCGCGTTTCGCCATGTCCGGGCTGACCGCCATGATGGACAGGGGGCCGGGATATGCATCTGTCATCCATCCGCAAACGGTGATCGACCCGACCGCCGAACTGGGCGAGGGCGTGTCGGTGGGGCCATACGCTGTGATCGAGGCGGGCGCCCGGATCGGGGCCGGTTCGGTGATCGGTCCACAGTCATATGTCGGACGCGACGTGCACATTGGCGCGGGGGCCCTGCTGCATGCCGGGGTCCGGATCATGTCCGAGGTCGTCATCGGCGACCGTTTCATCGCCCAGCCCGGCGCGATCATCGGGGGCGACGGGTTTTCCTTTGTCACGCCAGAGCGTTCGGGCGTCGAAAAGGCGCGCGCCTCGCTGGGGGGCGAAGGCACGGATGTGGCCCAGTCCTGGGCTCGCATCGCCAGCGTGGGCGCCGTGAGTATCGGCGACGATGTCGAAGTCGGCGCCGGGTCGACCATCGACAAGGGCACGATCCGCGACACCCGCGTCGGCAATGGCACCAAGATCGACAACCTCGTGCAGATCGGCCACAATGTCGTGATCGGGCGCGACTGCCTGCTGTGCGCGAACGTCGGCATCGCCGGGTCAACCGTGGTGGGGGACAACGTGGTTCTGGGCGGCAAGGTCGGTGTGTCGGACAATCTGCGGATCGGGGATCGTGCGATCCTAGGCGGGGCGACCGTTGCCTTGGCCAACGTGCCCGCGGGCCGCGTCATGCTGGGCTATCCGGCGATGAAAATGGAGACCCACGTAGAGGCCTACAAGGGCCTGCGCCGCCTGCCGCGTCTGTTCCGCGACGTCGCAGAGCTCAAGAAAGCAGTTTCAAAGCTGGTGGGAAATGACTAAGTGTCCGGCAATTCTGGACAAGCGCGGGGCTGAGGTCATGGACGTCAAGGAACAGGTCATTCAGATCATCGCGGAGCAGGCGATGCTCGATGTCTCGGACGTGTCGATGGAAAGCACGCCCGAAGAATTGGGGATCGACTCTCTCGGGCTGGTGGAATCGATCTTCGCGATCGAGGAACAGTTCGACATCTCGGTGCCCTTCAATGCAAACGACCCGTCGGAATCGGATTTCGACATCTCTTCGGTGGCCAAGATCGTCGAGGGGATCGAAAAACTGATCGCCGAGCAGAAATCGTGAAGCGCGTCGTCATAACCGGGGCGGGAACGATCAATGCCCTGGGCCAGGATGTCCCCGCGACGCTGGAGGCCATGCGCGAGGGGCGCTGTGGGATCGGCGAACTGGAGTTTCGCGACGTGGAGCGTCTGGCCATCCGCATCGGCGGACAGGTCAAGGGATTCGAACCCGAGACGGTGTTCAACCGCCAGCAACTTGCGCTTTATGACCGGTTCACGCAGTTTACCCTGCTGGCGGCCCGACAGGCGGTTGCCCAGGCCGGGCTGGAATTCGTGGGAGACCTGGCCAACAACTCGGGCGTGGTGCTGGGCACTTCCGGCGGCGGGCTGAGCACACAGGACGACAATTATCGCGCCGTCTACGAAGAGGGAAAGAACCGCGTTCATCCCTTTGTCGTCCCGAAGCTGATGAACAATGCGGCCACCTGCCACGTCAGCATGGAATTTAACGTCAAGGGACCGAGTTTCACCGTCGCCACGGCCTGCGCCAGTTCGAACCACGCCATGGGGCAGGCGTTCCAGATGATCCGCTCGGGCATGTGCACGGCGATGATCACCGGCGGGTCGGAGTCGATGCTGTGTTTTGGCGGCGTGAAGGCCTGGGAAGGTCTGCGCGTGATGTCCAAGGACGCATGCCGCCCCTTCAGCGCCACCCGCAACGGCATGGTGCAGGGCGAGGGCGCGGGTGTCTTCGTCTTCGAAGAATATGAACACGCAAAGGCCCGCGGCGCCGAGATCCTCGGCGAGGTGCTGGGTTTTGCCATGACATCGGATGCGGCGGATATCGTCATGCCCTCCAAGCATGGCGCGGCCCGGGCGATCTCCGGCGCGCTGCGCGATGCGCGGGTCGGCAAGGAGCGGGTGAGCTACATCAACGCGCATGGCACCGGGACGGCGGCCAATGACAAGACCGAATGCGCGGCGGTGGCGGATGTCTTCGGCACCCATGCGGACAACCTCATGATCTCGTCGACCAAGTCGATGCATGGCCACCTGATCGGCGGCACCGGCGCGGTCGAACTGCTTGCCTGTCTCATGGCGCTGAGGGACGGCGTGATTGCGCCGACCATCGGCTACGAGGAGGCTGACCCGGAATGCGCGCTGGACGTTGTCCCGAACGTGGCGCGCGAGGCAGAGGTCGACGTGGTGTTGTCGAATGCCTTTGCCTTTGGCGGGTTGAACGCCGTGCTGGTGCTGGGGCGCGCCTGACCAAGGCGTTGGCGCAGCCCATCTGGTTGGATACCTCGAACCGGGCACGCTGCCCCGTCCCCCGGGTTCCTTTGCCAAGTAGAAGCCCATGCGGGCGGAAGGGCCGACGCCGGTCCGGAGCCCATTGACGAATGGCGCGGGCGGGATTAGCGCTGCGCGCATGGCTCCTCCTCCCTTGCTTCAACTCACCTCTGTTTCTCTCACCTTTGGCGGCGATCCGGTCTTTGACGATCTGTCGCTGACCGTCCACCAGGGCGACCGCGTGGCGCTTGTCGGGCGCAACGGTTCGGGCAAATCGACCCTGATGAAGGTCATGGCCGGACTTGTCGAGCCGGATCGGGGCGACCGCGTGGTCCCGGCGGGGATTTCCGTGGGCTACATGGAGCAGGAACCGGACCTGACCGGTTTTGCCACGCTGGGCGAGTTCGCCGCCTCGCAGCTCGCCGCCTCGGAGATGTACCGGGTCGAGCGCGCGTCCGAAGGGTTGAAGTTCGATCCCGACCGTCCGGTCGAGACGGCATCCGGCGGTGAGCGCCGTCGCGCCGCGCTGGCCAAGCTGATGGCCGAGGCCCCTGACCTGATGCTGCTGGACGAGCCGACCAACCACCTGGATATCGAGGCGATTTCCTGGCTCGAGGACGAGTTGAAGACCACGCGCAAGGGCTTTGTCCTGATCTCGCACGACCGGCGATTCCTGAGCGAGTTGACCCGTGCGACGCTCTGGATCGACCGGGGGCAGGTGGCGCGGCAGGAGCGCGGTTTCGAAGCTTTCGAGGCTTGGCGCGACAAGGCCTGGGAGGAAGAGGACCAGCAGCGCCACAAGCTGGATCGCAAGATCAAGGCCGAGGCCCGTTGGGCCGTCGAGGGCATCAGCGCCCGCCGCAAGCGCAACCAGGGCCGGTTGAGGGCGTTGCAGGACATGCGCAAGGAACGCGCCTCGCAGATCCGGCGGCAGGGGGCGGCGGCGATGGAGATGGCCTCCGGCCCGAAATCCGGCAAGAAGGTGATCGAGGCGCAGGGCGTCACCCATGCTTTCGATGACAAGCAGATCGTGCGCAATTTCGACCTGACGGTGCAGCGGGGGGACCGCGTGGCGTTTGTCGGGCCGAATGGCGTGGGCAAGACCACCTTGATCAAGATCCTGACCGGGGAAATCGCCCCCGACGCTGGTGGTGTGAAACTGGGCACGAACCTTGTGCCGGCGATCTTTGACCAGAGTCGGGCGCAGCTGGATCCCGACGCCTCGCTCTGGGACAGCCTGACCAATGACCGCGACATGCGCGTGTCGGGCCAGTCCGACCAGGTTATGGTGCGGGGACAACCGAAGCATGTTGTTGGCTATCTCAAGGATTTCCTGTTCGACGAACGCCAGGTGCGTGCGCCGGTGCGGTCTCTGTCCGGGGGCGAGAAGGCGCGGCTCTTGCTGGCGAAACTGCTGGCGCGGGAATCGAACCTGTTGGTGCTGGACGAACCGACCAACGATCTGGATGTCGAGACGCTGGACCTGCTGCAGGAACTGCTGGACGATTACGACGGCACCGTGATGCTGATCAGCCACGACCGGGATTTCCTTGACCGCGTCGCAACCACGACCGTCGCGATGGAAGGCGGCGGACGCGCCACCGTCTATGCCGGGGGCTGGTCCGACTACCAGGCCCAGAAGCGCGAGGAGTCGGGGCCGGCGAAAAAGGCAAAGCCTGCGGCCAAGTCCGGGACTACGCCGAAGCCGGCCGCGGCGGCGCCGGCGAAGCCTGTGCTCAGTTTCACCGAGAAGCACCGGCTGGAGGAATTGCCGGGTGAGATCGACCGGCTGGGCGCCGAGATCGCCAAGCTGGAAGATTTCCTTGCCCAGCCCGATCTTTTCACCAAGGAACCGCTGAAGTTCCAGAAAGCCACCGATGCGCTGGTCGAGCGCCAGGAGGCGCTAAGCGCGGCCGAGGAAGAATGGCTTGAACTGATGGAGAAGTCCGAGGAGGCCTGAGCAGGGGTCAGGCCCCTGGTCGCCCCTTGGACGCAAGGATCAGCGCATGCCCAGAAGGCGCGCGGCGAGGCTCAGTTCGACCACCGTCATCAGGATGCGGGCGACGTGATGCAGGCTGACCAGCGCCGGATTGGCGGCAAGGCTCAGCGCCACCACCGACATCTCGGCGACGCCACCGGGCGCGAAGCTGATCAGCAGGTGCAGCCATTCGATGCCGGTGATCTGCCAGAGCAGGGCGGACAGGACACCGCCAAGCACCAGCATGTAAGCCACAGAGGTCAGCGCGAGCCAGGCGCAGCGGCGCAGGAGCGCCATGTTCACCCCCTTGAACCGCATCCCGAGGCTGACACCGATCACCAGCTGGGCCGCGGCGATAAGCCAGATCGGCAGGTGCAGGTCCAGCACTCCGGTCACCGTGGCCAAGGCGGCCAGGATCATTGGGCCGCTCAACTGGGCGGCGGGCAGACGCACCAGTCGGGCAAGGTACAGTCCCAGACCTGCCGCCAGCGCGATCGTCACCAGCGCCAGAGGCGTTACCTGGGTTTGTCCCATCGCCGATTGCAGCCCTGCCGCGCTGCCCACCGGCGCGCCAATCCAGAGCGACAGCCCCAACGGCAAAAGCGTGATCACCACGATGATGCGCAAGAACTGCTGGGCGGTCAGGATGCGGATGTCGGCACCCGCGCCTTCGCCCATGACGATGCTTTCCATCAGCCCGCCCGGCGTGCCCGAGTAGAAGGCCGTGGCGCGGTCATATCCGCCAAGGTAGCGAAAGATCGCCATGTTCCCGAAATGGGCCATCACCACAAAGACGACCAGACCGGCCATCGTCCAAGGCAGCTTGCCCGCCAGCGCCACCAGCTCTGCCGTGACCTGGGTGCCGATCATCACCCCGATCAAGGCAACGAAACCGGTCCGGAACGGCATCGGGAAACTGTAGTCTTCGAGGATCGGCGGCGCCCAGAGAAGGACGACCAGGGCCGAGGAAAACAATCCACCCAGCATCCAGGGCATGGGCAGATGCACCAGGTTTGCCAAGGCCCCGCCAAGGGCACCGAAACACAACATGAGGGCGGTCTGCCAGACCAGTCGCAAAGAAGGCACTTGTGACATGTCGGTTTGAATAGGCCGGTCCCGGGAAAGGTGCAATGCAGGCCGGATTTCCTTTGGCACGCGAAGGCTCTAACTCTGAGGGCATGTCCAGTCCCGTTTTCATCGGCTCGCGTATCTACCGCGGTTCGGTCTATGGCCCGCGTCATCCGCTGTCGATCCAGCGGGTGCCCGCTGTCACAGACCTTGCGCGTGCATTGGGGTGGTTGCCACAGGCGCGCTATCGGACCTCGCCCCGCGCCAAGCCGGTGGCGCTGGCAGGGTTCCACAGCCGCGCCTATGTCGAGGCCCTCAAGACCGCTGAGGCCGCGCAGGAGGTCAATGAAGAGGTGCGGGTGCGTCATGGGTTGGGCACCCTGTCGAACCCGGTTTTCCCCGAGATGTACCGAAGGCCCGCGACAGCGGTTGGCGGCGGGTTGTTGGCGGCGGAACTGGTCCGCGATGGCGGGATCGTTCACAACCCCGGCGGCGGTCAGCACCATGGCTTGCCCGATGCTGCGGCGGGCTTTTGTTTTCTGAACGAGCCGGTACTGACCATGCGTCGCCTGCTGGACATGGGGCTGCAGCGGGTGGCCTATGTCGATATAGACGCGCATCATTGCGACGGGGTGGAACTGGCTTTTGACGGCAGCGAACGGGTTCGCATGATCTCTGTCCACGAGGCGCGGCGCTGGCCATTTACCGGCGCGCTGGAGGACAGGGCGGGAGGCGCGTCCTTCAACCTGCCCGTGGCGCGCGGGTTCAACGACACGGAATTCGACTTCGTGCTGCGGGACATGATCCTGCCGGCGGTCGAGACGTTCCGGCCCGATGCCATCTTTCTGCAATGCGGGGTAGATGCGTTGGCCGAGGATCCGCTGGCCCGCCTGGGCCTGTCCAACCGGAGCCATGTTGCGGCGGTCCGGGCGCTGCGGCCGCTGGCGCCAAGAATGATCGTCTCGGGCGGAGGTGGCTACAATCCCTGGACGGTCGCCCGGTGCTGGACCGCGGTCTGGGGGGAAATCGCGGGTGAGGAGGCCCCGGATCGCATGCCGCCCGAGGCCGAAACCGTGCTGCGCGCGCTTGTCTGGCACCGCAAGGGACAGCCGGAGGAGGCGCTGTTCACGACGCTTCTGGACACCCCGCGCGCGGGCGCGATTTCAGGCGACCTAAGGGCGGACGTCTCCCGTTTGCAGGACCGGCTGAAACAGGTCGTGTGACAGGTGCAAGGCAAAGGGGAATGGAGCGGGTGAAGGGAATCGAACCCTCGTATGCAGCTTGGGAAGCTGCCGTTCTACCATTGAACTACACCCGCAGCGTCCGACTGGATACCGCAGGACCAGAGGTGGTTCAAGGTCAAACCGATCCCACCGGGGATGGTTCCGCGCCGGCAACATTTCCTCTAGACCCGTCAGCAAGAACGAAGATCCCGGGAGGACCGAACCATGACACTTGCATTGCCCCAGACTGGCACCTTTGTCGGCCGCGCCTGGCGGCCGGATCGTAACGGCCCCGCGCTGATTGCCCGGCGCGGCGCCGAGGCGGTCGATATCACCTGCCGCGAAGTGCCGACCATGCAGGCGCTTTTGGACCTCGACGATCCGGCGAGCTTTGCGCAGAACGCGCCGGGTGACAGCCTTGGCCCGCTCGAGGCGCTGGCGGAGGCATCGACCGAAGATCCGCAGGGGCCATACTTGCAGGCGCCCTGTGATCTGCAACCGGTCAAGGCCTGCGGCGTCACCTTTGTCTCGTCGATGCTGGAACGGGTGATCGAGGAACAGGCCAAGGGCGATCCGGCCCGGGCGCTGGCGATCCGCGAACGCTGTACCGCCATCCTGGGCGAGAGCCTGCGCGCGGTGGAACCGGGATCGGACAAGGCAGGACAACTCAAGGAGGTGCTGATTGCCGATGGTGTCTGGTCGCAGTACCTCGAGGTGGGAATCGGCCCCTTTGCCGAGGTCTTCTCCAAGGCACAGCCCATGTCCGCCGTGGGGTTCGGCGCCAGTGTCGGGCTGCATCCGGTATCGACCTGGAACAACCCGGAGCCCGAGATCGTGCTGGCCTGCGACGGGCAGGGTCGTATCCGCGGCGCCACGCTGGGCAATGACGTGAACCTGCGCGATGTGGAGGGGCGGTCCGCGCTGCTTCTGGGCAAAGCCAAGGACAACAACGCGTCCTGTGCCGTGGGTCCGATGCTGCGACTCTTCGACGACAGCTATGGTCTGGACGATGTGCGCCGTGCGGAACTAACGCTGACCGTGACCGGGACCGATGGCTTTGTCCTGAACGGGCGCAGCAGCATGTCCGAAATCAGCCGCGATCCCGAGGACCTTGTGGCGCAGACCTGCGGTGCGCACCACCAGTATCCTGACGGGTTTTTCCTGATGCTCGGCACGCTCTTTGCCCCCACCGAGGATCGCGACATCCCCGGCGAAGGGTTCACGCACAAGCTGGGCGACGTCGTCGAGATCTCCGAGCCGCAACTGGGCAGCCTGCGCAACACCGTGCGTCTGTCCACCGAATGCGCGCCCTGGACCTTTGGCACCTCGGCGCTGATGCGGAACCTGGCAGGGCGCGGCCTGTTGTAAGGGCTGCGTGGCGCGGAATCAGCCGCGCCGCCGCCTGCGCCGCCCGCCACCATCCTCTCCGCCGGTGTTGAAACTGACGTTCGGCAGGCTGACGATCTTGTGGAGTTCCGGGAAGGCGTCGGTGGCATGCGGGATCGCGTTGGCGTTGACGAAATGCTCCTGGAACTTCGGCTCGATCGCGGTTTCGACCTTGGTGATCTCGCGCACCACGCGCTCAATCTCGCGCCGGGCGGCCAGGTTGCACAGCGCGATCCGCGCGCCTGTCCCGGCAGCGTTGCCCGCGCTGGTCACCTTGTCCAGCGGCACATCCGGGATCATGCCCAGCACCATCGCGTGCTGGGGCGAGATATGGGCGCCAAAGGCCCCCGCCAGCACCACGCGGTCCACCTTGTCGACGCCGCGTGTGTCCATCAGCAGGCGCGCCCCGGCATAAAGCGCGGACTTGGCAAGCTGGATGGCGCGTATGTCGCTTTGGGTCACGGTGATGCGCGGCCCGCCGTCTGCGGTGGCGTCGTGGATCAGGTAGCTGTGGGTCCGGCCCTCGGCAAAGCAGCGCTGTGTGCCGGTCTGTGCGGGGCCGCCGATCAGGCCGGAGGGGTCCAGCAGCCCGGCGGTGCGCAGTTCCGCCACCGCCTCGATGATGCCGGATCCGCAGATGCCGGTGATGCCGGTTGCGGCGGTGTCCTCCCAGAACCCTTCTTCGTCCGACCATTTGTCACAACCGATGACGCGAAAGCGCGGTTCCTTGGTCTCGGGGTCGATGCGTATGGCCTCTATTGCGCCGGGGGCGGCCCGCTGTCCGGAACTGATCTGGGCCCCTTCGAAGGCGGGGCCGGTGGGCGAGGAACAGGCCAGCACGCGGGTCTTGTCGCCAAGCAGGATCTCGGCGTTGGTACCCACGTCCACGACCAGCACCAGATCCTCGGACTTGCCCGGTTCTTCGGACAGGGCGACGGCGGCGGCATCCGCACCGACATGGCCCGCAATGCAGGGCAGGACATAGACCTGCGCCGAGGCGGGCAGGGAGGTCAGGTCGAGATCGCGCGCCGTCAGGGTCAACGAGTTGGATGTGGCCAGCGCAAAGGGCGCCTGTCCCAGCTCCACCGGGTCGATGCCCAGCAGCAAGTGATGCATCACCGGGTTGCAAACGAAGACCGTCTCCAGGATCAGCGAGGGCACGATCCCGGCGTCCTTGGCGATCTCCACCGACAGAGTGTCGATGGCCTCACGCACGGCGCGGGTCATTTCAACATCCCCGCCGGGGTTCATCATCGCGTAGGACACCCGGCTCATCAGGTCTTCGCCAAAGCGGATCTGGGGGTTCATGATTCCCGAGGAGGCCACGACTTCGCCGGTGTCGAGGTTCGTCAGATGGGCCGCGATTGTGGTGGAGCCCAGGTCGATGGCCAGGCCGTAAATCCCGTCCTCGTGCAGGCCCGGCCAGGCCGCGATCAGGCGCGGGGTGGCCTCGGCCGAGGATTTGTGCAGTGCGACGGTGATCTTCCAGCCGCCCTTGCGCAGGATCGGCTGCAACTGGCCCAGAAGAGAGAACTCTGCCGTGATCTCGGGGATGTCCCATTGCGCCTTGAGCGCACGGGCCAGGCGTTCCAGATCGCCCGTGGGTTCGTGCATGTCGGGTTCCTCGACCTCGACGTAGAAGATCCGCGTGGCCGGGTCCATCTCGATCACGCGGGCAGCGGCGGCCTTGCGCACGACCTGGCGGTGGACCTGGCTTTCGGCGGGCACGTCGATCACCACGTCGCGCTGCACCGTGGCCTGGCAGCCAAGACGGCGCCCGGTCTTCAGCCCACGTTTCTGGTCATAGCGTTCTTCGACCTTGTTCCACTCCGACAGGGCGTCCTGCGCGACATGCACACCGTGTTTCGGGAAATCGCCGTAGGACGGCGTGATCTGGCATTTCGAACAGATGCCGCGTCCGCCGCAGACGGAATCGAGGTCGACGCCCAGCTGGCGGGCGGCGGTCAGGACGGGCGTGCCGACGGGAAAGCGGCCGCGCTTTCCGGACGGGGTGAAGACGACAAGCGGATCTTTGGTCATGAAGCGAACCTCCGGGTTGGGCGGACCATAGCGGCTGCACCGGCGAGGGAAAGACACAAGGCGTCAGGATCAGGGCGGAAAACGGCACGGCGCACCGGGCGTCGGCCCGGCGTGGCACTAGACGGCAGGGCGGAGGTCAGCCTTGTTCGAGCCAGCGCAGGATCTCGCCCCGGTTGCCGTCAAGGTCGGGCGCGGGGGCGCGTGACTTGGGGTCCGGCGCGTCAGTCATCTTGATCGGGTTTCCGGCGGCCTTGTAGGCCTGCCGCCCATTCTTGTCGAGCACGTCCACCACCATGTTGCGGGCCAGGATCTGCGGGTCCTTCAGGACCTGTCCGACATCCTGGATCGGCCCCGTGGGGACGCCCGCCGCGGTCAGGCGCGAGATCCAGTAGGCGCGAGTGTTCTCCAGCGTCACCGCCTCGATCAGCCGTTTCAGCAGGCGGGCATTGTCGCAGCGCGCCGGGTTTGTGGCAAAGCGCGGATCGTCCGAGATCGGCAGGTCCAGCGCGATGCAGAGCTTTTCGAACAGGCGGTCGTTTCCGGCGGCGATCACGAACAGCCCGTCCGAGGCATGGAAGGTTTCGAAGGGCGTGATCGAGGGATGGCGGGCCCCGGACGGTCCCGGCGCCTTGCCGGTCACCGTGGTCAGCGCCACCGCGTGTTCAAGGATCGCCAGCTGGCTGTCCAGCATGGCCACGTCGATCTTGCGCCCCAGGCCGGACCGGTCGCGGTCCAGCAGCGCGGCAAGGATGCCCTGCGACAGGAACATGCCCGCCACGATATCCCCGATCGAGGCGCCCACGCGCACCGGGTCGCGGTCTTTTTCGCCGGTGATCGACATCACGCCGCCGCGCGCCTGGACCACCATGTCATAGGCCGGGCGCCGCGCGTCCGGGCCGGAATGGCCAAAGCCGGATACCGCGCCATAGACCAGTCGGGGAAAGGCCGCGTGGAGGTCGTCCCAGCCATAGCCCAGACGTTCCATCACCCCGGGGCGAAAATTCTCGACGATGACGTCGGCGCGGGCCAGCAGGCGTTCGAAGATCAGCCGATCCTCGTCGGCCTTGAGGTTCAGTGCGATGCTTTTCTTGCCGTGGTTGATGGCGGCGAAATAGGCGGATTTCCCATCCTTGAAGGGGGGGAAAGCACGGGTATCATCGCCGCCCTTGGGGGGTTCCACCTTGATCACCTGCGCCCCCATGTCCGCCAGCGTCATCGTGCAGAAAGGGCCGGCAAGGACATGCGTCAGGTCAAGAATGACGTATCCGGCAAGGGGGGCAGTCATGGGCGGGTCCTGTTCTGGGTCGGGTGCTCTACACCAGAGAAACGCGACAAGGCAGTGACGGCAAGGCCTGTGATGGGGGCTGCGCGATCCTTCGCGGGTGCGCAGCATATTTGATGCGGAATTCAGCCTAGGGTCGAGGCAACCCGGCATGAAAGACGAAGCCCAGCAGGTTCATCAGAAGTTGTGCGGCCAGGATCGAGGTGCTGCCGGTCGGGTCGTAGTCCGGCGCGACCTCGACCAGGTCAATTCCGACGACCGGATGAGAGCGGACCGCTTGTTGCAGGATCTCCAGCACCTCGTAGTAGAGAAAGCCGCCGTGGCTGGGTGTGCCGGTGCCCGGCGCGATCGACGGGCAGAAGGCGTCGATGTCGATGGTGATGTAGATCGGCACGCCTTCGGGCAGGCGGGCGGCGGTGGCCTCGGGGCCCAGCCTGCGCACCTGCCGGACCGACAGGATGTCGGAGCCACGGGCGCGCGCATCCTCGTAACCCTCGCGCGCCGTGGACGAAACGTTGCGGATGCCCAGTTGCGTCAGCCCGGTGACCCAGGATTTCTCCGCCGCCCTACGCATGGGATTGCCATGTCCGCGGGTGACGCCGTGCCGTTCATCGACGAAATCCAGGTGCGCGTCGATCTGCAGGACATGGAAGGGCGCGCGGCCCTCGTAGGCCTCGATGCAGGGAATGTTGACCGAATGATCTCCGCCAATGGTCACGGGCAGGGCGCGCGCAGCCAGCGCCGCCTCGACGCCGCGGCGGATGTTGGCATGGCTGCTTGCGGTGTCGGTATGGATGATGTCGGCGTCGCCCATGTCGACCAGTTGCACGCCGTCCAGATAGGTCACGTCGTCCTCGTGATCGTAGGCGCCTGCATGACCAAAGCTGAACAGGGTCGAGGCCTCGCGCACGCCGCGCGGGCCGAACCGTGCCCCCGCGCGCCATTGGGTTCCCGCGTCGAAAGGCGCACCAAGGATTGCCGCGTCGGCCTGCAGATTGGACCAATCGGGCTGATAGGGGGCCTTGGCAAAGGTGCAGATGCCGGTGAACGGAAGGTTCAGCCGACCGGATTCGTAGCCGTGACTCATAGGGGTCTCCTTGATTGGCGCCAGCCTAGTCGGAGGGTCGCGCGCAACAAGGGGCATTGCGCGTCAGGATCAAATTAATCGTTAAGGTTGAAAGGTTGTTCTTGTGTACACGCGGTGAGGGGTTACCGTGCGTCACATGAATACAATCTTTGATTGCAATGGGGGACTGGAATGAACCTTTTGAACAAGAACGGGCCGTTGTTGGCCATCGCGCTGGCGGGGCTGCCGCTGACAGTCTTGGCACAGGACTTTGGCGTCGACATGCCAGCGGAACCTGCGCCTGGCGTCCGCTTTCCGACGCCCGAGGCCGAGATCGACGCATGGATTCGGGCCGAGCCGCAGAATACGGGCGCCATCCATGCCCATGCCTGGGGGATCTGGGCCGGCCTGACGAAACCGGTCGAGGGTGAGGGCGCCTATGCCCGACTGACCTATCAGACCTGGTTGACCAAGGCGGATGTGATCGACGTCTTTACCGGCGAGGCCCCGGAAGACCGGTTCCGGCTGGGCGAGTCCAACCAGATGTTCAAACACGGGCTGGTCGATGGTTTCCTCGCGAACGCGGCGCAGGAAAAGAAGGACGGCACCGAGCCGGCGAAAAATGCCGCCGGGATTATCGTGAATACAGACGTGCTGGAAAACGTGGCCTACAGCCCGCCCTCGGCGCAGTACCTGCTGGACACCGGCACCGGCAAACCAGAGGTGCTGGACCGGTTGTTGGAGCAGGGAGACAAGGTGCGCTTTCCCGACGCGGCGGTGAACGTCAAACCGGTCTACAAGTTGATCACCGACGATCGCATAACCGAATGGACGGGCGAAGACGGCCGGACCCGCAGGCTATACGCCTTTACGGCCTGGCCCGGAGAGCCGGACCTGGCGAACTGGACACCGGACATGAAACAGGGCGGCTATCCCGAAACGCTCTGGCAGCAATGCGTCTATGTCGATCTTGACCTTGATGGCCCGACAACATCGACCGGCGTCGACGTCAACTGCAAGAGCCCGTCCGAGGGGAACATCTATTCCGTCGACGATTTCATCGCGGTCAACCTGAAGGACGAGGATGGGGCTTTCGTCAACAAGTCGACGGGCGACAGCAGCGACCTGACCGACGGCGAAACCTCCATCGCCCTGCTGGTGGCCATGCATGTCACGTCTCGGGAAACGACCCAGTGGACATGGCAGACCTTCTGGTGGGAGGCGGATGCCGCGCGGCCCAACACGCCCTCCAGTGCCGCCATCGCCTCGGCGCGGCCTGACACGCTGACCACGCAGGCGGCGCATTACGCGATGGCGCCGGCCTACTCGATGCTGGTACCGGCGCAACCCCTTGTCGGCGGCAAGAACGTCGGTGCGCTGGTGACGGCCTTCAACCCCTACCTGGAGGCCGGGTTCGGCACGCCGGTCATCGGCATCACCGAGACCGTACAGATCCCCGATGGCGCCGGCGGCTGGACAACGACGACGACGGACATGGGCGTCCAGACCAACTGCATGACCTGTCACGGTCTTGCGGCCTGGGGCGGACGTGGCTCGGGCTATGCGGCGAATTTCTATGTCCCGCGCGACTACTGGGTCTTCGATACGGCGCTGGACGTGGATTTCGCCTGGTCGGTCCAGTCCATCGGCGAGGCGGTCGAGAAGGCGGACAAGAAAAAGGCCGACGCAGCCTCTGACTGAAACCCGCGATTCCCGGATCCGTGCAGGCGCCTTTTGGGGCGCCTGTTGCGTCTGGATGGTTGCCCCTGCGGATGGACTGACGCACTCTGGCGCTGTCAGGTGCCCCGATATGGGGAGAATCGGGAAGCCGGTGCAAGTCCGGCGCGGGCCCGCCGCTGTAAGGGGGATGGAGCGGACAGATGCCACTGGGGCAAGCCCCGGGAAGGCGTCCGCCCCGGCAGACCCCAAGCCAGAAGACCGGCCTGACGACACGGACCGGCGCCTTGGACAGCGTCCGGTCATTGTCATTTGCGGAGCCGAAGAATGCCCGATCCCCAAGCTGTGCCCGAGAAGGCGCGCAAATTCACCGCCTGCGAGCGTCAGGCGCTTTACGATGTGATCTGCGCGCGGCGGGATGTGCGCAACGAATTCCTGCCCGATCCCATTGATCCCGCCATGCTGCGCCGCGTGCTGGAGGCGGCCCATGCGGCGCCTTCGGTCGGCTTCATGCAGCCCTGGAACTTTATCCTGATCCGCGATGCGGCCCGGCGGCGGGCGGTCCATGCCGCCTTCGAGACCGCCAATGCCGAGGCCGAAGCCATGTTCGAAGGTGAAAAGCGGAGCCGATACGCCGCGCTGAAACTGGAAGGCATCCTGAAGGCGCCGCTGAACATCGCGGTGACCTGCGACCGGACCCGCGGCGGCAAGGTGGTGCTGGGGCGGACGCATAACCGGGATATGGACCTCTATTCCACGGTCTGCGCGGTGCAGAACCTCTGGCTTGCGGCGCGGGCCGAGGGGCTGGGAGTCGGCTGGGTCAGTATCTTTCGGCAAGAGGATCTGCGCGCTTTGCTGGGCTTGCCCGACCATGTTGAGGTCGTCGCCTACCTTTGCGTCGGTCATATCGATGAGGCCTTTGGCCAGCCGGAACTGCAGGCGCGGGGCTGGCGCAAGCGGCTGGACCTGGACAGCTTGATCATGGAAGACCATTGGCAAGACGTGTCGCCCGAGTGAGCACAAGAGGTCAGACGTGATCGATCAGGAAACGATGAAGCGCATCAACCTGTTGCACGGCGCGCCTCGCTTTGTCCTGCGCAGTGATCCGCAGACCGGGCAGCACGCGGTTCGCAACCCGTCGCAGGTGCCAAGGGCCGACGGCGAATACTGGATGCACGGCACCTCGATCCTCTCGAACGGGGCAGAACTGGCCTCGGTCTTTGTCGTGGACACCGATAGCGGCGGCACGCTGCGCGCGATCTTCTGGCTCAGCGACAGTGGCTGGATCGATAGTCAGGACCCGCAGGCCCCGGATACGCTGGACCTGCCGCGCGACCGGATCTTTCCGTTTGACTGGCGGTTCGACGTGCCGCTGGAAGAGGATATCTTTCACCCCGATCCGGGCACGTTGCCGCGACGCACCGCGCGCTCTTTCCTTTCCCGTCTGCGCATGCGATAGGGACGCGCCAACCGATCCCTCCCAAGGAGTGCCCCAATGGAGATTCGCGAGGCCCTGACCTTCGATGACGTCCTGCTTGTTCCCGCGGCCTCGAACGTGTTGCCGTCGACGGCAGACACCCGGACGCAAGTGACCAAGTCGATTGCGTTGAATATTCCGCTTTTGAGTTCCGCGATGGACACCGTCACCGAAAGCCGGATGGCGATCACGATGGCGCAGGCCGGCGGTATCGGGGTGATCCACAAGAACCTCGGGATCGAGGAACAGGCGCGCGAAGTGCGGCGGGTCAAGCGCTTTGAAAGCGGCATCGTCTACAACCCCGTCACCCTGCGCCCGGATCAGACACTGGGCGATGCGCGGATGCTGACGGAGCGCTACGGCTTTACCGGCTTTCCCGTGATCGACGAGGCGCATCGCGTCGTGGGCATCGTCACCAACCGCGACATGCGCTTTGCCGAGAACGACGGCACGCCGGTTCACGCCATGATGACCCGCGACAACCTCGCGATCCTGACCGAACCGGCGGACCGCGAGGAAGCCATCAACCTGATGAAGGCCCGCCGGATCGAAAAGCTGCTGGTGACCGACAAGGACGGCAAGCTGACGGGGCTTCTGACGCTGAAGGACACGGAAAAGGCGGTGGTGAACCCGACCGCCTGCAAGGACGACCTCGGGCGTCTGCGCGTCGCGGCGGCCACGGGCGTTGGCGACTCGGGCTATGAACGCTCTCAGGCCTTGGCGGATGCGCAGGTCGACATCATCGTGGTCGACACTGCGCATGGCCATTCCGCCGGGGTGCTGGAAGCGGTCGAACGCGCCAAGCTGTTGTCGAACGAGGTGCAGGTGATCGCAGGCAACGTGGCGACGGCGGATGCTGCGCGGGCCCTCATCGACGCGGGCGCCGATGCGATCAAGGTGGGGATCGGCCCCGGGTCGATCTGCACCACGCGGATGGTGGCCGGTGTCGGCGTGCCCCAGCTGACCGCGATCATGGAATGTGCGACGGCGGCCGGTGACGTGCCGGTGATTGCCGATGGCGGCATCAAGTTCTCGGGCGATTTCGCCAAGGCCATCGCGGCGGGGGCTTCCTGCGCGATGGTCGGGTCCATGATCGCCGGGACAGACGAAAGCCCGGGCGAAGTGATCCTGTACCAGGGGCGGTCGTTCAAGGCCTATCGCGGCATGGGCAGCCTGGGCGCCATGGCGCGCGGCTCGGCTGACCGCTATTTTCAGAAGGACGCGGCCAGCGACAAGTTGGTCCCCGAAGGGATCGAGGGGCAGGTTCCCTACAAGGGGCCGGCGGGCGTGGTCCTGCACCAGCTGGTCGGCGGACTTCGGGCCGCGATGGGCTATACCGGCTGCGCCACGGTCGAGGAGATGCGCCGCAACTGCACCTTCGTGAAGATCACCGGGGCAGGGCTGAAGGAAAGCCATGTGCACGACGTTCAGATCACCCGCGAAAGCCCCAACTACCGGATTGGATGAGTTCTGTCCGGACTGTTTCCGGTAAACTTTGAAACAATGCCCCGGCGCGGAACATGCGCCGGGGCATCGTCAAACCTGTGTCTCTGGTCTAGGCAGAGGCGATTGCCGCCGTTGGAGAACAGCCCATGACCCCCGCCGCCCGCGTGCAGGCCGCCATTGAATTGCTGGACCGGATTGCCGCCGGGCAGGCGGCGGAACAGGCCCTGACCAGCTGGGGACGCTCTGCCCGCTATGCCGGATCCAAGGACCGGGCCGCAGTACGCGACCTTGTGTTCGACGCGCTGCGCTGCTGGCGGTCGGCCGCGGCCTTGGGCGGGGGCGAAACCGGCCGGGCGCGTTTGTTGGGGCTGCTCCGCCTCAGGGAAGAAGATCCCGCCCAGGTATTCACGGGGCAGGGTCATGCCCCGGCCCCGCTCGATGCAGATGAACTGGCCGCCGGGCAGGCGCCGGACGGGGCGGCGGCGCTGGACCTGCCGGACTGGCTGGCGCCGCGTTTCCGGGACAGCCTGGGACCAGAGGCAGATGCGACGGCGCTGGCCCTTCGATCCCGGGCCGAGGTCTTTCTCCGTGTCAATCTTTTGCGGGCCACGCCTGAAACCGCAATGGCGCGTCTGGGACAAGACGGGATTCTGGCCGAACCTCATGACCTTTCGGCGACCGCTTTGCGCGTGACGGAGGGCGCCCGGGGGATCATGCGCAGCGGCGCATATCTCGACGGCCTCGTGGAATTGCAGGATGCGGCCAGCCAGGCCGTGGTCGACCTGCTGCCGCTGGAACCGGGCATGCAGGTTCTGGACTATTGCGCCGGCGGTGGCGGCAAGGCGCTGGCGATGGCGGCGCGGATGCGGGGCGGGCCGGTTGTGGCCCATGATGCGGCTCCGAAACGGATGGTCGACCTGCCGGCACGCGCGTCCCGCGCCGGGGCGGATGTCCGTATCGCGTCCAGGCCCAAGGGGGACTTCGACCTTGTACTCTGTGATGTGCCCTGTTCGGGCAGCGGTGCCTGGCGCCGTGCCCCCGAAGGCAAGTGGCGCCTGACGGAAGAAAGGTTGGACGAACTCTGCGCCATCCAGGCCGATATTCTCGATCGGGCGGCAGGTTACGTGGTCAAGGGCGGTGTGCTGGCCTATGCGACCTGTTCGGTGCTGGCCGAGGAAAACGCCACGCAGGTCAGCGCCTTTCTGGAACGCAGGCCCGGCTGGTCGGTCGAAGAGCAGCGGCAATTCCTCCCCGGGTCTGGCGGGGATGGCTTTTTTGCCGCGGTTCTTCGCCGGACCGCGACCTGAAAGCCACAACTCTGGCGCGAGCATTTGCGACAGTTAACGTCCCCTTAACGGTCTACGCCGGCATTATGGCAGGAAGAGAATCGTGACCCGGGGGGACAAGGTGGAAGCTGCGATCGACATCGCACAGAAACGACAGAGCGGCATGACGCCGATCATCGGCGCGGCAGCGCTGGTCGTCCTGGCGACGCTCTCCCTGCTGATTTCCCAAGTGGCTGCGGTGCGCTCGGTCCAGGTGGTTGCGCTGGCGGCCACGGGCGCGTTCGGCTGTCTCGCGGTGGTGTGGCTGCTGGTCGACCGGGTGTCCGGCGGGCGCCGAAAAAGACGGCTCGCCCTTCTCGCGGATTTCATCGAGACAGAGCCTGCCTTCTGTTTCCTCACCGATGCAGAGGGGGCGGTGCTGACAAGCAACCGTACCGCGCGTGAACGCTTTGCCAGCGAGGGCATCAGCCAGTTGTCCACCTTGCTGCGCGACGTCTTTGCCAGTTCCGAGGGCATCATCTACCGGTTGCAGCAAAAGGCCCTGACCGAGGGCGCCGCGGTCGAGGATGTCACCAGCCATTCCGAAGGCTACAGGATCTACGTCCGTGCCTTCCGGCCCGACATGATGCTCTGGCGTCTGGAGAATGAATCGCAACGCGCGGGCGGGCGGACGCGGGCCGACCTCGCGGTGATCTCGCTGGGGCGCAATGGGGCGGTGCTCTACATGAACCCGGTGGCGCGTGACCTCGTGGGCCAGCGTGTGAAGCGGCTGGATGACATCTTTGCCGACTTGCCGTTGCGGACCGACGGGGTGCATTGCCTGAAAGGCGCCCATGCCGGGCAGAGCGTTCTTGTCCACAGTGCCGATATCGGCGGCGGGCGCCAGGAACTGGTGCTGTCGCCCATAGCCGAGGATTCCGGGCGCCAGGACCTGATGGGCAGCTTCGACGGCCTTCCGGTGCCGCTGCTCAAGGTGGCACCCGACGGTCGTGTCCTGCGCGCAAACCCCGAGGCCCGCCGCCTGCTGAACCTGGGCCAGGTCGATCCCGGTTACCTTGCCGAGCACATGGAAGGGCTGGGCCGTGCGATCAAGGACTGGTTGCAGGAGGCTGCCGATGGCCGTGGGCTGCACCGCTCCGAGTTCCTGCGCCTGACCCGCGCCGACCGCGAGGTCTTTGTGCAGGTCACGCTGAACCGCGTGATTGACGACGGCGAGACGGCGCTCGTCGCTGTTCTCAATGACGCGACCGAGCTCAAGACGCTCGAGGCGCAATTCGTCCAGAGCCAGAAGATGCAGGCCATTGGCCAGCTTGCGGGCGGGGTCGCGCATGATTTCAACAACCTGCTGACGGCGATCTCGGGGCATTGCGACCTGCTGTTGCTTCGGCATGACCAGGGCGATCCGGATTACGGCGACCTTGTCCAGATCAACCAGAACGCCAACCGGGCGGCGGCGCTTGTCGGGCAGCTCCTCGCATTCTCGCGCAAGCAGACCATGCAGCCCGAGGTCATGGACCTGCGCGATACGCTCTCGGACCTTGCGCATCTGCTGAACAGGCTGGTGGGAGAAAAGGTGCGGCTGACGCTGAAACATGATCCCGTCCTGCCAACGGTGCGCGGTGACCGCCGGCAACTCGAACAGGTGATGATGAACCTGGTGGTCAACGCCCGCGACGCCATGCCCGAGGGTGGCGAGATCGTTGTCGAGACAGAGCGCCGCGAACTGGCCGAACCGATGACCCGCGACCGCGCGGTGGTCGCGCCCGGGCTCTATGTTTCGGTCCGGGTGACGGACAAGGGGATGGGAATCCCCCAGGACAAGCTGCAAAAGGTCTTTGAGCCCTTTTTCACCACCAAGCGCACCGGTGAGGGAACGGGGCTTGGCTTGTCCACCGTCTATGGCATCGTCAAGCAGACCGGCGGTTTCATCTTCGTGGACAGCGTGGTCGGGCAGGGGACCTGTTTCACCCTGCTTTTCCCGGCCTTCGAGGCGCCCCGGCAAGAAGCTGTGGCCACCGAGGAGAAGGCCGAGCGGAAGCTGCCCGAGCAAGGATCGGGCGTGGTCCTGCTGGTCGAGGACGAGGCCCCGGTCCGGGCCTTCGCGGCCCGCGCGCTGCGCCTGCGTGGCTACACGGTAATCGAGGCAGAGACCGCCGAGGATGCGCTCGCGACGCTGGATGATGACGATTTGGCCGTGGACATCTTCGTGACCGATGTCGTCATGCCCGGGATGGACGGCCCGACCTGGGTGCGCAAGGCGCGGGAACGCCGCCCCGATACGCGGGTGGTCTTTGTATCGGGCTATGCCGAAGACGCCTTTGGCGAAGGCAGCGAGGAAATTCCAAATTCCGTCTTCCTGCCGAAACCCTTCTCTCTATCGGACCTGACCGAGACGGTGCACCAGCAACTCAACTGAAGGTCGGGCGCTAGGTCGCGCCTTCCCAGGTCTCGAAATCCGCCGCACATTTGCGCCGCAGCTTGGCGTCGATCTCCGGGGACAGCGACAGGTCCCGCCGCGGAGAGACGTTTTCGCGCGGCAGGTCGATCTTCGTCTCAAGCCGCTCTTCGAGAAAGGCCAGCAAGCCGGCCTGGTTTTCGTAGCGGAACAAATGGTTGACCGAGACACCGTTGGGGCGCGGCTCCACGAACTTGGCCTGGCTGCCGACGTTCGCGAATGGCGGACGATCGCCGCGGGCATAGGCATCGCAGAACTGGTCAAAACTGAGCCCGCGCGTCGAGGTCGGCTTGCCATCCAGGAAATCACGCTGCCGATACCTGTACCAGGAGCCAAGCCAGTCCACCGGTTCGCGGATCACTGCCAAAAGCTCCATCTCGCCGCCGACCTTCTCGAACATCGGGCGGAAGAAACGGTTGTAACGATAGACCGGCGCATGTTTCAACTCGGGCGGGTCGGAGACCGCCATCGAAGCCTTGGGAGCCAGCGCCCGCGTATAGGCAGAGGTGCCGGTCTTGGGGACCGCCAGCATGACCAGGCGCGCTTTCCAGAACACGAGCATTCGATTTGTTCCTGTTTCGGTAACCTTGCCTTAACCCTCGCGCGCCAAGCTGGAAAGAGAAAGAATTCACTTGAACCGTTCATGGTTTGGTCTCATAGCTATTGGGAACAAGGGGTGAACGAAAGCAGCGATTGCCGCGCTCGCCGGCATATGGAATAAGGATCGAAACGCATGGCAACGGCAGATCTTCTGAGCATGGATAACAAGCGTAAGGCCGAGAAACAGAAGGCCCTGGACAGCGCACTCGCCCAGATCGAGCGACAGTTCGGCAAGGGCTCGATCATGAAACTGGGTGGCGACAATGCCATCAAGGATATCGAGGCCACCTCGACCGGCTCGCTGGGGCTGGATATCGCCTTGGGAATCGGCGGGTTGCCCAAGGGCCGGATCATCGAGATCTACGGCCCCGAAAGCTCGGGCAAGACGACGCTGACGCTGCACTGCGTGGCTGAAGAGCAGAAAAAGGGCGGCGTCTGCGCCTTTGTCGATGCCGAACACGCGTTGGACCCGCAATACGCCAAGAAACTTGGCGTCGATCTGGACGAGTTGCTGATCTCGCAGCCCGACACCGGTGAACAGGCGCTGGAGATCACCGATACGCTGGTGCGCTCGGGCGCGGTCAGCATGGTGGTGGTCGACTCGGTCGCCGCGCTGACGCCGAAATCGGAACTCGAAGGGGACATGGGCGACTCGAACGTCGGCGTGCAGGCCCGCCTGATGAGCCAGGCGATGCGCAAGCTGACCGGCTCGATCAGCCGGTCCAATTGCATGGTGATCTTCATCAACCAGATCCGCATGAAGATCGGCGTCATGTTCGGCTCGCCCGAAACGACCACCGGCGGCAACGCGCTGAAATTTTACTCGTCCGTGCGCCTCGACATCCGCCGCATCGGCTCGATCAAGGACCGCGACGAAGTTGTCGGCAACCAGACTCGCGTCAAGGTGGTCAAGAACAAGGTGGCGCCGCCGTTCAAGCAGGTCGAATTCGACATCATGTACGGCGAGGGCATCTCGAAGATGGGCGAACTGCTGGACTTGGGCGTCAAGGCCGGTGTCGTCGACAAGTCCGGCTCCTGGTTCAGCTACGGCGACGAGCGGATCGGGCAGGGGCGCGAGAACGCGAAAACCTACCTGCGGGAGAATACGCGGGTCTCGCTGGAGATCGAGGACAAGATCCGCGCGGCGCACGGCCTGGATTTCGACATGCCCGAGGGTGACCCGGAACTGACCGAGGATTGATCCGGCGATATGACGGACAGGAAAGGGGCGCTCTTCGGAGCGCCTTTTTTGTTGTCCCGTGCGGGGCGACAGGCGACTGTGGACACTTGCGGATGGCGCCGCTACATCTGCGCCGATCACTCGCCCGCAAAGAGGCCCGCAATGGCAAGTCTGAACGACATCCGCTCGACCTTTCTGACCTATTTCGAAAAGCAGGGGCACGAGGTCGTTGCCTCCAGCCCGCTGGTGCCGCGCAACGACCCGACGCTGATGTTCGTCAACTCGGGCATGGTGCAGTTCAAGAACCTTTTCACCGGGGTGGAAAAGCGCGACTACAACCGAGCGACCACCTCGCAGAAATGCGTTCGGGCAGGCGGCAAGCACAATGACCTCGACAATGTCGGTTACACCGCGCGTCACCATACCTTCTTCGAGATGTTGGGGAATTTCTCCTTCGGGGATTATTTCAAACCCGAAGCGATCCCCTTTGCCTGGGAATTGGTGACCAAGGAATTCGGCATCGACCCCAAGCGGCTGCTGACCACCGTCTATCACACCGACGATGAGGCCTTCGAGATATGGAAGAAGGTCGGCGTGCCCGAGGACCGGATCATCCGCATCGATACCTCGGACAACTTCTGGCAGATGGGGCCGACCGGCCCCTGCGGCCCCTGCACCGAGATCTTCTACGACCACGGCGATCACATCTGGGGCGGCCCGCCGGGATCGCCCGAGGAGGACGGCGACCGCTTCATCGAGATCTGGAACGTCGTCTTCATGCAGAACGAGCAGTTCGAAGACGGCTCGATGAAGGCGCTCGACATGCAGTCGATCGACACCGGTATGGGGCTGGAACGGATTGGCGCGCTGTTGCAGGGCAAACACGACAACTACGACACCGACCTGATGCGCAGCCTGATCGAGGCCAGCGCAGATGCGACCAGCGCCGACCCGGACGGGCCGGGCAAGATGCATCACCGGGTGATCGCCGACCACCTGCGTTCGACATCTTTCCTGATCGCGGACGGCGTGATGCCGTCGAACGACGGGCGCGGCTATGTCCTGCGCCGGATCATGCGCCGCGCCATGCGCCACGCGCACCTCTTGGGCGCACAGGACCCGTTGATGTACCGCCTCGTCCCGGCGCTGGTGCGCCAGATGGGGCAGGCCTATCCGGAACTCACCCGCGCGCAGGCACTGATCGAGGAAACGCTGAAATCCGAGGAAACGCGGTTCAAGGCGACACTGGATCGCGGGCTGAAGCTTCTCGATGACGAATTGGCCGGGCTTGACGGTGACGCGCCGCTGCCGGGCGCTGCGGCCTTCAAGCTTTATGACACCTATGGTTTCCCGCTGGATCTGACGCAGGATGCGCTGCGCGAGAAGAACCGCGAAGTGGACGTCGAAGGCTTTGACGCCGCGATGGCCGAGCAGAAAGCACGCGCCCGCGCGGCATGGAGCGGATCCGGCGAAGCGGCGGATGCGACCATCTGGTTCGATATTGCCGATGCGCATGGTGCTACGGATTTCCTGGGCTACGACACGGAAACGGCCGAAGGCCAGGTGTTGGCGCTTGTGGCGGACGGCAAGCCGGTCGACAGCCTGTCGGCGGGTCAAAGCGGGTGGATCGTATTGAACCAGACGCCGTTCTACGGCGAAGCCGGCGGGCAGGTCGGTGATACCGGCTGGTTGCGCCGGCTGGAGAACGAGGATGACAGCGCCACCGTCAGCGATACGCAGAAAATGGCGGGCGGCGCGGTCTACGCGCATCACGTCACCGTGGATCGCGGCACCTTCGCCAAGGGCGATGCGCTGCAAATCGAGGTGGATCACGGCCGTCGCTCGGCGATCCGCGCCAACCACTCGGCCACGCACCTGCTGCACGAGGCACTGCGCGAACGGCTGGGCGATCACGTCGCGCAGCGCGGGTCGCTGAATGCGCCGGACCGGTTGCGGTTCGACTTCAGCCATGGGCAGGCGCTGAGCCTCGAGGACCTGCAAAAGGTCGAACGGGACGTGAACGCCTTTATCCGTCAGAACGCGCCGGTGAGCACGCGGATCATGACGCCGGACGACGCGCGCGAGATCGGCGCGCAGGCACTCTTCGGTGAGAAATACGGCGAGGAAGTGCGCGTCGTCTCGATGGGGACAAAGCCCGGCTCGGGCAAGGGCACCGACGGCCAGACCTATTCGATCGAACTGTGCGGTGGCACCCATGTGCGCCAGACCGGCGACATCGGACTCTTCGTGACGCTGGGTGACAGCGCATCCAGCGCGGGAGTCCGGCGGATCGAAGCACTGACCGGGGCCGCTGCCTTCGACTATCTCACGCAGCAGGATCACCGACTGGCAGAGGTGGCAGGCGTTCTGAAGGCCAGCGCCTCTGACGTGCCGGGGCGGGTCAAGGCGCTGATGGATGAGCGCAGGAAGCTGGAGTCCGAGGTAGCACAGTTGCGCCGCGAACTGGCAATGGCTGGTGGCGCGGGGCAGGGCACCGGCTCGGAAGCGCGTGAAATCAACGGTGTCCAGTTCGTTGCTCAGGTGCTGAGCGGGGTGACGGGCAAGGACCTGCCACCGCTGATCGACGAGCACAAGACGCGGATCGGGTCGGGCGCCGTGCTGTTGATCGCGGATGCGGGTGGCAAGGCGGCGGTGGCAGCCGGCGTTACCGACGACCTGAAAGGCACTCTGTCGGCGGTGGACATCGTCAAGGCGGCGGTGGTCGAACTGGGCGGCAAGGGAGGCGGTGGCCGTCCCGATATGGCGCAGGGCGGTGGTGCCAACGCAGAAAACGCCGAGGCCGCCATCAAGGCCGCCGAAGCCGTAATCGGAGGAAAATGAGATGCCCGCACTCTGGATTGCCCATGTCACCGTGAGTGACGCCGAGGCCTACGGGAAATACGCCGAATTGGCCGGACCGGCCATCGCCGCGCATGGCGGAACCTTCATCGCCCGGGGCGGGCGTTTCGTGCAGCTTGAAGGCAAGGAACGTCCGCGCAACGTCGTGGCACGGTTCCCCTCGGTCGAGGCGGCGGTGGACTGCTACCATTCCGACGCCTACCAGGAAGCCCTGAGCCACGCGCGCGGCGCCTCCGAGCGCGAATTGATGGTCGTCGAGACCAGCGAGTGAAACCGCTCGCCGAGTTGCGCCGGTCCTTCAACGGGCCGGGGCGGCTCCACTGGATCGGGCTGCGGCCCGCGCGCAAGGCAGGTCTGACCCCGGTCGCGCGTGTCCGGATCACCGCCGATGGTCTGGACGGAGATCATGGCCGGTCCGGCAAACGGGCCGTCACATTGATCCAGGCGGAACATCTGCCTGTGATCGCCGCACTTGTCGGGCGGGACGACCTTCCGCCCGAATTGCTGAGGCGCAACCTTGTCATATCTGGGCTCAACCTGACCGCGACGCGGGAATTCGGCCTGCGGATCGGTTCGGTCCGGCTGTCGATCGAGGTCCCTTGCGCGCCCTGTTCCCGGATGGAGCAGGTTCTTGGCACGGGCGGCTACACGGCCTTGCGCGGGCATGGTGGTTGGTGCTGTTCGGTGTTTGAACCGGGAGTGATTGCCCTCGGCGATCCGGTCTGCCCCGATTTCTGACGGATATTTCGACGCTCTTCCGTATATCGGCGCTTTTTCGCCCGGCTGACGCGTGTATTGAGCGGGCTCCTGCCGCAGGTCAGAGCGGGCGTTGGGAAGATGAGTGATTCGTGCGACATTCCCGGCTATGCTTGCCAGAGTGGCCAATTTTTTCGCTTTCGGTAATTGTTCCCGAAACGGAAAAAAATACATGCGGTCCTTCTTGCTGGACCGTTGCAAAACTATGGCACCTCAACCACAGAATCCGTGAATTGGGCAGAAAATTGGGGGGTTAGCCCTTTTTTGCCGCGCCAAGTCAGGAATTCCTGTCGCGCGGGCGCGATTTTCTTGGCTAGAGTTTGGATACCTTCAATTTCTTGGGAGAAAGATCATGAAAAAAGTTCTTGCTGGCGCACTTCTCGCGGCCGCATTCGCCGCCCCCGCAATGGCCTGGGAAGGCAAGGTCGTTGCGTGCTACGACAAGGTCTGGGTTCCGGCCAAGTACGCCTACAAGCAGCATCTGATCATGGCTGCCCACACCGAGTGGGAGTACAAGCACGGTCAGATGGTCAAGGTCCACTATCCGGCGGTCTACAAGGAGTCCAAGCACCTCGTGAAGGCGGGCTACTACGTGGCGAAGAAGTCGGCCTGCAAGCACTGAGCTGCAGCCCAATGAATCGGAAAGGCGCGGGGACTGCCACCCCGCGCCTTTTTTGGTCTTGGGGCTTTTATCCCCTTTTATCAGGCCCTTATCTGGCGAATTTCATGCGCAACGTGAACCGGCCCCGCCTGAAATGAGGCGGAGCAAGAACAGGGTCAGGCGCCGCGCGCGGCGCGCTTGCGCTCATGCGGGTCAAGGTGGCGCTTGCGCAGGCGGATCGCGTTGGGCGTGACCTCGACCAGTTCGTCGTCGTTGATGTAGGCAATCGCCTCTTCGAGGCTCAGCGTGATCGGGGTGGTCAGGCGCACCGCTTCGTCGGTGCCGGAGGCCCGCACGTTGGTCAGTTTCTTGCCCTTGAGCGGGTTCACCTCGAGGTCGTTCTCACGCGAGTGCTCGCCAATGATCATGCCGGTATACACCGGGGCCTGAGCGCCGATCATCATCTTGCCGCGTTCTTCGAGGTTCCACAGCGCGTAGGCCACCGCTTCGCCGTTTTCCATCGAGATCAGGACACCTGCACGACGGCCCGGGATCGGACCCTTGTGCGGGGTCCAACCATGAAAGACGCGGTTCAGCACGCCGGTGCCCCGGGTATCGGTCAGGAATTCGCCGTGATAGCCGATCAGCCCGCGCGAGGGGACATGCGCGATGATGCGCGTCTTGCCGGCGCCGGCGGGTTTCATCTCGACCAGGTCACCCTTCCGGGCGCCGGTCAGCTTTTCGATCACTGCGCCCGTGTATTCGTCGTCGACGTCGATGGTGGCCTCTTCGACCGGTTCCATCGTCACGCCGTCTTCTTCGCGCATGATGACCTGCGGGCGCGAAATCGAAAGCTCAAAGCCTTCGCGGCGCATGTTCTCGATCAGGACGCCCATCTGCAGTTCGCCGCGGCCGGACACCTCGAATGCCTCGCCGCCGGGCGTGTCCTTGATGCGGATCGCGACGTTGGTTTCCGCCTCCTTGTGCAGACGCTCGCGGATGACGCGGGACTGGACTTTCTTGCCGTCACGGCCAGCCAGCGGGCTGTCGTTGATGCCAAAGGTCACCGTGATGGTCGGCGGGTCGATCGGTTGCGCCTCGAGCGGTTCATCGACGGCCAGAGCACAGATCGTATCGGCGACGGTGGTTTTCGTCATGCCCGCGATCGAGACGATGTCGCCGGCCTCGGCCTCTTCGATGTCCTGCTGTTGCAGGCCGCGGAAGGCCTGGATCTTGGTGACGCGGAACTGTTCGATCTTCTGGCCGATGCGCGATATCGACTGGACCGTCTGGCCCACCTTCAGCTTGCCGGACTCGACGCGGCCGGTCAGCATCCGGCCAACAAAGGGGTCGGCCCCCAGCGTCACGGCCAGCATGGTGAAATCCTCGTCGCGCTTCTTGATCTGCTTGGGTTCCGGGACGTGGTTCACGATCAGGTTGAACAGCGCGTCTAGGTTCTTGCGCGGACCGTCAAGCTCGGCGTCGCACCAGCCGGACCGGCCGGAGGCGTAGAGATGCGGAAAGTCCAGCTGGTCTTCGTCGGCATCGAGGGCCGAGAACAGGTCAAAGACCTCGTCCAGCGCGCGATCCGGTTCGGCGTCGGGCTTGTCGACCTTGTTCAGCACCACGATTGGCCGCAGGCCAAGGGCCAGTGCCTTGGAGGTCACGAATTTCGTCTGCGGCATCGGGCCTTCGGCGGCATCGACCAGCAGCACAACGCCATCGACCATCGACAGGATGCGTTCCACCTCGGCGCCGAAATCGGCGTGGCCGGGGGTGTCGACGATGTTGATCCGCGTGCCTTTCCATTCGACGCTTGTCGCCTTGGCAAGGATGGTGATGCCGCGTTCGCGTTCCAGATCGTTCGAATCCATCGCCCGTTCGGCGACGGCCTGGTTGGCGCGGAAGGCGCCGGATTGTTTCAGCAGTTCGTCCACCAGCGTCGTCTTGCCGTGGTCAACGTGTGCAATGATCGCGACGTTGCGCAAATCCATGAGACGGTTCCTTTGTCCGGAGTTGGCGCGGGACTAGCCGGGTAGGGACAAAAAGACCAGTGCCGATTTGCCGCAAGCGCGTTGCAAGGGGATCACGGATCACGCTTGCGAGAGCGCCAAGGGGAACCGGCGGAGGTTTGCCGGCCCGTCGGGGTCCCTCAGCGGGCTTTGGCCGGTGACGCGGCGGCAGGGTGCGCAGCGCGGAACAACTGGGCCTCCGACCCGTTGAAAGAACATCACGGGCCGTTACTTGCGGCTCAGCATGGCGCGCTGCGAGCCCGCAGCGTAGCGGAACCAGAAAAGGAGACAGTCATGAAATCGAGCATCTTTGCAGTGATCGCAGCGTCCGCATCGCTTGGCGCAGCACCCGTGCTGGCCGGCAGCATCGACCGCACACCGGTCGAAGTCGAACCGGCGGCGCCCGTTGTGCCCGCTGCCCCCGTTGGCGTGGACTGGACCGGCCCCTATGCGGGCTTCAGCTTTGGCAACCTGAACGCTCAGGGTGGCGGCACCTCCGACAACGGCAGCATCTTCGGCGTCTTCGGCGGTTACGATTATGACTTCGGCGATTACGTCGTGGGTGGTGAGTTCGAATACCAGGACGGCAACGGCTACAGCCTTGGTGGCGTCGACGTGGACAACGTGATGCGGCTCAAGGGCCGGGTCGGTGCCGACTTTGGCCGGACCCTGGTTTACGGGACCGCGGGCGTGGCACGCATCGACACGTCGCTGGGCGATGCGACCGGACCCGTCGGCGGTGTCGGCCTCGATTACAAGGTGACCGACCGGTTCTCGATTGGTGGCGAAGCGCTGGCGCACAGCTTTGAAGACGTCGGCGGTTCGGGCGCGGACGTGGACGCGCAGACCTATTCGCTGCGGGCAACCTTCCGCTTCTGATCGTCCCCCTCATGTGAGCGGAAGGCGCGGGCCCCCCGGAGCGTTCTCCGGGGGGCTTTTCCGTTCGGTCGTGCCTAGTGCGGCGAAGTGTTGGAAAAGAGGTGGATCACCAGGATCCCGGCCAGGATCATGCCCATCCCAAGGATCGCCGGCAGGTCGAGTTTTTGGCCAAAGACCGCCAGGCCGATCACGGCGATGAAAACGATGCCAAGCCCCGACCAGATCGCGTAGGCGATGCCCACGGGAAAATACTTCAGCGCAATTCCCAGCAGGTAAAAGGCGGCCGCATAGGCCACCACGGTGATCGCCGTGGGCACCACCCGCGTGAACTGCTGGCTCGCCTGCAGGGCGGTGGTTCCGATGGTCTCGGCCAGCACGGCAAAGGCAAGAAAGAGATAGGGCATGGCGGTCTCCGGAAATTCGCAGGCAAAGGGCTAGCGCGGGCGCGCCCCGGGCACAAGCCGCGGCACGCCCGTGCCCTTGACCTGATTCAGGCGGGCAGGTGGATCGGGAACCGTGCGCGGATCGCCTTGTCGGTGGCGGCATCGAAACGGGCCGGGCTGCGCATGGACAGGATGGCCTCCTTGCGTGCCGTGGCCTTGGCCACGAGGTCCGGCTTGTCCAGTTCTTCCCATTCGCGGGGCGATGTGCGGTCGCCAAACTGCGGGTAAAGGTGGTCCCGGTGCATCCTGTCCAGGGTTTCCGGCGTGCCGAGGTAATGGCCCGGCCCACCCAGGCAGACAGCGCGCATCTGGTCCAGGGCCAGGGTGGTATCGTCCACTTCGATCCCGCGCACGCAGCGCAGCGCCTGACCGATCAGGTCATCGCCAAGGATCAGGCTCTCATGGCAGAACCCCAGCAAAGAGGCATGCATCCCCGCCGCCTCGTAGACCATGTTTGCCCCGGCCACCCCGGCAAGCACGTTGGAACACATCTGTTCCCAGCCCGCCTGCATGTCCGGCAATTTCGAATCCGCCGCGCCGCCGGCAGTGCCTCCGGGGAGACCGTAATGCGCGTGCATCTGGGCACAGCCCGCGCTGAGCAGCGCCTGCTCTCCGGATCCCAGGCACATGGCCCCGGTCCGCAGATCCAGCCCGAAAGGCCAGGTGCCGAAGATCGCGGGGTGGCCCGGGGCAATGGCGTTGACGTAGACAAGCCCGGCCAGGCATTCCGCCACCGATTGCACGATGGCCCCCGCGATGGTCGAGGGCGCGGTCGCCCCTGACATGCCCGCCGACAGCAGCAGCACCGGCATGTCGCCCCGAATGCAGGCCTCCATCGTCTCGCAGCTTTCCGTGGCGAATTTCATCGGTGGCACGACAAAGCAGTTCGAATTCGACACGAAAGGCCGCGCGCGCCAGGCGGCCTCGCCCCCGGCAATCATGTGCAGCAGGTCCAGCGAAGCCGGCACGTTGGCGGGGTCGGAGAACGAGGTGCCCACCTGCTTGGTCGTCCCGGCGCAGCAGGCGTAGAGCGTGTTCAGATCGAGTTCGAGGTTGTCCATGATGTCACGGGCAACCATCGGGCGCTGGAGAAAGTGGATATTGTCCAGCTGATGCGCAATCCGCGCCGCATCGTGCAGATCCTGCAGCGTGCTTTCGCGGTAGGATTTCCCGTCGATCTCGACCAGGTGCACCGCCGCACCGGCGGTACCGTAGTGGACACGTTGCCCCGACAGGTCGAGGTCGAAACGGGGATCGCGGGCGGGCAGGGTGATGTCGCGCGCGGCCTTGGCCAGCATGTCTTCTACCAGGGCTGGCGGAAAGCGCAGGCGTCCGTCTTCGCCCAGTCGCGCGCCCGCGCCGGTCAGGATCTCGACCCCGGAGGCAGGCGCTCCGGACAGGCCGATTTCGTCCAGCGCGATCAGTGCGCTTGCGTGGATGCGTGCGACCTCTGCCTCTGTCAGCGGGCGATAGCCTCCGCCGATAAGGCCGGCGCGGACCGGTCGCTGGTCGTCGGACAGGGCGGCGGTGCGGGCGGCAACGCGGGCGGCTCGACCGCCGCCGCGGCGGGAAAGAGGGGCTGTCATCTGTCGTGTCTCCGAGGGATTGGGGCAGGGATCAGGGGGCCTACTGCCTGCTCGGACGTCCCCGGGCGGCGCGCCCGCGCCGTGCCCCAATCTGGCGCAGGATCAAGGAGATAACCGCGACATGCATCTTCATGAAAGCCAGTCTGCAGGGGCGGGTCTGCTCTGTCTCCGCAGAAAGCGACGTCATGTCGTTTTTGACCCGGTGATCTAAATAGTTTCAATTTTACAGCCGGTTAAACAGCCGTAAACCGCGGGCTGCATAGTGTGCCGTCATCTTGAACCCACACCGGAGACTTATGGATGAAACGTGCATTGCTACTGTCCGCAGCGCTTTTCGGGGCGGCGCCCGCTGCTTTTGCGGTCGAACCTCACGCGGCCATGCAGGCCTATGTCGACAGTGAAATCATGGCCTGGGCCCATGAAACCGCGATCGTCGAGGCGATCGAGGCCCAGAATGTCCGGACCGGCGGCTATGACGCCACGCGGATCACCCAGTTGGACGGAACCTGGCGGGCCGAGGTGGGCACGGGGTCGGCCCTGGTCGACGGTGTCCTGATGAACGCCGCCGCCGACTTCCTGCGCTCGCGGGTGGAGGCCAGTGGCGGAATGATTACCGAGGTGATCGTGATGGACGCAAAGGGGCTGAACGTGGCGGCCTCGGGCGCGACTTCGGACTATTGGCAGGGGGACGAGGCCAAGTACCTGGAAACCTATCCCAAGGGCGCCGGCGCTGTACATTTCGGCGAGGTGGAATTCGACGAATCCAGCCAGTCCTACCAGGTGCAGATCTCGATCACGATCACGGACCCTGACACCGGCAAGCCGATCGGTGCCATGACCGTCGGGGTCGATGCCGAAGTGCTGCTGTAAGGCCGCGGCGCCCCCCATCTTCAGGCAAGGAAAAAGAGCATGACACAGGACGGCGGCAAGACGAGGTCAGGCGCGGGCCTGCACTCGGTTTTCATCAGGTGCGCGGGCATCATGGCTGTGACCACGATCGTGGTGGCAGCCGTGCTGTCGGTACAATCCCTGCGGCTGGTCGACGACCTCGCCGTCAAGGGCGTGGTCGACCAGGCCGCGCGGACGGTCGAACTCAGCGCCAGCGCGCTGAACAAGCCGATCCGGTTCAAGGCTCTGCCGAAGGTAGAAGAAGAAGTCTCGGCCGCGATGACCGCGGCCGGGGCCAACGGGCGCGTGGCGATGGTACTGGGGGCCGAGGGCGAGCGCCTCGCCGCGGTCGGTGAGGATACATCGCTGCTGGACAGTGTTGCCGACCTTGCCGCACGGGCCCTGGCCGATGGCACCCGGATCAGTACCGAAGGCGGGCTTTGGGTGGCGGAACCCGTCCTCGCCGGACCCGAAGGGCCGGTGATCGGCGTGATTGCGATGGCCTGGAATGCGGATTCGGCCCTTGCCGACGTAAGGCCCGAGAAGATGAGCATCCTGCTGACGGCGGCGGCAGTCTTCATCGTGCTGCTGGGGGCGACGCTGTTCCTGTTGCAGCGCAGCCTTGGCCGTCCGCTGCGCCAGGTCACGGAGGCGGTCGAGCGTATTTCCGATGGCGACTACGACAGCGAAATCGGGATGAGCGGTCGGCGCGACGAATTCGGCAGCATCGCGGCCCGCATGCAGGACATGACCCGGGCCCTGAGCGTTGCGCGTGACGCAGAGAAAGAGCGCGCCCGCAACATGGAACGCCAGGTCGAGATGGTGTCTCACCTGGGCCAGGCGCTGGACGTGCTGGCGGAGGGCGTTCTGAACCGCGAGATCGTGGCCGAATTCCCCGAGGAATACGCCGCGCTCCGGACCAACTACAACCGTGCCATTGCCAGCCTGCGCCGGGTGGTCGACGAGGTTTCGGCCAGCGCCGACAGCCTCCTGGACAATGCCAACCAGATCGCCTCGGCCTCGGATGATCTATCCCGGCGGACAGAAACACAGGCCGCCACGCTCGAGGAATCTGCGGCGGCGCTGGAAGAACTGCTCAGCAGCGTCAGCGCGGCGGCGGAAAATGCCCGCAACGCGGATGACCAGGTACGCCAGACCCGCGAGATCGCGGAACGCAACGGCGAGGTGATGCGCTCTGCCATCGAGGCAATGAGCGTGATCGAGAAATCCTCGGAGCAGATCGGGGAGATCACCAGCGTCATCGACGACATTGCCTTCCAGACCAACCTGCTGGCCCTGAACGCCGGGGTCGAGGCGGCGCGCGCGGGCGAAAGCGGCAAGGGCTTTGCCGTGGTGGCGACGGAGGTCCGCGGACTGGCCCAGCGCAGCGCGGCTGCGGCCCAGCAGATCAAGGAGTTGATCACCGGTGCGGGCGAACAGGTGGCCAGCGGCGTCAGGCTGGTCGAAGAGGCCGGCGGCGCGCTGGACGACGTATTGAGCCGCGTGGCCGAGGTGTCGAACATGATGACGGGCATCGCCAGCAGCGCCGGGGAACAGGCCCAGGGCCTGCAGGAGATCAACGTCGGGATTTCCAACCTCGACCGGGTCACCCAGCAGAATGCCGCGATGGTCGAGGAATCCACCGCCTCGGCGCATATGATGCGCAGCGATGCAGGCGCGCTCAGCGAAACCGTGGGCCGTTTCGTCACCGGCTCTGATACCCGGACCCCAGGTGTTGCCGGACCGGAGGCCGCGGCGGGACGAATTCGGGCCGCCTGACACGGCACAGGCGCGGGGCGGGCTGTCATTTGACGACGCCAAATGCGGCAATCGCCATCCGCCCCGCCGCAAACTGCACAAGAAACGTGCAAAAGCCGCGCTCTGTCACCTGCTTGCGGCAATGATCGGCGGATTGGGCCCTGTCAGCATCTGCGGGTTTACATCGTCTCTCCGGAGGGCTTCTCTGGTTTGAGGACAATCAGACCCTGGGACAGACGGAAACATCATGGCGATTACAGCGAGCATCCGGCATCTTACCCATTACAAGTACGACCGCCCGGTGAACCTGTCACCGCAGATCATCCGGCTCCGACCGGCGCCGCACAGCCGGACCCGGGTGATCAGCCATTCGCTGAAGGTCTCGCCCGAAGGGCACTTCGTCAACCACCAGCAGGACATCTACGGAAACTGGCTGGCCCGGTTCGTCTTTCCCGAACCGGTGACCGAATTCCGGATCGAGGTCGACCTCGTGGCCGACATGACGGTCTACAACCCCTTCGATTTCTTCGTCGACGATGTCGCCCGGGAATGGCCCTTTGAATACCCCGCGGAAATCGCCCCCGATCTCGCCGTCTATCGCAAGACCGAACCGCTGACGCCCTTGCTGAAGAAATGGGTCGAAAGCGTCCCGCGCAAGAAACAGGTCACGATCGACATGCTGGTGGAACTGAACCGCCAGCTGGAACAGGAGACCGAGTACCTGATCCGGATGGAACCCGGTGTGCAAACACCGGAGGAAACGCTGGAAAAGAAATCCGGCTCCTGCCGCGACACCAGCTGGCTGCTCATCAACATCCTGCGCCACCTGGGTTTTGCCACGCGCTTCGTCTCCGGCTACCTGATCCAGTTGAAACCGGACCTAGAGGCGCTGGACGGTCCCTCGGGCACCGACCACGATTTCACCGACCTGCACGCCTGGTGCGAAGTCTATCTTCCTGGCGCCGGCTGGGTCGGGCTGGATCCGACCAGTGGCCTTCTCACCGGGGAAAGCCACATCCCCCTGGCGGCCACGCCGCACTACAGCAACGCCGCCCCCATCGTGGGTGGCTTCAGCGGCCACAAGGACACCAAGACCGATTTCGATTTCGAGATGGAGGTGCACCGCGTCGCCGAACATCCGCGCATCACCAAACCCTTTTCCGAGGAAAGCTGGGACGCGCTGGACGCGCTTGGGAAAAAGGTGGATGCCGAGATCGAAGCGCAGGACATGCGCCTGACGATGGGCGGTGAGCCGACATTCGTCTCGATCGACGATTTTGAAAGCGCCGAGTGGAACACCGCCGCCGTCGGCCCGCAGAAACGCGCCCTGGCCGATGACCTGATCCGGCGCCTGCGCGATCGGTTCGCGCCGGGCGGCTTCCTGCATTTCGGGCAGGGCAAGTGGTATCCGGGTGAAACCCTGCCGCGCTGGACCTTCTCGCTGTATTGGCGGCGGGACGGAAAACCCGTCTGGAAGAACCTCGACCTGGTGGCCAAGGAAACCTCCAAGGACGCGACCGCGGCCGACGCCGAGGCCTTCATGGCCGGTTTCGCCAAGGCGCTGGAGATCGGTACCGAATATGTCCAGCCCGCATTCGAGGACCCGGCGGTCTGGATCCTGAAAGAGGCGGAACTGCCGGAAAACGTCACCCCCGAGGATTCGCGCCTCAAGGATCCCGAGGCGCGTGCGCGCATCGCCCGTGTTTTTGAACGCGGGCTGGACAAGCCGGCCGGCTTCATCCTGCCGATCCAGCGCTGGCAATCCCGCGCATTCGGCCGTGGCTGGCGCTCGGAACGCTGGCAGACGCGACGCGGCCACCTGTTCCTGATCCCCGGCGACAGCCCGGTGGGCTTTCGCCTGCCGCTGGGGGCGCTGCCGCATGTCAGCGCCTCGGCTTATCCCTATGTCTATCCGGCGGACCCGACCGTGCCGGTCGAGGACCTTCCCGACTTCCACGAGATGGACGACAAGCGCCAGGCGCTGTTCGAGGAACTGCGCAAGATCGCCGCCGAAGAGCGGGACACGCTGCCCCGGACGACTCCGGGCCGCGAACAGCCCGTGTCACGCTTGCGGGCCGATGAACCGGCGGCGGTGCAGCGTGAACAGGCGGTCACGCCAGAGGGCGGTGTCGTCCGGACCGCCATCGCGGTCGAGCCGCGTGACGGGAAGCTGTGCATCTTCATGCCGCCGGTCGAAATGCTGGAGGACTACCTCGAGCTGATCTCCACAGCCGAACAGACCGCCGAGGCCCTGGGCCTGCCCCTGCATATCGAGGGGTATACGCCGCCGCATGACTCGCGCCTCAACGTCATCAAGGTGGCACCGGACCCCGGCGTGATCGAGGTCAACGTGCATCCTGCCGGCAGCTGGGAGGAATGCGTGGACATCACCAGCGCGGTCTACGAGGAGGCGCGCAACAGCCGTCTCGGCGCCGACAAGTTCATGATCGACGGCAAGCACACCGGGACCGGCGGCGGCAACCACGTTGTCGTCGGCGGCGCCACGACGATGGATTCGCCTTTCCTGCGCCGCCCGGACCTCTTGCGCTCGCTGATCCTCTACATGCAGCGGCACCCCTCGCTCAGCTACCTTTTCTCGGGCACCTTCATCGGTCCGACCAGCCAGGCGCCCCGCATCGACGAGGCACGGCACGACACGCTGTATGAACTGGAAATCGCGCTGAGCCAGATCCCGGATCCGTCCGAAGGGGAGCAGTCGCAACCCTGGCTGGTGGACCGCCTGTTGCGCAATATCCTGATCGACGTGACCGGCAACACGCACCGGGCAGAGATCTGCATCGATAAACTCTATTCCCCGGACGGACCGACGGGGCGGCTTGGCCTGGTGGAATTCCGCGGCTTCGAGATGCCGCCGGATGCGCGGATGAGCCTTGCGCAACAGGTGCTCTTGCGCGCGCTTCTGGTGCGGCTGTGGAAATCTCCGGTCAAGGGCAAGCCGGTGCGCTGGGGCACGACGCTGCATGACCGGTTCATGCTGCCGGAGTTCGTCTGGCAGGACTTCATGGACGTGCTGCGCGACCTCAAGGAACACGGGTTCGACCTGCGCCCGGAATGGTACGAGGCACAGCGCGAATTCCGCTTCCCCTTTGCGGGCGAAATCGAGGCCGAGGACGTCCACCTGGAAGTGCGGCAGGCGTTGGAGCCCTGGCACGTCCTGGGTGAACGCGGCGCCATCGGTGGCACCGTACGCTATACCGACAGTTCCGTGGAACGGATGCAGGTGCAACTGACCGCGCTGGATCCCAGCCGCTATATCGTCTGCTGCAACCAGCGGCAGGTGCCTTTGCACGGCACCGGCACCAGCGGGCGCAAGGTGGGCGGCGTGCGCTTCAAGGCTTGGCAACCGGCCGAGGCGCTGCACCCGGTGCTGCCGGTCAACGCGCCTCTGGTCTTCGACATCTTCGACACCTGGTCGGGCCGGGCCATCGGGGGCTGCACCTATCATGTGGCACATCCCGGCGGGCGCAGCTATGATACTTTCCCGGTCAATACGAACGAGGCCGATGCCCGCCGCCTGGCACGTTTCCAGAAGTGGGGGCATACGCCCGGAACCTATTGGCCGGCGACTGAAAACCCGCACCCGGAGTTCCCGATGACCCTGGACCTGCGGCGCGCGCCCTGGATCTGACATGGGCGAAACCGGCGCCGTTACGCCGGCGCGAAAGGCGCCGCTGGACAGTTATCTGCCACCCAAGGGGGTGGCAGATGAGCTTTTGCGCCCTGACGGTACGTTGCGCCCGGTCTGGCAGCCGATGATCGACCACCTGGCCGGGCGCAGACCCGACCAGGTGAACCAGGACTTTGCCCGCGGTGACCTCTACCTGCAGGATGCGGGCGTCTACTACCGCCAGTACACTGGCGACGAATCCACCGAGCGCGATTGGCCGCTGAGCCATATCCCCGTTATCATCGGCGAGGCAGAGTGGACCAAGCTCGCCGAGGGCATTGCCCAGCGGGCCGAGCTTCTGGAGCGCACGATGGCCGATCTCTACGGCCCGGCAACCCTGGTCAAGCGCGGGATCCTGCCGCCGCAGCTGGTGGCGCGCAACCCGGAATGGCTGCGCCCGATGGTGGGTGTCAAACCGCGCTCGGAACATTATCTGCATTTCCTCGCGTTCGAGATCGGGCGCTCTCCGGATGGCAGCTGGCTGGTGCTGGGGGACCGGACCCAGGCCCCTTCTGGCGCCGGCTTTGCGCTGGAGAACCGCATGGCGACGCTGCGGGTTTTCAACGATCTCTACCAGGAGACGAACGTTCACCGGCTGGCCGCTTTCTTTCGAACCTTCCGCGACCGGTTGACCCAGCTGCGCGGTCCCGAACAGGGGCAGGTGGCGATCCTGACGCCGGGCCAGAACACTGACACCTATTTCGAACATGCCTACATCGCGCGCTACCTGGGCTTCCTGCTGCTGGAGTCCGAGGACCTGGTGAGCGTCGACGGCAAGCTGATGGTGCGCACGATCAGCGGGCTGGAACCGGTCAGCGTGCTGTGGCGGCGGCTGGACTCGCGCTTTGCCGACCCGCTGGAACTGGACGAAAGCTCGGCGCTCGGGACGCCGGGCATGGTCGGTACGCTGCGCTCGGGCGCGGTGACGATGCTCAATTGCCTGGGGTCCGGCGTGCTGGAGGCGCGGGCGCTCATGGCCTTCATGCCGCGCATCTCCGAGGCGCTGATGGGTGAGCGGCTGAAGCTGCCCAACATCGCGACATGGTGGTGCGGGCAGGCCAGCGAACGGGCCTATGTGCGCGAAAACCTGGAACGCATGATGATCGGGCCGGCGCTCTCGACACAGCTGCCGTTCGAGATCGACAGTTCCACCGCGCTTGGCGGACGGTTCCGCGACAATGCGCGCGGCCCGGTGCGTGACTGGCTGGACAAGAACGGCGGTTCCCTGGTCGGGCAACAGGCGGTGACACTGTCGACCACGCCGGCGATGATCGATGGCAAGCTGTTGCCGCGGCCGATGGTTGTCCGCGTGTTCGCGGTCCGCACAAAGGACGGCTGGACGGTGATGCCCGGCGGCTATGCCCGCATCGGCCGGACAGAGGACCCAACCGCTCTGGCGATGCAAAGCGGCGGTTCGGTGGCTGATGTCTGGGTGGTCAGCGACGCGCCGGTGTCCACCGAAACGCTGTCTGGTCAGCAGCCCGGGCCGTTCATCCGTCGGATGCCCGGGCGGTTGCCCGCGCGGGCGGCGGACAACCTGTTCTGGTTGGGCCGCTACGTCGAAAGGGCTGATTTCACCGCGCGGACCCTGCGGGCCTACCACCTGCGGCTCGAGGACAACGGCGGCACGCCGATGCCCGTTTTCGACCAGCTTGGTCGCTATCTCGAGGGGCGGGGGCTGTACCTGGCGGAACCCTTGCCGGATCTTTTCCTGAACCTGCTGCAACGGGCCCGCGGTTGTGCCAGCAAGGTGCGCGACCGGTTTTCCGATGACGGCTGGTACGCGCTGGATGAACTGGAAGGAGCGGCGCGCGATCTGGCGGGGGCGGTGGACCACGGCGATGCGACGGGCCGCGCCCTGAGCCAGCTTCTGCGCAAGCTGGCGGGATTTGCGGGGCTCGTGAACGACAACATGTTCCGCTTTTCCGGCTGGCGCTTCATGTCGATGGGGCGCGCGCTGGAACGCGGGGTGCAGATCTCGGACCTGCTGGCGGTCTTTTCCGCCAGCGGCGCGGCGCAGGGCAGCCTGGATGCGGCGTTGGAAATCGGCGACAGCGTCATGACCCACCGCCGGCGCTACTCGGTCGAGACAAACCGGAACACGGTGGTCGACCTGCTGGCGCTGGACCCGGAAAATCCGCGATCAGTGATCTACCAGGCCGGGGTTCTGCTGGATCAACAGGCCAAACTGCCCCGGCAGGGCAAGTCCAGTCAGCTGACGGAGGTCGGGCGTCGGATCCTGAGGGTGCATACCGATCTCTCGGTCGCCACGCCCGAGGTGCTGGACAGCGCCGCGCTGGCAAAGCTGGCCGACGATCTGCAGGCGGTGTCGGATGCGATCCACACCCAGTACATGGGGTAGGGGATGCTCTACGACGTCACGCTTTCCGTTCGCTACGCCTACGCGCTTTCCGCCGCGGCGGCGCGGATGCACTTGCGCATGATGCCGGGGAACGGACCGGCGCAACGCCTTGTTTCGGGCCTCCTGCAGGCCGATCCCGCGCCCGCGTTTCGCCGCGACAGGGTGGATTTCTTTGGCAATGCACTGACCGAGATGGCCTATGACACACCGCTGGACACGGTCGATTTTCGGTTCACCGGTCGCATCCGGCGCGACGACTTGCCCAAGGAACTGGACCTGTCCTGTGCGCTGGCCGACATGCGGCGCGAATTGGCCGAGGTGCCCTCGCTGGCGCCCGATGCGCCGCATCATTTCTTGGGGGCGTCGGACCGGGTGGTGCCGGTACCCGCGATCACCACGTTCTCGCGGGGGATCACCCGGATGGACCAGCCCGTGCTCACCGTGGTGGAGGCGATTTCGCGGGCCCTGCACAAGGAAATCACCTTTGATGCCACTGCAACCGACGTGACCACCGACCCGGCCACGGCTTTTGCGAACCGGCGCGGGGTTTGCCAGGACATCAGTCACATCATGATCGCCGCGCTGCGTGGGATCGGCATTCCGGCGGGCTATGTCTCGGGCTTCCTGCGGACGGAACCGCCCGAGGGTCAGCCGCGTCTGGCGGGGGCGGATGCGATGCACGCCTGGGTCCGTGCCTGGTGCGGCAACGAAGTCGGATGGATCGAGATCGACCCGACGAACGACATGCGCGTCGGCGCCGACCATATCAGCGTGGCCGTCGGGCGCGATTATGCGGATGTTGCGCCGGTCAAGGGATCGCTGCGCAGTTCGGGATTTCACAGCACCCATCACAGCGTCGACGTGGTTCCGGTGGACGGACGCCCGCCGGTCGAGGCCGTCGGGCGCAGCAATACCGACTAGATCGCGCCCGAAAGAGGATCAGACCGCCGGGCTGTCTCCGTAGGTGACGACATCCTGGCTTCCATCGTCCCAGGTCGTCACCCTCTCGATCAGCGTACCGCTGGCGTCGTAGGTTTCCGACGTGGTGGTCCAGGCATAGACATCCTGCGTGTCGGTCAGAACGGAACTGCTGCGGATACCGTCGGTATAGTCGATCTCCTCCACGCGTCCGTCATCGTAGGTATTCGTCTGGCTGGCAAGATTGCCCCCGCTGTCCCAGGTGCGTGCGATCGACGACCAGAGGAATTCATCCGCGCCATCGGTCAGGAGGTGCGTGACCACTTGTCCGCCGTCAAAGCCGATTTCCACCGTGCGCCCGTCGTCATAGGTCATCTCTCGCGCGGTGCGTGCGCCGGTGACGGTGTCGTAGCTGTCGGTATAACTGGTCCAGAGCGCGATATTGCCGGCGTCCTCGACCTGGATCGTGGACTTCTGACCGTCGACATAGGTGATCTGCATCAAGCGCCCGTCGTCATAGAGGTTTGTCTGCCCGGTCTGGGATCCCGTGGCATCGAAAATCCGTTCGATCGTGTGCCAGCCCTGATCGTCGCCGCCATCGGTCGTCAGGGAACTGGTGCGAGCGCCCGTGCCGTCAAAGAAGGTCTCGACCACCATGCCGTTGTCCCAGGCGATTTCGTGGTAGATCCGCACGTTGCTGGTATCGTATCCGCTCGTGTAGCTGTCCCAGGCATAGACGTCTGCGCCGTCCGTCATGGTCGAGGTGGTGCGCAGCCCGTCCGAGTAGAAGATCTCCAGCACCCGGCCGTTGTCGTAGATGTTGGTCTGCTTCGCCCATTGTCCGGTCGCGGTGAAATCCCGGGCAATCGTCTCCCAGTCCTTGGTGTTGTCGACGTCGATTTCCAGCGTCGCGGCAGTCAGGTTGCTGCCCGTCTTGTAAAGCCGGACAAGGGTTGTGGTGCCGTTGTCCTGCACCGTCCCGAAGGCGCCGTCGGTAAAGCTGAGCGTCTCGACCCCCAGAAGCGTGTCGGTGCCATCGTCGCCGCCATTGATCGGGTCGATATCGGAGACGGTCAGCGCGCCGTTCCACGCCAAGGCAAAGCCCTCGGAGGCGCCTTCAAAGACCACCACGTCCTCTCCTTCGCCGGCGTCGATGGTGTCGTCGCCTTCGCCGCCCTTGATGGTATCCGCGCCGGCCCCGCTCTGGATGTCGTTCGCGGCGGCGTTGCCGGTGATATGGTCGTCGCCGCTGCCGGTGATGGCGTTCTCGATTACCGCGCCGCGCGCGATGGCAAAATTGCCCGCATAGCCGTCGATGTCCGACCAGGTTTCATCCACCAGGCTAAGGCGCTGGTCATGCCCGCGCGAGCCGAGGTCGATCACGTCGATGCCGGAACTGTCGAAGATCGCGACCGCCCGGCCCGGTGCCAGGTCCATGCCCGTGGCGGTCAGGTTGGTGTTGTCGCCGTAGACCGTGTTGCCCGTGTGGACGTTGTCGGGCGTGCCGTAAAGCATGTGCATCGCCAGGATGTCGGCCATCTGAGGCGTCGCCAGGTACAGGCCCGAAGCGTCGACGTTGGGATTCTCCCACTGGGCAAAGTAGGACATGATCGACATCTGCCAGCTGTCGTTGGCGTAATGTGCGTCACTGCCGAAACTTGCGGCCCCGTTGTAGTTGCCGCCGTGGCCCAGCCCCAGCGCGTGGCCGATCTCGTGGATGTAGGTCTGGTAGTAATAGTCGCCGTAGCCCTGCCAACTGGGGTGCACGTTGACGAAGGACCGGTCGATTTCGTTCCAGCTCGTGTAGATGTAGGAATAGGCGTAGGCGCCGTCTTCGGTGTCGTCGAAGGTGATGTCGGCGTTATCCGGGACCAGGATGAACTGGATTCCGGAAACGGCGGTCCACGCGTCCAGCGCGGCAAGGGCGGCGGCCTTGCCCGCCTCGTCCAGCGCGTCGATGTTGACGCTGATTGCGCCGCCGGCCTGCACGTCGAAGGCCCGCCAGTCACCACCGCCGTTCTGCCAGTAGCCATGCGTCAGCTGATAGGCCACCTGGTCCAGCGTGAAGACCGGCAAGGTGGAATCCGTTGTTGCGCTGTCACCGCCCGAGGGCGCCGCCGTCGGGCCGGTCAGACCGTGGCTGTCGTAGATTTCGATCGAGGGGTCGAGGCTTTGGCAGAGAAAGCACATGAGTCAGGTCCTGTTTGTCAGGTGCGCCGGGACGCGGGGCAGCGGTCGAGAAGGGCTTTGGCGAAGACGTCGAGCAGGTCGCCGGTAATCGTGGCATCACTGACCGAGAATTCCAGTCTGGGACCGGAAAGCAAGGTCCCGTCGGCGATTTCGTGCATAAGTTGTGCCCGCAGGATTGATCGGCCATGTGCGGTTATCCATGAGCGGGGGCAGGGCAGCCCCCGTTCCGCCGCGTTATGGCGCAAGCGTTCACGCAGCAACGCGGCGAGGCTGCATTCATCCGAGGAGGTCGTATTGCCGGAGGACAGCGAATGCCTTGCTCCGACAGGGACCGGAGGCAGGGCGCGAAGGTGCCTTGGGCGGGCGTTCATCGGGGTTTCCTTTGGCGGTCTACGGCGCAGCGGACCAAGAGCAGATCGGTCACAAGACCACTTGGAAGCGGGGAATTTGGGGCCCGCAGGGCTGGAAAATGTTAATTCCGCGTCATTGGTGCACGTTAAGAAACCGTAAACACTTGTGGCGGTGACTGTTTCCGAGAACACGGCGAGAGGGCGATGCTGCGCCTCAAGGGTCTCTTTGCGGTTGTGTCGCGAGGCGGCGCGTGACGCCTCCCCGTGCTTGCAGGACCGCGGGGCATGTGCCTAAATCCCGCGCATTGTAAGGAGCGGTGGTGTGCTTGAATTCTCGCATCACCCGGCGTTTGTGGCCGCCTCGCTGGCGGTGGCGCTGATGGCCGGGTTCAGCGGGCTATCCCTGACGCGTGGGGCCTCGGCGTTGCCGCTGACCCGGCGCAAGCTGGTGGTGGCGATCTCGGCGGTGGCTCTGGGCGGCGGAATCTGGTCGATGCATTTCGTGGCCATGCTGGGGCTGCAACTGCCGATCCTCTTCTTCTACGACGGGTTGGTGACGCTGATCTCGGCGTTGATCGCGATCCTCATGGTCGGGCTGGCGCTGCTGATCCTGCATTTCCGCGATCGCGGTCCGTTGACGCTGACCCTGTCTGGCGGGATCGTCGGCTGCGGGATCGTGGCCATGCACTACGTCGGCATGAGCGGGATGGAACTGTGCCGCCCGGTCTACAGCTTCGGGGGACTGGCGGTGGCGCTGGTCGCGGCGCTGGCGCTGTCGGTTACGGCGATCTGGATTGCTTATGGCGAACGCACGCGGGGCAGTATCATGCTGGGTACCCTGGTCTTTGGCCTATCGGTTTTCGCGGTGCATTTCATCGCGATGGCGGGCACCGGTTTCGTCGGGTTGGACGGGGGCGACACCGTCGGTCCCGCCTTGTCGAACGAGACATTGGCGATGGGCGTGGCGCTCAGCTCATTCGTCATCTGCGGCGCGTTCCTGCTGAGCAGCGTGACCTTTTTTGCCGTTCCGGCGGAGCAGGTCCCGGACACCGAAGAACCCGTGGAACGCGCGGCGCCGGGAAGGGTGCCAGTCCCCTATGAGAAAGAGGGCCGTACGCAATTCGTCGATGCGGGTGCCATCGCGGCGGTCCGGGCAGAGGGACATTACACGGTGCTCTACTCCGGTGCGGAGCGACTGTTCTGCCCCTGGTCGATTTCCGAGGCGGCGAAGCGGCTGGCACCGGCGGGCCTGATCCGGGCGCATCGCAGCTATCTGCTCAATCCCGCTCTCGTGACCGAGTTCCGGCGCACCAAGGATACCGGCGTCTGTCATTTCGACGGGGTCGAGGCCCTGGGCAAGGTGCCGGTCAGCCGCTCACGCCTGGCCGAGGTTCGCCGCGTGCTGGGCGTCTGAGGCGCGGACGCCGGGGCGGCGCTGGTGCCGGCCTTGCGGCCGTCACCTCGCCCCGCCCACCGTCCCCGGCCATAAAGGGTTCTCCATTCGTGCAGCCATTTCGCATTTCGTGCGCGAATGCCTGTCTTTTATGGCTCTGACGTTGGTTCCGGCGCGGTCTGGCGGAACCCTCCCCGAAGCGGCGCAAGATCGCGGGGGAGGATGATCACAGATGATACCGGCGGGGTTTGATTATCATAGGCCAGCAGAGCTGGACGCTGCCATTGGCCTGTTGCAGGAACATGGCGACGAGGCGCGGGTGATCGCGGGCGGCCACAGCCTGGTGCCGATGATGAAACTGCGGATGGCGGTGCTGTCACATCTGGTGGACCTGCGCGACATCCCGGACCTGCAGGGGATTGAGTTCGGCGCCGACAGCATCTCTCTTGGCGCGATGGTCACGCAGCATGAGTTGATCGCACACGCGGGCCTGGCAGAGGCCGTGCCGCTGTTGCGCGAGGCCGCGTTGCAGATCGCCGACCCCCAGGTGCGTTACCTTGGGACCCTCGGGGGCAATGTGGCCAACGGCGATCCGGGCAACGACATGCCGGGGCTCATGCAATGCCTGGACGCGACCTACAAGGTCACGGGACCGGACGGCTCACGGCAGATCCGGGCACGGGATTTCTACGAAAGCGCCTATTTCACGGCCCGGTCGGATGACGAGATCCTGACTCGCATCACGGTGCCGATCCCTGCCGCGGGCACGGGCTACGCCTATGAAAAACAGAAACGCAAGATCGGCGACTATGCCACCGCGGCGGCGGCGGTTCTGGTCGGCGAGGGTTCTGCCTCGATTGCCATGACCAACCTGGCCGACGTGCCGGTCTGGTCGGCGGAGGCGGGTGCGGCGCTGGCGGCTGGAGACAGGGAGGGGGCCGTAAGCGCCGCACTCGCAGCCATTGACCCGCAGGAAGACATGCGCGGGCCTGTGGAATTCAAGCGGCATGTGGCGGGCGTGGTGCTGCGCCGCGCCATCGCTCGCGCACTCTCGCGCGTTGCGGGCTGAGGGGGGCGTCATGAGCAAGATGCACGTAAAGCTGACGGTGAACGGCACGGCCGTCGAGGGGCTGGCCGAACCACGCACCCTGTTGATCCACTTCCTGCGGGAAAGCCTCGGCGTGACCGGGCCGCATGTGGGCTGCGAGACCTCGCATTGCGGGGCCTGCACGGTCGACATGGACGGGCGGTCCGTCAAATCCTGCACGGTCTTTGTGGCGCAGGCACAGGGCGCGGATGTGACCACGGTCGAGGGGTTGGTGAATGCCGACGGGTCCCTGTCGGTGCTGCAAGAGATGTTCCGCGAGCATCACGGGTTGCAATGCGGGTTCTGCACGCCGGGGATGATCACCCGTGCGCACCGCCTCCTGCAGGAGAATCCGACGCCCACCGAGGAAGAGGTGCGCTTTGGCATGGCCGGAAACCTCTGCCGCTGCACGGGGTATCAGAACATCGTCAAGGCGATCCTGGCGGCGGCGGACGTGATGAACGCCCAGAAGGAGGCCGCGGAATGAAAGACGAGGTGCAATCGCCCGAGGAACGTTCCGCCGGCCTGAAGGGCATGGGCTGCTCGCGCAAGCGGGTGGAGGATGTGCGGTTCACCCAGGGCAAGGGGAATTACGTCGACGATATCAAGTCGGACGGTATGCTGTTTGGTGATTTCGTTCGATCACCCTATGCCCATGCCAAGGTGGTTTCGATCAACACCGCGGAGGCTCTGAAGGTGCCCGGGGTTCTGGCAGTGCTGACCGCCAAGGACCTGGAACCTCTGGGACTGCACTGGATGCCGACGCTGGCGGGCGACAAGCAGATGGTGCTGGCAGACGGCAAGGTCCTGTTCCAAGGACAGGAAGTGGCCTTTGTGGTCGCAACCGACCGCTATGCCGCCGCCGATGGCGTCGAGGCGGTCGAGGTCGAATACGAGGAATTGCCCGTCCTGACCGACCCGTTCGAGGCGCTGAAATCCGACGTCGTGCTGCGCGAGGATCTGGCGGGCCAGAGCGAAGGCGCGCATGGCCCGCGCAAGCATCACAACCACATCTTCACATGGGAGCAGGGCGACAAGGACGCGACAGAGGCGGTGATGGCCGAGGCCGACGTGGTGGCCGAGGAGATGGTCTATTACCACCGCACGCACCCCTGTCCGCTGGAAACCTGCGGCTGTGTCGCCAGCATGGACAAGGTGACGGGCAAGCTGACGCTCTACGGCACGTTCCAGGCGCCGCACGCCATCCGCACCGTGGTTTCGCTGATCTCGGGCATTGCCGAGCACAACATCCGGGTGATCTCTCCGGACATTGGCGGCGGGTTCGGCAACAAGGTCGGGGCCTACTCGGGCTATGTTTGTTCGGTCGTGGCCTCGATCGTGACCGGCAAGCCGGTGAAATGGGTCGAGGATCGGATGGACAACCTGATGTCCACGGCATTCGCACGCGATTATTGGATGCAGGGCAAGATCAGCGCCACCAAGGAGGGCAAGATCACGGGTCTTTGGTGTCACACCACGGCTGATCACGGCGGCTTTGATGCCTGCGCCGACCCCACTAAGTTCCCGGCGGGATTCATGAACATCTGCACCGGGTCCTATGACATTCCCTCCGCTTACCTGGCGGTGGACGGGGTCTATACCAACAAGGCGCCGGGCGGCGTGGCTTACCGCTGTTCCTTCCGCGTGACCGAGGCCGCCTATTTCATCGAACGCATGATCGAGGTGTTGGCGATCAAGTTGAACATGGACGCGGCCGAGCTGCGGCGCATCAACTTTATCCGCAAGGACCAGTTTCCGTACCAGTCTGCGCTGGGGTGGGAATATGACTCGGGCGACTACCACACCGCATGGGACAAGGCGCTTGCGGCGGTGGGATATGACGATCTGCGCAGGGAACAGGCCCAGAGGCTGGAGGATTTCAAGGCCGGCAAGACGCGCAAGCTGATGGGCATCGGCCTGACCCATTTCACCGAGATCGTCGGCGCCGGGCCGGTCAAGAACTGCGATATCCTTGGCCTTGGCATGTTCGACAGTTGCGAAATCCGCATCCATCCGACCGGGTCCGCCATCGCGCGACTGGGCACGATCAGCCAGGGCCAGGGGCATGCGACGACCTTTGCCCAGATCATCGCCTCCGAGATCGGGTTGCCCGCGGATGACATCACGCTGGAAGAGGGCGATACGGATACGGCGCCCTACGGGCTTGGTACCTATGGATCGCGTTCGACGCCCGTCGCCGGCGCAGCAACGGCCATGGCCGCGCGCAAGATCCGCGCCAAGGCGCAGATGATCGCCGCCTACCTGCTGGAGGTGCACGACGGCGACGTCGAGTGGGACGTCGACCGTTTCGTGGTCAAGGGCGACGAGAGCCGTTTCAAGACCATGAAAGAGATCGCCTTTGCCAGCTACAACCAGGCCATTCCCGGACTGGAACCGGGGCTTGAGGCGGTCAGCTACTACGACCCGCCCAACATGACCTATCCCTTCGGCGCCTACATCTGCGTGATGGAAATCGACGTGGACACGGGCGAACACGAGGTGCGCCAGTTCTACGCGCTGGATGACTGCGGCACCCGGATCAATCCGATGATCATCGAGGGACAGGTGCATGGCGGCGCGACCGAAGGCTATGCAATCGCGATGGGACAGGAGATCGCCTACGACGACATGGGCAACCACAAGACCGCAACGCTGATGGATTTCTTCCTGCCGACCTCGTGGGAGACACCGACCTATCAGACCGACCACACGGTCACGCCGAGCCCTCACCATCCCATCGGTGCCAAGGGCGTGGGCGAAAGCCCCAACGTGGGATCCGTGCCCTGTTTCTCGAACGCCGTTCACGATGCCTTTCGGCCCTTCGGCCTGACGCAAAGCCACATGCCGCACGATCACTGGCGGGTTTGGAAGATTGCGCGGGACATGGGGCTGCACGGGTGACCAAGGGGGGCGGGGCGCCCTTCATTCACCTGGTCCGGGTGGCGGGCGCCCCGCAGTTTTCTGCCAGTCGTGGGGCGATGCCGGATGACACCTGAAGACAGGCTCGCAGAGCTGGGATTGTTTCTGCCTGCGCCGGTCAAACTGCCGGACGGGGTGCACCTGCCGTTCTCGCTGATCACGGTGCGCGGTGACAGGGTGCTTATCTCGGGGCATCCGGCGCAGGACAGGACGGGGCGGTTGATCGGTCCCTATGGTCAACTGGGCCGCGACCTGACCACCGAACAGGGATACGAGGCCGCCCGGGCGGTGGCACTGTCGGTCATGGCCAACCTGCGCGACAGGATCGGCCCGCTGGACCGGGTGGCCGGTTGGACGCGGGTTCTTGGCATGGTGAACTCTGTTCCGGGCTACACCGAACAGCACCTTGTGATGAACGGGTTCAGCGACCTCGTGCTGGATGTCTTCGGCCCGGAGGTCGGACAGCATTCCCGCTCGGCGATGGGGGCGTCGGGCATGCCGATGAACTTTGCCATCGAGGTCGAAGCGGAGGTCCTGTTGCGATGAGAACACCGCAGGACAAGCTGCGCGCAGATCTGGCCGCGACCGGCTATGTCGCGGACGACACGTTGGTCATGGCGCTGCACCTTGCGCAGACGCTGGGCCGGCCGCTGTTGCTGGAGGGCCCGGCCGGCGTCGGCAAGACCGAGATCGCAAGGGCGCTTTCCGAGGTTCTGACTACCCGCCTGATCCGGCTGCAATGCTACGAGGGGCTGGACGCGGGCCATGCCATCTACGAATGGAACTACCAGCGGCAATTGCTTGCGATCCGGGCCGAGGGCACGGGCGACGAGGCGTTGTTCTCCGAGAAATACCTGCTGCAACGGCCCTTGCTGGAGGCGATCCGCCAGGAGGTGCCGCCTGTCCTGCTGATCGACGAGATCGACCGCGCGGACGAGGAGTTCGAGGCCTACCTGCTGGAAATCCTGTCGGAATTTCAAATCACGATCCCCGAGTTGGGTACGATCTCTGCCCGGTCGCGGCCGTTTGTCATCCTGACCGCCAACGGCACGCGCGACCTGTCGGACGCGCTGCGGCGGCGCTGCCTTTATGCCTATGTCGACTATCCCGACCGGGACACGGAACTGGCGATCCTGTCGCGCCGGGCACCGGAGATCGAGGCCCGACTGGCGCGGCAGGTCATCGCCGCCGTGCAGGCCCTGCGCCAAGAAGACCTGGAAAAGAAACCGGGCATCGCCGAGATGCTGGACTGGGCCGCGGCATTGTCCGGCCTGGGGATCAACGACCTCGCCGCCGATCCGGCGCAGGTGCAGGCGACGCTGGTCTGCCTGCTCAAGACCGCCGCCGACCGTGATGCGCTACCGCCCGAGGCGCTGGCGCGCCTGTTGGGCAAGGTCGCATGAGCGGGGTCACGCGCTTTCCCGCCCGCGCCGAGGGGCTGGCCGACCGCATGGCCGGGTTTATCGCGCATCTGCGCATGAACGGGCTGGCTCTGGGGCCGGCAGAGACGGCGGCGGCGCTGGCAGCACTGGCGCAGGTGCGGGCCACCGACACGGCAGAGGCCCGGCGCGCGCTCAAGGTCGTTCTGGTTCCGGATGCCGACGGCTGGCGGCGCTTCGACGATCTGTTCGACGGCTATTGGTTCAACACCGGGCGTACGACGCGGCACGACACCCCGGCCCACGTCCGGGTGCAAAGCGCGAAACCCGCGTTGTGGCTGGCTCATCTGGGCGAAGACGGACCAGAGGGCGGACAAGGCGGCGACAGCGGGCCCGACGATGACGGCACCGAAGAGGCCGAGGGTACCGAAGGGCGGCTGATCGCAACCCGGACAGAGGCGCTGAGCCGACGCGACCTGCGCGAACTGATGGATGAGGACAGCCTGCGCGCCGCCGAGCGTGTGGCGCGCGACCTGGCCCGGGCGATCCGCGATCGCCGCTCACGTCGTCGCAAACGGGCGCTTCGGGGGCAGGAACCTGACATGCGGCGACTGATGCGCGCCAGCCTTGCGCGCGGGGGCGAACCGCTGGACCTGCCGCGGCGGGCCCGTCCGGACCGGCCTGTGCGGATCGTGGCGCTGTGCGATGTCAGCGGGTCGATGACGGTGGTGTCCCGAGTGTTCCTCGCCTTTCTCAAGGGTCTGATCAGCGCGGATCTGCAAGCGGATGCCTACCTGTTCCACACCCGCCTGATGCGGATCACCGATGCGCTGCGCGACCGGGACACGCTGCGCGCGGCCGGGCGGCTCAGCCTCATGGCCGAGGGCTTTGGCGGCGGCACCGACATCGGCGGCGCGCTGCGCGCCTTCAATCGGGGATACGGGGCGCGGGCGCTGAACGGACGGACGGTCGTGCTGATCCTCAGCGACGGCTATTGCACCGGCCCACCCGAAGCGGTGGCCGAAGGGCTGGTACGATTGCGGCGGCGGGCGCGGCGGATCGTCTGGCTGACGCCGCTGCCGGGATGGCGCGATCACGCGCACGTGGCCCGTGCGATGGCGGCGGCGCGCCCGCACCTCGATGCGTTGCTGCCCGCAAATACCATCGCGGCGCTGGCGGCGCTTGAACAGGACCTTGCAAGACTTTGAGGGAGCAGGAGATGGACGGTTTCGACATTTTCGACAGGATTGCGGACCTGCGGGCCACGGGCCGTCCCTTCTGTGTGGCGACGGTCGTGCGGACGGCAGAGGTGACCTCGGCCCGGCCCGGCGGTAAGGCCGCGGTGACCGAGGCGGGCGAGGTGATCGGCCACCTGGGCGGCGCCTGCGTGACGCGGGCGGTGCAAAAGGCCGCGCGCGAGGCTCTGGCCCAAGGCAGTCCCAAGGTGATCCGGGTCAAGCCAAAGGACAAGGTCGTGGCGCTGCGCGACGCGGACGGCACGCAGGTCTACAAGAGCGGGTGCCCCTCGGGCGGGACCGTGGAACTGTTGATCGAACCCTATTCCCAGGCGCCGATGCTCTGCATCCTTGGCGATACGCCCATCGCGCAGGCCGTGGCAGCGCATGGGGCGCTGGCGGGCTACCGGATCGCCCTGCGGGACGGGGTGCCGTTCGACGGCAACTGCCTTCGGTTCGAGGGGACCAAACTGGAGGCCCTGGACCTGGCAGAGCGGGACGTGATCGTGGTGGCCACACAGGGGCAGGGCGATCATGCCTGCCTCAAGGCGGCCTTGCAGAGCGGCGTGGGCAACGTGACGATGGTGGCCTCGCGTCGCAAGGCGGCGGTGCTTTGCAAACGCCTGCTGGAAGACGGCATGTCGGGCGAACGGGCGGGGCGGCTCAAGGCTCCGGCGGGGCTGGACATCGGCGCGGTGGAACCCGGCGAGATCGCGCTTTCGATCCTGGCCGAGATCGTCATGTGGCGAAACCGTCACCGCCTGACGGGGGCCGCTCGAACTGGACAGGCCTGACCTCGGCCGGAAAAGCGGTGCGGGCCGGACCAGTCGCCCAGCGGCAAGAGATGACTTCGAATGCCCGCCGCTCCGGCCTCGTGGATCAGCACGCCGCCCGGTTCCATGTCGAAGGTTGCCGACCGTGCGGCGCGCAGATCCAGCGTGACGGCGTGCGAGGTGCCGGGGCCGGTGACCACCGGGACCGTCCCAAGGCTGCCCATGACCAGCCGATGCACATGGCCCGCGATGATTCGAACGGGACCGGGGTGCCGTTCCAGGACTGCCTGCAAGGCCTCGGGCGCCTCGAGGCCCTGCCGATCCATCTGCACGATGCCGGTGGGGATTGGCGGGTGGTGCATGGCGACGATCAGAGGCACGGGGCCCGTCTGCGCCATTTCGTCGGCCAGCCAATCCAGCGTCTCGGACCGCAGAGCACCATGCGGCGCACCCGGCACCAGCGTGTCCAACCCGATCACGCAGGTGCCGTCGAGATCCTGCCGCCAACGGATAGCGCCGGTCCGTGGCAGCCAGCCGGTGCCGGCGAAGGCCTCTCGCATCGGTTCCCGCGCGTCGTGATTGCCGGGCACGGCGCAAAGCGGCAGGCTAAGCGGGGTCATGATCTCGATGAAACGGGCGTATTCCTCGGCCGTCCCGTGGTCCACCAGGTCGCCGGTGACGACGACAAGGTCGATGGGGCCGATGCGGGGCAGGGCGGAGCGGATGCCCGCCACCGTGCGTTCCAGCGCCGCGCCCGTGTCGACGACACCATAGGCCAGTGATCCGGCGGCAAGGACATGGGGATCGGTGATCTGAAGGATGCGAGGCATGAGGCTTTCCTGTTGCTCCGGTCAGTCTTTCTGCCGGGCGCGACCGTCGCAAGGGGCTGCGGCCCTCTCTTGCAAGGGCGCGGTGCGACGCGCTAGCCATTTGGGCAGAAGCGCGGAGCAGACCCTATGCTGGACATCCTCACGGACCGAACCTACCGGCACCTTTTCCTGGCGCAGGTCGTCGCGCTGCTGGGGACGGGGCTGGCGACCGTGGCGCTGGGACTGTTGGCCTTTGATTTGGCGGGCGACAGTGCGGGCATGGTGCTGGGCACGATCTTTACCATCAAGATGGTGGCCTATGTCGGGATCGCGCCGGTTGCCGGGGCCTTTGCCGACCGGGTGAACCGGCGGGCGCTACTGGTCGGACTGGACGTGGTACGCGCGGCTGTGGCGCTGTGCCTGCCATTCGTGACCGAGACCTGGCAGGTCTATGCGCTGGTCTTTGTCCTGCAATCGGCCTCGGCGGGTTTTACCCCGACCTTCCAGGCGACGATCCCGGACGTCTTGCCTGACGAGGCGCGCTATACCCGTGCGCTATCCCTTTCGCGGCTGGCCTACGACCTGGAAAACATCGTTTCTCCCACGCTGGCGGCGCTGTTGCTGGCGGTCATGAGCTACAACCTGCTGTTCCTTGGCACGGTCGCGGGCTTTGCCGCCTCGGCGTTGTTGGTGGTCTCGGTCCTGTTGCCCAGTCCGTCGGCGGGGGCGCGGCGCGGGATCTACGACCGGACGACACGGGGCATCCGGATCTACCTTGCCACGCCGCGCCTGCGCGGTCTGCTGGCCCTTAACCTCGCGGCCTCCTCGGCAGGAGCGATGGTGCTGGTGAACACGGTTGTGCTTGTACGCGGGCAACTGGGGCTGAATGAAAGCGCGCTGGCCTGGACCATGTTCGCCTTTGGCGCGGGCTCCATGCTGGCGGCCCTGTCGCTGCCACGGGTTCTGGACCGGTGCGCGGACCGTCCGGTGATGCTGGCCGGGGCCGGGCTGATGATCGGAGCACTGGTGGCGCTGGCCTTCGCGATCAGGCTGGCAGGGCTCAACTGGCAGCTGCTGGCGGCGGTCTGGCTGGGCGTCGGGCTGGGCTATTCGGCGGTGCTGACACCTTCGGGCCGGCTGTTGAAACGCTCCGCCCATCCCGAGGATCGACCGGCGGTCTTTGCCGCGCAATTCGCGCTCAGCCACGCCTGTTGGCTGCTGACCTATCCGCTGTCGGGGTGGCTGATGACCGCGCTTGGGACGGTGCCCTCGCTGCTTGGACTTGCGGCGCTGGGGGCGGTCGGACTGGTGCTGGCGCTGCGGCTCTGGCCCGGCGGCGACCCGGCTGAGGTGCCGCACCGGCACGACAACCTGCCGCTGGATCATCCGCATCTCCAGGGCCACCGGGAACATTCCCACCCGCTTGTGATCGACGATCAGCACCCGCGCTGGGGCGCCAAGTTTTGATCCGCGAACATCTGGTGCGATATAGCAAGAATTCATGACTTCCGCGCCTTTCGAATTGGCCGTTTCCCGTCATCGGGGGCAGACTGTCGGTCACAAGCGGAGGAGGAACAGGCGGCATGAGCGGGAGCAAGACTGCGCTGGTGATTTCGGCCCATGCGGCGGATTTCGTCTGGCGTTGCGGCGGCGCAATCGCCCTGCATGCAGAGATGGGTTACGAGGTGACTGTGGCCTGCCTGTCCTTCGGCGAAAGGGGCGAAAGCGCGCGTCTCTGGAAGGAAGGCAAGAGCCTGCAGGAGGTCAAGGACATCCGCCGGGGCGAGGCCGAGGCGGCGGCCGAGGCGCTGGGAGCGCATGACCTGGTCTGCTACGATCTGGGCGACTACCCCCTGCATCTGGAGCGGGAGGACAAGTTCGCGCTGGTGGACCTGATCCGCGAGGTTCAGCCGAACTTCATGATGAGCCATAGCAAGTACGACCCCTACAACACCGACCATATGTACATGACCCAGATCGCGCTTGAGGCGCGTATGGTCGCGCAGGCCTGGGGGCATAATCCGGGCGAAAAGGTGCTGGGGGCGCCGCAGCTATACCTGTTCGAGCCGCACCAGACAGAGCAGATGGGATGGAAACCGGATGTCTTCCTCGACATCACGCCGGTCTGGCAAAAGAAGCGCGCGGCGATGGAATGCATGCAGGGGCAGGTCCACCTGTGGGACTATTACACCCGCGTCGCACAGCAGCGCGCCAACCATTTCAAGCGCAACTCGGGCGGCCAGTCCGGCGGGCGAGATTGCCAGTACGCGGAAGGCTATCAGTCGATCTTTCCGCGTACCGTTGATGAATTATGAGGCCCGCAATGACCCAACCGACAAATCCGAATTTCGACATCGCGCACCTGGGCCATGTCGAGATCTACACCGACAAGTTCGAAGAGAGCCTGGATTTCTTCACGCGGGTCTTCGGGCTGAAACTCTCTGGGCGCGAAGGGAACAGCGTCTACCTGCGCGCCTGGGACGACTACGAGTTTCACTCGATGAAACTCACCGCGCACCAGACGACGGGCGTCGGCCACGTCGCCTATCGCTGCTCCTCGCCCGAGGCGCTAAAGCGCCGCGTCGCGGCCATCGAGGCCTCTGACTACAAGGTGTTGGGCTGGACCGGGGGTGACATGGGTCACGGACCCGCCTTCCGGTTCGAGGATCCCTTTGGCCATGTCTTCGAGCTCTACTGGGAGACGGTGAAGTACCAGGCCCCGCCCGAGGATGCTTCGGCGCTCAAGAACCTGTCCAGCCGGTTTCACGCGCAAGGGATCTCGCCCCGGCGGATCGACCATGTGAACCTCCTCGGCGAAGACGTGTCCGAGTTCCGCCGTTTCGTGGACACCTGCCTGGGGCACCGGGTGACCGAACTGATCCAGCTGGACAACGGGCGCCTGGGCGGGTGCTGGTTCACCTGCAACAACAAGACCTACGATCTTGTCTGTTCCGAGGAGCGCGGTGGCGGGCAGAAGCGCCTGCACCATGTCACCTATGCCACCGACCAGCGCGAGGACATCCTGCGCGCCGCTGACATCTACCTTGAAAACGGCGTCCACATCGAGACCGGCCCGCACAAACATGCGATCCAGGGATCCTTTTTCCTCTATGCCTGGGAGCCTGCGGGCAACCGGATTGAATTGGCGAACGCCGGCGCCCGACTGATGCTGGCGCCCGACTGGGAACCGGTGGTCTGGACCGAGGCCGACCGCAAGAAAGGCCAGGCCTGGGGATTGAAGACCATCGAGAGCTTCCACACGCATGGCACGCCGCCTGTCGGACGCTGAGCCGGGGCTGCGCCCCGTTTTGAGTATTTTTAGAGAGAAGAAACAGGGAGGCGCGCGTCATGGGTGTCGTTGTGCAGAACGTGGTCCGGGCAGAGGCGGCGCTGACCGCGAAGCTGGGGGCCGCTGGTGTCGCCACGGTGCACGAGGCGATGGGGCGGCGTGGGCTGATGTCCTCGGCCATGCGGCCTATCCAGCAGGACGTGGGGATCGCCGGGTCGGCGGTGACGATCAGCGCGCCGCCGGGAGACAACTGGATGGTGCATGTGGCGATCGAGCAGTTGCGGGAGGGCGACGTTCTGGTGCTGGCGCCCACGGCCCCCTGCGACATGGGGTATTTCGGCGACCTCCTGGCGACAAGCGCGATGGCGCGGGGCTGCCGGGCGCTGGTGATCGATGCCGGCGTTCGGGACACGCGCGACCTGCGGGCGATGGGATTTCACGTCTGGTCCACGGCGGTCTCTGCGCAGGGCACGGTGAAGGAGACCCCGGGCAGCGTGAACGTGCCGGTGGTCTGTGCCGGTGCGTTGGTCAATCCCGGCGACGTCGTGGTGGCCGATGACGATGGGGTCTGCGTGGTGCCGCGCGTGGAGGCGTCGGCGGTCACGGAAAAGGCGCAGGCGCGGTTGGATGCCGAAGAAGCCAAGCGGCAGCGGTTGGCCTCGGGCGAGCTGGGGCTGGATATCTACGACATGCGTGGGCGGCTGGCCGAAAAGGGGCTGAAATATGTCTGAAGGGCTGCCGGTCATGTGGATGCGCGGCGGCACGTCGAAGGGCGGGTACTTCCTGGCCTCGGACCTGCCCCGGGACGTGCCGACGCGCGACGCTGTTCTGCTCGGGGTCATGGGTTCGCCCGATCCGCGCCAGATCGACGGGATGGGCGGGGCCGATCCGCTGACTTCGAAGGTCGCGGTGGTGGCGCCTTCGGCCCGTGACGGGATCGACGTGGACTACCTGTTTCTGCAGGTCTTCGTGGATCGGGCGCTGGTCACGGATGCGCAGAACTGCGGCAATATCCTGGCCGGTGTCGGACCTTTCGCCATCGAGCGCGGGCTGGTGCCGATACGCGGCGAGGAAACCCCGGTGACGATCTGGATGGAGAACAGCGGCCAGGTGGCGGTGGCGCGCGTGGCGACTCCGGGCGGGCGTGTCGTCTATTCCGGTGACGCGCGGATCGACGGGGTTCCGCGGACGGCGGCGCCGGTGCCGATTGCCTTTCGTGATACTGCCGGATCCAGTTGCGGTGCGCTGTTCCCCAGTGGTCGGGTGGCGGACGTCATCGACGGTGTCGAGGTGACACTGATCGACAACGGCATGCCCTGTGTCGTGCTGCGGGCGCCGGACCTTGGCATCGCGGGCGACGAGGCGCCGGAGGTGCTTGAGACGGATGGAACCCTGCGTGCCCGCCTGGAGGCGATCCGACTTGCGGCGGGACCGCTGATGAATCTCGGTGACGTGGCAGAGAAATCGGTGCCCAAGATGACCATCGTCAGCGCGCCGCGCGCGGGTGGTGCGATTGCCACGCGCAGCTTCATCCCGCACCGCTGTCACAAGGCGATCGGGGTGCTGGGGGCCGTCAGCGTGGCCACCGCCTGCCTGACCGAGGGCGCCGTGGGCCATTATCTGGCTGTCTTGCCAGCGGGCAATCCAAAGGCGCTGTCGGTGGAACACCCGACCGGCGAGATGACGGTGGTTGGTCATCTGAAGGGTGGTGAGGTGACGCGCGCCGAGGTGCTGCGGACCGCGCGCAAGTTGATGGATGGAATTATCTTTCCCAAGGAGGCCGAGGCATGAGCGAGATGACACCGGGCCATCTGCCCGTTCGCCCGTCGCCGTAGCGACCGGACCACCATCTGCCCGACGGGGCGGTGGATGCACACAAGGACCAGCAGTTCGGCCCGCGCGACCACCTTGGCTTTGCGCGCAACGTGAACGTGAAGGGCAGTGGCCACGACGCGGACAACGCCGCCATTGTCGATGCGACGCCGCAGGAGGTCTTTGAATGGATCGCGGCCAAGATTGCGCGGTTGGGCTGGCATATCGTCGTCCATTTCGCGGGGCAGGAGCTGGTAGAGGCGGCGCCGCTGGTGCGGCGGCTGGCGGGGATCGTCGTTGTCAATCGCATGGGGCGGCCCGATGTCACCGAGGGCGTCGAGGACACGGCCTCTCGCGCCTTCATGGATGTTTTCAAGGAATTCCTGTCCGCCAAAGTCCGGTGCGGCTGGCGAAGGCGACTCCAGCACCCGCGACCGGGGCGTTCTGGTGAGCAGGACACTGAACAACACACGCAAAGGCAGGACGGACACGCATAAACCCACACTCGGAGACCAGAAGACGAAGCGCGTCTCCGGCCGCATCGTCGACGTGGCCGGCAACCCGAGCGAAGGCGCTGCCGGTGGGTTGCTCTGTTGCATGGGCATCACCCGATGCGGACCGGTCAGATCCATTTCAGGATCTCGAAAGACGACCACCAGCCATTCATCAGCCAGATTTACGACGGCCAGACCGAACACCACGACATTGATGCGGGGTTCGCATTGAAGGAAAGCCTAATCGGCGACATGACCCCGGCCCAGGTGGCGCTGACACAGACCTCGTCATGCAGTTCGTTTTCCGCCTGAAACCTGCGGCGTCTGAAATGGCGGTTGCGGCCGAATGATCCTTCGCAACGCGGGCGCCCTAAGGTGCGACGTCTTCTTACCGATAGAAGGATTCTGACATTGCGCAATCCATTGCCCAGATCGGCGACTCTCTTGCCGCGGGGGGGTGACCTGCTCCGCGAGAGGGCGATCTGCGAGATCCTTGCCCTGTGCAAAGACAGGTTTTCCGAGGCTGGGTTCTCAACGCGGGAATTCGTGCTGGTTCGGGTGCGGCTGGAAAACGGCATCGATGCGCTGGTCAAACCGCCAAGGGTCTTGGCGCTGGGTCCGGGGGAACTGGCCCTTGGCGAATGTCAGGCAATATTCACCCGGCCCACCTCCATCAGGACGGTTTCCCGGAACAGCGCGCCCAGACGCAAGAGGTCGGGCCGCGCGGCCAGTACCTGTCGTAGATGTTCCGGATTGATCTGTTAGGTGACTCTCCTCTGCCGTTAGCGCCATTGTCGGATCTTGGCAGCGTCAAGGCGATGCTGGCCCCGGTATGGCGCGATACCGAGGGTCGCCAAGGCGCCTTGTCCGCGCTGCGAAGGGCGTTGAGCTTTCCTGGCGCATGTGGGCGGCCGACAGTCTGCCCGGCAGAGGGAATTACACATCCGATGCCGCGCCGGACGCCGTCACCAACGTCTGTGGGAGGCATTCATGCGCTGGCCTCGGGGGCGGGAAATGACAGGATCGACCGAACTCGATAGGTCGACGCAGACCATCCGCTCAAAGACCGCAGGCGATCCGTTCTTCCTCTGTCAGGATATCCCCCAGAGCCTCTGCCAAGGGGCGCAGGTGTGCTCCGTAGCGGCGCCAGCGGGCGACGGAGGTGCCATAGACCGGCTCGCGGACCTGCGCCACCGAGGCCGTGTTGACCTGCCGCGACGAGGCCGTGTGATCCAGCACGTCGGGCGACCAATTCAGCCCGAGAAAGCCCAGCACGTCGCGCGCCATTCCCTCGGGATCGGCCACCAGCGCCTCGTAGGGCACTTCGCGGACGCGGTCGGGCAACAAGGTGGTCCAGTGTTTCGTGTTCAGGTCGAACTGGCGATAGGCCTCGGCCAGGTCCGCCAGGTCAGTCGATCCCGGCTGGTTCCGGCCAAAGTTCTGCACCCAGTTCGACAGAAGGCAATCCAGCGGATGCCGCCGCATCACCAGGAAGTTCGCCTTTGGCAGCGCCAGCGCCAGCAATCCGATATAGAGCTGGTTGCCCGGCATCTTGTCGGTCACGCGGGCACTGCGCAGGCCTTCGCGATGCAGGAAAGCCTGGTATTCTTCGCCCAGCTTGGTGAAATCGTCGTCCTGCAGGCTGTCGTCCGGCGCGCGTTCTTCCATCACCGCACGCATGCGTGGGCTGGCATGAAAGGCCCGCAGCGCGGCCGGCAGTTCCCCGCCGGCCTGTACCTCTGGGTGACGTGAGAGCATCTGCTCCATCAGCGTGGTGCCCGAGCGCGGCATTCCGCAAACGAAGATCGGTTCGACGCCCGCGAGCCCGGCCGTCTCGTGGCGCTGCAAAAGCGCGGGCGTGACCAGCGCGCGCATGCGTTCGGCACGCTCTGTATTGGCCTGCCGGTCATAGGGATACAGCTTGCGGCTCAGTCGGTTGGCTTCGGCGTAGTGGCCAAAGGCCCTGTCATGGTCGCCCAGGTCATCGCAGCCCTTGCCAAGCGCGAATTCCAGCGTGGCACCTGCCTCGTCCGGCAAGGTGTCCACCCGGTTGGCCAGTTGCTGCAACCCCTGCCATTCCGGGCTGTCGGCCCGGGTCTTGCGCAGGGTCACCAGCCGCGCCAGCGCCGAAAGCGCCATGCCCGGCATTCGAGCGGCGGTCAGGAGCGCATCGGCGGCCTCGTCCATGCGGCCCGCGGCGGCAAGGATATTGCCAAGGTGCAGCCAGGCCTCCCCGGCCTTCGGCGCCAGTTCAATGGCCCGGCGGGCATGATGTTCGGCGGCTTCGTGGCGTTCGCGGCGATACAATGCATGGGCAAGGTTGACATGCACCGCAACCGATTGCGGATCCACCGAAAGCGCGCGGAACAGAGCATCCACCGACTGCTGGAAATTGCCGGTGCGCACATGGGCCTGGGCCAGGTTCAGGTGCAGATCCAGGACCGAGCCATCCAGCGCGATGGCGCGTTCCAACCGCGGAATGGCCCGGGCGTATTCCTGCGCCATCACCAGCGCCGCCCCCAGGTTGGCATGGGCCAGGGCGTAGTTCGGTGCCGCCTCGGCGGCGGTTTCGAAATGCGCGCGAGCCTCTTCCATGCGACCCGACTGTGCCAGCAAGGTGCCGAGATCGACCAGCACCGCCGCGTCATCGGGCTGATGGGCGACCACGTCTTCCAGCAGCTTCATCCCCGCTTCGGCATCGCCGCTGCGGGCCAGGTTCAACCCTTTGAGATGCGTCAGTCTCGGGTGGCCGGGGTATTGTTCCAACAGGCGCTCCAATGCCTCGCCCGCCTCATTGAACCGGCCGGCGTTCTGGTGGCGGGTGATGCGGGCGATTTCCTCGTTGACGGCCTCCAGGGCGGCGGCGTCGGTCGGCGCGGTGGTCGCTGTCATGGCTGGCATTCCTGTTGGGGGGCGGAAAAGGGCAAGACGGCCCGGGATGTCACTCCGCGGGCCGCCTGTTTCATGCACGTCGAAAAAGTGGGCCGATCAGGCGGCGCGAACGGTGAGGCCAAGCGCCTCGGCGCGCTGTGCCAGCGTTTCGCGGATCGCCGGTGGCAGGTGACGCGCGGCAGAGATCCGGGGGGCGGCCATTTCCGGGATCGCCGGCGCAGCAAGGCGTTCCGCACCGTTGGCGAACCCGTCGCGACCGATGAAATCGACATAGGTTTCCGCGGCGCAGCCCTCGGCCAGCAGGAGTTCATGGGTGCCGGTCTCGACGTGGAAATAGGTGAAACCCTCGCTCGGCATACGCGCTTCGCGTGTCACGGTTGTGCCGTTGATCAGGGCAGAGGCATTCACGAGGTAGCCGTCGATGCCGATGGCGTGGTCGGGAGAGACCAGCAGGTCGCGCGCGGGCACATTGTCGGCCAGCGCACCGGCGCGGATTCGGATCGGGTTTGTCTTTGCCGGGTTCGACAGGGTCGTATCGATGGGCTGACGGCCCAGCCATTCCACGGTGGTGGTGCCACCATCGGCGGTCCGCACCACGTCCCCGGCCTGCAGCTCCTCGACCGCCTTTTCGCCCTCGGGCGTGGCGATTTTTGTCCCCTCGAGGAAGCACAGCAGCGTGGCGTCCAGCCGATCGATGGTCAGGATGCCCCCAGCAGAGTTCGGGGTAAACCGGATCTCGTTAAAGACGGTGGACGTGGAGCCAAGATCGATGACCTGCCCTGTGGTCACATTGGTGAACTGCGCATTATCGGCGGCGTTCGAGGCGACAAAGGTGACATCCCAGTTGCCAAGCACGAAGGTCCCGATTTCCAACTGCAAGCCGTTGCCCGCGAAGAACGAGCCGCTGGGATTCCCGGCAGTCACATCAAGGGTAAAGGGCTGTGCAAGGTTGTTCCCGGTAAGCGAGATGTAACCGTCCGCGCCCAGGTTCGGAAATTGGATGATACTCGTGTCTGCCCCGTTGCCCGAGGTGCTGAGTGTGAAATTCACGCCTTCGTCGGTCAGGTTGAGCGATGCGGTTGCGCCCGTAGCGGCCCCTGTCGCCCCGAAGTCGAATTCGAATTCCGCCATGATTTCCGCCCTTTGTTTCGCGCCAAATTTTCAAGAGTTTCTAGAATACCTGTCAGTTGAGTCATATGCGGTCCCACATCACTTGAAAAGCCCCCATAAGGTTGCAAGAACGGTGACGAAGTCGCCTGTTGCCCGGAGTCTGTGCCGAATGGACATTGCCACGCTGTCGCCCGAGAGTTTCGAGCCGCTGATCGGAGAGCCGATTACCGTGACCACCTCCGAAGGTCCGCTGCCGCTGCGCATCACGCGTGTCCAATCCACGGGAGATGCCCCCGAAGAGGGAATGCGCGCGCCGTTCACGCTGACCCTTGTCGGGCCGTTGTCGCCGATCCTCGAGCAGGGAACTTGGCCGATGTCGCTGCCGGGGCTCGGAGAGACGGCCCTGTTCCTGTCTCCCTTCGCGCAGGTCGGAGACGAGACGCGCTATCAGATCAGCTTCAGCTAGGGCCTGGCCGTGGAAGGCCAGCACATCGCGAGGTGCGCCCCGAGGTCTTTGACCGCAACAAAGCCCAACCTGTCGTACAGCGCTCGGGCGCGGGTGTTTCTGTGTTCGACGCTCAATTTCAGCGGCAGGCCAGCGGTTCGGGCCTCTTGCTGGAGGTTGCGCAAGAGGTGGCTGCCGATGCCCCGGCCACGGGACGCGGCCAACAGCGACAGGTCGATGGCGACGAATTCGTCCGTGCCGCGCAGAACCCGAATTTGTCCGACGGGTGTATCGCGGTGCAAAATGATGTCCCAGTGGTGACCGGGAAAGCCCCGTTCGTAGGATTGTGCCTGTGCGTCGAACTGCATTACCAGCATCTGGGTCAATGCCGCGGGCGGCAAGGGCAGGGCGGCGAGGTCGTCGCGTGTTTCCCTGTAGAGGCTGATGAGAAAGGCCCGGTCCGCCTCGCGGACCGGGCGCAATCCCGGACGTTGCGAAACCACGCTCAGTTCAGCACGATCTCGATGTCGGCACCGCCCGAGCGGCGCGGCACGGCGGTCATGTAGAGGTCGGCCGCGCCCATACGCGGATGCCAGACCCGATGCAGCCCGTCACCATCGGCCACCAGGGGGGCGCTGTCGGGACTGTCGAAGATCGCGGTCACGCTTTCGCGGCGGGGCAGGTGGGCGGGGCGATCCATTCCCGAATGACCGGCTTCGACCGCCTTGAGCCGCAGCACCATGTCTCCATGCCGGGGCGTCGAGACCCGGAACCTGTCACCGACCAGCGGCCTCAGCTCCTCGGCGGTGGCGTCGTGCCAGCGCGGTGGGCGCAGCGCGTCGGCGGCCCGTTCTGCCGGTCCGCCATGCAAGGCGTCGGGCGCGGCTGCGTCCCCGCGTGCAAGCGCCGCCCCCGGCAGGGCAGCCAGCCCCGCAAGCGCGGCCTTGCCCGCAAGCACGGCCCGGCGCGACACTGTCAACAGAACACTCATGGCGTTCTCCTTTCTGGTCCGGCCGGGTATCAGCTACGCGACGGGAAGATGCCCTGCAGCGCGATGATGTAGTTGATCGCGAGATAGGGGTTCATGATGTCAAAGGACTGCTGGCCGCCGGTGTTCTGCACTTCGACCGCCACGGCGGCGGGATCCATGGTGACGTCTTCGACCGGCGAATTCGGTCGGAAGATGTTCGAGCCTGCGGCGAGGATGTTGCCGGACGGATCTGGAAGCGATCCGTTGCGGCTCTCGGCGCGCATCTGGGCCGTGGCCGTGTGGTTGTGCGAGGGCAAGTTGTTGATGGTCAGCGTCCGACTCTCGGCGCCGCCTCTCTCTCCCTCGCGATAGAAGGAAAGCCCGGCCCCCTGACGCGGCCCGATCGGCATCCGGCCACGCAGGTCGGGCAGGGCGAATGTCGTCCGGCCGTCACCGCCGTAGATGGTTCCCAAGAGGGAGAAAAGCGCGCTGTACTGGCTGATCGGCAGCAACTGCCCGTCGCAGAATGCCCATCCGCGCGGCGCGAAGTTCCCCGCGAAAATCGTGACCTGTCCGAGAAATGGGTCTGCCATGAGATGTCTTCCTGTTTCCGATTTTGATTACAATTGGTTGAAACACTAGGGGTGATTGCAACCGCGTGTAAAGAACTAACCAAGCGCGGTCCGGCGGTCCTACCAGTGCGCAGTGTTCCGGAAACTTGCGTGTCGCGGAACCTGACAAAGCTCCGACAGTCGCCAGACCCAAGCCGGCGGGTTTTCTTCCGGCCTTTCGACAATCGCTTGACCTTCGATACGCCAGAGTGATCACCGCGCAATCTGAAGGCAGCCGGTGGCGTCTGCGCGCCGACCGCCGTTGCGCTGGCTTGCTGCCGCGAGATCGAGGCATGAGAAGCAGCCGCCGGCGCCATCTTCGATCAAGCCGTTGATGCCTGGGGATCAAGCGATCACTCTCGGGTGGTCTGTTCCCGATTGACCAGCGCCTTCAGGCCCCAGATTGCCACGCCCGCAAGAACACCCCAGAACGCGCCGCTGATCCCCAGCAGGGACATCCCGCTTCCGGCGATCAGGAAGGTCAGGGCAGGGGCCTCCAGCTGGTCCGCGCGGGCAAACGCGGCGGTTGTCGCGGCGACAAAGGCCGGGATCAGCGCCAGCCCGGCAACGGCCGTGATGACCTCTGTCGGGGCCAGGCTGGCCAGCGCGGTGATCGCTGTCGCGGCAAAGGCAAGGGCGACATAGCAGACGCCCGAGACGATGGCGGACCAGTACCGACCCGCCGGGTCGTGTCCGGCGTCCTCTCCGGCCATCATCGAGGCGGTGATCGCGGACATGTTGACCGGGATCGCGCCGAAGGGGGCGATGAGCAGGCTGACGATGCCGGTGCTCCGCAGCAGGAAGGGGCGATTGACGCCATAGCCGTTCAGCTCGAGCACCGCGAACCCCGGAATGTTCTGCCCGGCCATCGTGATCAGATAGAGCGGCAAGGCCACCGAGATCGCCGATTGCAGAGAGAAGCTGGGCGGAACGATATCGAGGACGGGACCCCAGCTGACAGGCGCTGCGTCGGGACGCGCCGATGGGTCGACCGACAGCAAGAGTACCAGAACGAAGACGACCACAGCCAGGGGCATCGCGGCCATGCGGTTCCAGGCCAGGCCCGCGACCCAGGCCACGACGATCGGCAGGACCAGAAGAGGCATGTTCCCGATCGCAAGCGCGGGGGCAAGGCAGAGTTTCAGGAGAACCCCGGCCAGCAGCGCGCTCGCGATCGGCTTGGGGATCGCGGCGACAGCGCGGCCCAGGCTGGGAACGATACCTGTCAGCACGATCAGCGCGGCGCAGATGATCAGGGCGCCCACCGCCTCGCCGAAGCCTCCGGCGAGCATGGTCGTGGCGGCCAGGAATGCGGCCCCGGGCGTCGACCATGCCACGGCGGCGGGGGTGCGGGTGACAATCGGCAACCAGATGCTGCAGATCCCCATGCCGATGGTGGCAAAGAACAGGCCCGTGGCCGCCTGGGTGTCCGAGGCGCCCATCGCCGTCAGCCCGGCCAGAACGATCGCAAAAGAGGCCGCGTAGCCGACGAAGGCAGCCAACACGCCCATGTTGAGTGCCGAAAACGAAAAGTCCTTGATCATGAAACAGTCCACTGCTGCCTGACTCGGTCCCTTACTTGACGGAGGACGAAGCGATCCGCCAGATCAGTCCTATCCGGATGCATGTCGTTTCCGCGCCGAACTGCCTTCGTGCCAATGGAAATGGCCCTTATTGGTGCGGGCGACTCACTCCATGTTGGTGCGTGTCTTTCAGGGCCGGATGGTCGGGTCCTCGATTCCGCAGCGTCTCTCCGCCGAGGTGCCGGTCCCTTGGCCTTCGATCCGGCGGGCCTTTGTTGGAGGCGGTTCGTGTCAGCGGCGAGGCCCTTCCCTGCGCTACTCCGGCACGCGTTCCCCGGCAGGGACTGCATTACACTGGAAGAACCGGTCGCCGTGAATTTGGGCTTGTATGTGTGATGTTATAACGTATTAAAAGCCGCAATCAGCGAGGCGGCAAGCTGACGCCTTTGCCCTTCGCCAGCTCCGGGTCTTGCGGTGTCGACATCCCCGGGACCTCAGTCAATCATCAGGAGACGTCAATGTTCCGAACTCTCTCCCTTGCCTTGTTCATGTCCGGCGCCGCCTTGCCCGCCCTTGCGACCGAAGGGGTGCTCGACGTGGTCGCACCCTTTGAACTGAAAGGGCCGGATCCGGTGCAATCGGGCAATATTCTCATCAAGATGGACGTGACCGAAACACTGGTGGATGCCGATGCCACCGGGGCGCTGTTGCCCGGTTTGGCGACGTCCTGGACCGTGGCCGAGGATGGGCTGTCCTGGCGCTTTGTCCTGCGGGACGGGGTGTCCTTTCATGACGGCAGCAAGATGGATGCGGCGGCGGTCGCGCAGTCGCTGGAACGGTCGCGTGGCAATGGCGGCTTGCTTGCCAAGGCGCCGATCCAGGAAATCGCGCCGCTCGACGACATGACCGTTCAGATCACGTTGAGCGAACCCTTTGCAATGCTGCCGTCCATGCTGGCCGAGTACCGTTCGGCCATCATCGCGCCCGCCGCGATCGCCGAGGATGGCAGCGTGACCAGCGCCATCGGAACCGGGCCTTATCGCGTAACGGACTATGCCCCGCCGAACAAGATGGCGGTGGCGGCCTTTGCCGATTACTGGGGGCAGGCGCCGGTGATCGCCGATGCGGTCTACCACGGGATCAGCCGGTCCGAGACCCGGGCCCTGATGGCCGAAAGCGGGGATGCCGACATCACGCTGACACTTGATCCGGCCTCTGTCACCCGGCTGAACCGTGCCGATGGCCTGTCCGTGATCTCTGTTCCGATCCCGCGGGTTCTGATGCTGAAGGTCAATGGCGCTGTCTTTGACGTGGAAACACGCAAGGGTCTGAGCCTGGCGATCGACCGGGCCGGCATTGCCCGCGCGGTGCTGCGGTTCCCCGAAGGGGCCACGCAGATGTTTCCGCCGGGCATGGCCGATTGGCATGATCCTGAACTGCCCCCGCTGGCCTATGACCCCGAGGCCGCAAGGACGGTCCTGGCCGAGGCCGGTTGGACCCCGGATGCCGACGGCATCCTGCAAAGGGACGGCAAGCGAATGGAAATCGAGATCCTGACCTATCCCGACCGCCCCGAACTGCCGCTTGTCGCCGCCGTCCTGGAACAGCAGTTCGCCGCGATCGGCGCCCGGCCTGTGATCAACTCCACAAACTTCTCGGAAATCCCGGCGAAACATGGGGATGGTTCCCTGTCGACGGCCCTTTTCGCGCGCAACTTCGCCTTGGTGCCCGATCCGGTCGGAACGCTGTTGCAGGACTATGCGCCGGGCGGCGACTGGGGCGCGATGGGCTGGTCGAACGAGGCATTTACCGCAGGGGTCAAGGCGCTTGCCGCCGGTTCGGCAGACGAAGGGACGCGTGATAAACTGGTCGCGACGCTGCATGCCGAACTGCCGGTCTTGCCGATTGCCTGGTACCAGTTGACCATGACCGTCTCGGACAAGGTGACCGGCGTGGTGGTCGATCCGTTCGAGCGGACCCTTGGCCTGTCGCAAGTCGGTTGGTCGCAATGATCGCGACACTTGCAAGGCCTTTGGGCTGGCGTCTGGCCCAGGCGTGGATGGTGGCCATCCTTGTCGGTGTCCTGAGTTTCCTGATGATGAGCGCCTTGCCCGGAGACATGATCTTTCGCATCGCCGCGGCCCGGTTCGGCTATGACAATGTCACCGCTGAAAACGCCGAACTGGTGCGGGCGCAGATCGGCGATCCTTCGGACCTGTCGGCCTTCTTCGATTGGATCGCGGGCCTGTTCCGCGGCGATCTGGGCCGGTCGCTTGTGACCGGAGAGGCCGTCAGTGCCGAGATCGCGCATCAGTTGGGGGCCACGGCACAACTTGCGGGGATCGCGATTGTCCTGTCGCTGGTGATCGGCCCGCCCCTGGGCCTGCTCGCCGGCCTGCGCCCCGGCAGTGTCCTGGACCGGGCCACGGTATTGATGGCCTCGGTCTTCAAGGCGACGCCGCAATTCCTGCTGGGCCTGGTGTTGATCGTCGCGGTTTCCATCGGCATGGGTCTCTTGCCCGCCGCCGGACACGGAGAGTTGCGCCACATGATCCTGCCAGGACTGACGCTTGCGCTGGGACTGGCGGCAAATACCACGCGGATCACCCGCGAGGCGGTGGTTCAGGCGCGTGGCTCTGACTGGTGGCGGTTTGCCCGCTGGAAAGGCATGACCGAGCCCCAGGTGGTCCGACGCCACGGCCTGCGCCATGTCGCCGTTCCGGTGCTGACGCTGATCGCCGCGCAATTCGTCGCCCTGATGGAAGGCGTTGTCGTGGTCGAGACGATCTTTGGCTGGCCGGGGATCGGACACGCGCTTGTGCACGCGGTGTTTCACCGCGACGTTCCGATGGTGCAGGGCACTGCGTTGGTCATGGGGCTGGCATTTGTCCTGGTCAATGCATTGGCCGATGTCGCCGCACGGCTGCTGGACCCAAGGGAGGCGACGCGATGACGGGGCGCCTTGCGGGGACGGTTATTTTTGCTGCCGTTCTGAGCTTTGCCTTTGGTCTGCCCCTGATCAGCGGTGCGGATCCGGTCAGCCAGAGCCTGATGAAATCGCTACAGCCACCTTCGGCGGACGGATGGCTGGGCTACGACCACCTGGGGCGGTCCATGTCGGCGCGGATGGCTGCGGCGCTGCGGCTGTCCTTGTCGATTGCGCTGGTGACGCTGGTCACGACGGCGCTGATCGGTGTCGCTCTTGGTGCTCTGGCAAGCTGGCGCGGAGGCTGGATCGACAGGGCGTTGGTGCTCTTCGCGGATTCCGTAGTGGCCTTGCCGGCGCTTCTGATCGTGCTGATCGCGGGGCTGATCCTGCCGAACCAGCCGCTGGCGTTCTGGGCAGGTCTGTCGGCAACGCTATGGGTCGAGATCTTTCGCCTGACCCGTGCCACGATCCGGTCGCAGATCGCCTCGCCCGCGGTCGAGGCGGCGCAACTGTTGGGCTTTGGTCCGCTTTACATCTTCCGCACGCATCTCTGGCCCGAACTGGCCCCGGTCCTGCGCGCGACCTTGGCGCTGACCTTTGCCGCCGTCGTCATGGGCATTGCCGCGCTTGGCTTCGTCTCAGTCGGCGTCCGTGCGCCGACCCCTGAACTGGGGTTGATGATGGTCGAACTGCTGCCCTACTGGCGCGAGGCGCCCTGGGCGTTGCTGCAGCCTGTGATTGCGACCCTGGCCACCTTGCTGGCCCTGACCCTGATCGCCGGAGGAGCAAAAGCATGACAGTGCTGCATGCAGAGACCCTGACCGTCACCTCGGGGCAGGGGACAATGGTTGCACCGATCTCGCTGGCGATCGAACCGGGGCAATGCGTGACCCTGATCGGGGAAACGGGATCGGGCAAAAGCCTGTTTGCGCAGGCGATCCTGGGCACCTTGTCCAAAGACCTGAGCGCCTCGGGAGGGCTGCGCATTGCCGGGCAGGACGTGGCCCTCGACGATCCGCAGGCGCTGGCCGGTCTCTGGGGCAAGGTGATTTCCGTCCTGCCACAGGAACCCTGGCGCGCGCTCGATCCCCTGATGCGGGCGCGGCAGCAGGTGGCAGAGGTCCATGCCCTCGTCACCGGACAGGCGAACCCCGAGGCTGCGGCGCAGGCGGATCTGGCGGCGCTGGACCTTGACGAGGCGGCAGACCGCTACCCCTTTGAACTGTCGGGCGGCATGGCGCAGCGCCTGGCCATTGCCGCCGCGCGGGCCGGTGGCGCAAGGATCGTCGTGGCCGATGAACCGACCAAGGGTCTCGACATCGCCCGCCGGGACGAGGTTGCCCGGCGGTTGAAAAGCGTGACGCGGGATGGCGGGGCGCTGCTGACGATCACCCATGACCTTGACCTGGCCGAGGCGCTTGGCGGCGAGATCCTGGTGTTGCGCAACGGGCGCCTCGTGGAACGCGGCCCGGCCGCACAGGTGCTGCGGTGCCCCTCGGAGTCCTACACCGCCGAACTTGTCGCGGCCCAGCCGCGCAACTGGCCGGACAAACCCGCGGCACAAGCCGGTGCGCCTGTTCTGACGGCACGGGGGCTGTCGGTGGCGCGCGGCGGACGCCGATTGATCGACGGGATGGACCTGTCGCTGCGTGCCGGCGAAGTCGTCGGTCTCTGTGGCCCGTCCGGCGTCGGGAAATCGTCGCTTGGGGACACGTTGCTTGGCATCACGGCGCCGGCGGCGGGCACTGTCCTGCGCGGAGCCGGCCTGGCGCGCGAGAGGTTTCAGAAGCTGTGGCAGGACCCTCCGGCGGCCTTTGCGCCCAAGCTCTCGCTTGGCAGGGCGCTGAAAGATCTCATGTCCTTGCACCGGATCCCTGCCGACCGGCTGCCCCCCTTGCTGGAAAAGCTGCGGCTTGAACCCGCCCTGCTGGATCGCCGCCCCGATGCGGTCTCGGGCGGTGAGCTGCAACGCCTGTCCATCGTTCGCGCGCTGTTGCTGGACCCGGTGTTGCTCTTCGCAGACGAGCCGACCTCTCGCCTCGATCCCCTGACGCAACAGCAGGTCATGCGCCTCTTGACCGATCTTGCAAGGACCAAGGGGATTGCGGTGCTGCTGGTCAGTCACGACCCTGGGCTGATCGCCAAGGCAACCGACCGTCAGATCGCCTTGTCGCTGGAAACCGCGCCGGACGAAGTGGCCAGCGCAACTGGCATTGGGACGGGCCGTCGCGCGCGATCCTAGGCCGGGGAGGGAGAGGACCGGTCATGCCGGCCCCTCTCTCTATTCTGTTCCAAGGTGTATTTTCCCGGCGGCGTTGATCGCGCGGGGGCCTGCTCTCAGTCCGAGACGAACAAAATGGCCACAGCCGGGGCCGACTCGCAGGTGGAGAACGCCATGCGCTTTGGCCTGTTCAAAGCCGCGCAACCTGCACCAGGGCGGTATGGGCGCTGCATCCCTGGCCAAGCCGAGAGGTGCCCTTGTCCAAGGTCAGGACATTGGGGTTGCCATCGGGGTCGATGTTGCCGCCCGGGTCGCCGAACCATGCCCCTGTCGGCAGGGCCACGACGCCCGGATTGATGTCGCGCGATACCGACGCCCGGGCGCGGCAGGCGCCCCGCGCGTTGTAGACCCGCAGCAGGTCGCCGGTGCTGATTTCGCGAGTCGCTGCGTCGTCGGGATGGATGACGAGGGTCTCGGGCCGTGCTCCCTCGACATCGGCAAGCGCGGACTCAAGCTGGCTGTGAAGCTTGTCGCCCGGCTGGGGAGAAACCAGGTGCAGGGGCGTCGCCGCGGTGGCGCTGCCCAGCCATTCCGACGGCGGCAACCAGACCGGATGGCCGGGGCAATCGTCGTAGCCGAAGCTGTCTATGGTGTCCGAGAATATCTCGATCCGCCCGGACGGAGTGCCCAGACGGAACGCCTCGGGGTCTTCGCGGAAAGGCGCAAAGAACGTGCGGTTCGGTCCTTCGGCTTTGATTGGCAGCTTTATCCAGTTGCGCTCTCGCAGGGTATCCAGTTCGGGCACGTCGATACCGACATGCGCCGCCGCTTCCCGGTATCCCGCGTAGAGCTTTTCGATCCATTCTTCGGCACTGCGACCTTCGGTGAACTGGTCACCCACGCCACAGCGTTCCGCGAGGCCGCTGAAGATGTCGTAGTCGTCGCGGGCCTGACCCACGGGCGGGATCAGCCGGGGCATATGAAACAGGTAGTCGTCCAAGTTGGTGCGACCGATATCCTCACGTTCGTAGGGGGTCGTGGCGGGAAAGACGATGTCGGCGCGCTTGGCGGTCGCCGTCCACCACGGATCGTTGACGATGATCGTCTCGGGCCGCTGCCATGCCTCGTGCAAGGCGTTGAGATCCTGGTGATGATGGTAGGGATTGCCTCCCGCCCAGTAGATCAGCCGGACATCGGGGTATGTCCTGCGTTGGCCGTTGAACTCGTAGGGGCGCCCGGGATTGCGGAGCATGTCGCCGATACGCGCCACCGGGATCGTTTCCTCGACCGGGTTCGACAGTTGCGGGAAGGTCATGCCGCGCAGCCCAACGAGCGATTTGCCCACGCCGCCGATCGCTCCGTAGCCATATCCGACGCCACCGCCCGGCAGGCCGATCTGGCCAAGCATCGCCGCAAGGACAACCGACATCCAGTAGGGCTGCTCGCCATGTTCGGCGCGCTGCAGCGACCAGGCCACGGTGATCAGCGTCCGGGTCGAGGCCATGCGGCGCGCGAGCGCGCGGATCGTGTCGGCGCCCACGCCACACAGGGGCGACGCCCAGTCAGGCGTCTTGGGCACGCTGTCAGTTTCGCCCAACAGGTAGGGCCGGAACCTGTTGTAACCAACCGTGTGGCTTGCCAGAAAGCCGCGATCGACCAGTCCTTCTTCCTCGAGCACATAGGCCAGCGCCAGCATCAATGCGGTATCAGATCCGGGCCGGAGGGGCATCCATTCACTGCCATCGGGCGCGTCTGTGCGTTGCGGACCAATGTTGATGCATCGCGTGCCCTTGGCCGCAATGCGATCGAACCAGCCGGCAGTCTCGTGCTCGGTGATGCCGCCCATGCTGACCTGCGAATTCTTCGGGTTGATGCCGCCGAACATCACCAGGGTCTCGGTGTTGTCGTGGATCGTCTGCCATCCGTCCTGGTGCTCGTAAAGCAACTGAAGGAAGTTCACGCCCAGCACATGCGGCATGATGGATTGTGCACATCCGGTCGAGTAGCTGCCAAAGGAGGCGACATACCCTCCGATGCAATTCAGGAACCTGTGGACCTGGCTTTGGGCATGGTGAAAGCGACCGGCCGATCCCCACCCGTAGGAGCCACCGAAAATTGCCTCGTTGCCGTGGTGGTGGCGCACGCGGTCGATCTCTGCTGCCGCGATGTCCAGCGCTTCGTCCCAGGGCAGTTCGACAAACTCCTGTTCCCCCCGTCCGCCACGTTCCCGCGCCGCCAACCAGCCGCGCCGGATCGAGGGGCGCGTGACGCGGGTCTTGTGATGGACAGCCGACGGGAGAATGTCGGGGATGCGCGAGGGGTGCGGATCCTTGGCAAACCCTCTGGTCGCGACGATCCGGTCGCCCTCCACGTCCACCTCGAACGCGCCCCAATGGCTGGAGGTCACCTTTGTCGATGGGGGGGATTTATCGGCCATGTGCCTTCTCCATACGGGTGCAAGCTCTCTGCCCGCGCTGCCTGTAGACATGACGGGGGTGAGGATTCCCGGCATCTTGCCACATCCGCGAGGACGTCTGCACCCGGTCTCGTGACGCTCTTGTCGAAGTCACCTTTTTCAGCTTCCGGTACCGTTCATGGCATCCGGCAATTCGCGGCGCAGAAAGGCGGCGAGTGCGTCCACCTGTGGCGGGTTGCCCCGCCGTTCGTGCATCAGCAGGCTGATCTCCGGCAACCCGGCGGTCCAGTCCGGAAGAAGGCGGCTCAACCGCCCTGCCGAAACATCCTCGGCGCAGACATAGGCCGGCAGGGCCACCACGCCGAGTCCTGCCGCGGCCGCCTGCTTCAACGAGACCATGTCATCGCTGCGCATCCGCGCGGCGTATGGAACCGAGGCGGTGCTGCCGCCGGGTCCTTGCAGCGACCACGAATTGCCACCGGGTCGCCACCCCAGCGCGAGACCCGGCCGACCCTGCAAGTCCGTCGGCGCTGCTCCGGTTCCGATCTCGTGAGCAAGATCCGGGGCACCGAACAGGTGCCAGGGGACATCCGTGATACGTCGCTGGATCAGGCCGGAGTCCGGCAGCAGCGTGACATGGCCGCGAATGGCGAGGTCGATGCCGTCGCCGATCATGTCGGCATAGTCGTTCGAGGCCTGGAGCCGCAGAACGACGCGCGGATTCTCGGCCAGAAAACGCGGCAGGATGTGGCTAAGCGCAAACTGCGCGACACCGACCGAACAGGATAGCGTGACGGCGCCTTCCAGGACGTCCCTGTCCTTGCGCACCGCTGCTTCGGCGGCTGCCATGCAGTCCAGCGCCATCCTGGCATGCCGGTAATAGGCCTCTCCCGCTTCCGTAAGGGACATGTGCCGTGAATCCCGGTTCAACAGGCGCGTGCCAAGAGCCTCTTCGAGGGTCCTAACCTGTCGGCTGATCCGTGACTTGGGTATGCCGAGCGTCCGTGCCGCGGCCGAGAAGCCCTGTTTCTCGACGACATGCACAAGGTAGTAGGCTTGGTTGAGATCCATTGCCCGACCTTCTCCGTAGTTGTTCTCGTTCCAAATACAGAACGAAGGGTTCCGAAATCAACGGATTTTCGGATCCGTGTCCCGTTTGTAGGTTCATGTTCAGCAAAGGAGGCGAACATGACCATGCAACACAAAGTTCCCGACAAGGACCCCGGCACCGCGATCACCGCGGTTCAGCATGGGGAGAAGATGACCCGGGGCACGGGGTTCGAGGCACTCAGCTTCATCCACCGCCAGCTCGACGGACTGATGGATCCGCTGATCATGGTCGATCATTTCACCATGACCGAGCCAACATTTGCACCCCATGCTCATGCCGGGCTGTCCGCGGTCAGCGTGCTGTTCGAGGACAGCACCGGCAGCTTTCGCAACCGAGACTCGCTGGGCAACGACATCGACCTGGCGCCGGGCGATCTCTACTGGCTGAAGGCGGCCAGAGGGGCGGTGCATGACGAGGCGCCGACGCCGGGGTCGCGGACACATGCGTTGCAGATCTTCGTCAACCTGCCGGCCGCGCAAAAGCTGGAGGCGCCTGACGCGCGCCATGTGCCCGCCAAACAGATGCCGCTGATCGAAGGCCCGGGCCACCGGGTGCGGGTGATGACCGGCCAGAGCAACGGCGTCACCGGGGCCATCCCGCCCGCCTTGCCCCTGACCATCCTCGATATCGTCTTGCCGGCGGGCGGTAATTTCACCCATCGCGCCGATCCCGGAGAGGCCACCTGGCTGCATCTCATCCGCGGCGAGGTCGAGGTCGAGCTTGACGGCACCCGTCACCGATTGAGCGGCGATACAGCGCTGGCCAGCCACGGTGCCGAGGAGATCCGCCTGCTGAGCGACAAAGGCGGCCAGGCCGTGTTGCTTGGCGGGGCACCCTTGCGCGAACCCTTCGTTCAAAAGGGGCCTTTCGCCATGAGCGATGCCGAGCAGCTGGACGCGGTGATCGCCGCCCACGCGGCCGGAAAGCTTGGCTCCATCGACTGAACCGCAGCGTCCTGCGGAACAGAACTCCCATCCATCCTACCAAAGAAAAGGAAACTCCAATGACCTATTCCAACCCCGAACCGATGACGCAGCACAACACCGCGCTTGTTCTTGTCGATCACCAGGTAGGACTGATGACCGGCGTCCGCGACTATTCGGTCGCCGAGCTCAAGCACAATGTCGTCGGCCAGACCCTTGCCAAGGTCCCTGACCAATTCCGGCAAGTCCGGGGAGGCGGTGTTTGCCCTGTGCTGGAAACGCAGGGCGGATGCCGCCTCGACCGGGCCAAACAGTGGAACCTTTGAATACAGACGGGAGACCACCCATGAAAATCATCGCATTCGGTGCCAGCAACTCCAGAGAGTCCATCAACAAGGCGCTGGCGCATTTCACCGCAACACTTGTCCCGGGGGCCGAGGTCGAAGTCCTGGATCTGAGAGAGTACGAGCTGCCGATCTTCAGCGAAGATCTGGAGAAAGAGATCGGCCATCCCCCGGCGGCCAAGGCGTTCTTCGACAAGATCGGGACCGCTGACGGCGTGATTGTTTCCTTTGCCGAACACAATGGATCCTATTCCGCCGCCTACAAGAACCTCTTCGACTGGGCCAGTCGGATCGATCAGAAAGTATTCCAGGACAAGCCCACCGTCTTCCTTTCGACCTCTCCGGGTCCCGGTGGCGCGGCCAGCGTGCTGGCTTCGGCCAAAGGCTCTGCCCGGTTCTTTGGTGTGGACCTGAAGGCGGCCGTTTCCGTGCCCAGTTTCCATGAGGTGTTTGATACCGCGACAGGGCGCGTCACGGAGCGGAACGCCCTGAACGAGCTGACCGCCGCGGCAAAGGCCCTCGCCGTGCTGGAGGCTGCCTGACATGCGAAATCCTGAGCGCCTTCACCGGATCGTCGGATCGCTGGTCATGTCGTTGTTCATGTCCGCGGCGCTATCGGGGGTCTTCAGTTGGCTGGAGTTCGGCCTCTCCTGGAAATGGCTGCATGTCTGGGGATCGAGCATCCTGATTGCCCTGCCGATCGCCTTTTCGCTGGACATGCTGTTCGGAGGCGGACTGCGCGTGCTGGCGAGCACACTGGCAGACAAAGCCGCAGGTACATGGCCATGACAATGAAGGTCGGAAGGGGCGGGGATCCCTTCCGACCTTGTGTTCCGGCCCCATTCGGGCTGCGAACATCCTGCACGGGGCTGATTGGCCCTGTGGTCAAGGTTCAGGTGGGGTGCAGAACCACAGACAGCAGGGTTGCGGCTCCGGTGAGGAGCGTTCTCGCCGGGATGTCCATGGCCAGGGTCTTGGCATTGATCGAGAACCTTGGTGATGTGGCGATTGCACATCTTCCTACGACACAGAAAATCGCACTGGGCGCATTCTCTGACCTCACGCTGCCATTCAGCCGAATGACCGAGACCCGTCCCGCAAGACGCACAGGGTCAAAGAACAGGTTCAGGTAACGGACCGGGCCGTTCACCAGGCGCCCTTCGATTGGCCGGGTTCCGTCGATGCTGGTCGGGACGAGGGGGGCAATCTCGTGCCAGTCATCCGTGCCAGCTTTCGCGATCCTTGTGCCTCGGCCTTCGATTACTGTGCTGATCCGCGTCAGTCCGGGAAAGACCGAATACGGTCCATCCCGATCGACGATGGCCGTACTCAGTCGCCAGAACAGGGTGCCATCGCGCATCTCCGCGCAGATGTCGGAGGTGGTGCCGCCTCCGTTGCGCCATGCCATGTCCGTCCAATCCTCGGGACCGATGAACCGACATGCGTGGTTCATGTGTGAGGTCCGAAACTCTCGTCGTAGAACTGGAGCCAGTTTCCGCCGATAATACCGGACACGTCTTTGTCCGAGAAACCGACGCGGCGCAGGCCCGATTCAAGGTTGGAAAAGTCCCGGTTGTCCCGGAACCAGTCCGGTTGCGGCGGGAAGCCGGCGGCAGAGGCCGATCCTTCGCCATAGTCCATTTCGCGGGTCCAGCGACCCACGCGCATCCATTCCACCACGCTGTCCGGTTGATCCTGGCAGAGGTCGCTGCCGAATCCGATACGGTCAGGGCCCATCAGGTCTGCTGTGCGCGCCACCATCTCGCAGAAGTCCTCCAGTGTGCAGTCGCTGCCGTCCTTCAGGTGATGGGGATAGAGCGAAAAGCCCAGCATGCCGCCGCTTTGCGCCAACGCGCGCAGCACATCGTCGGACTTGTTGCGCTTGGCGGGGTGCCAGGCCGAGGGGTTGGCATGGGTGATCGCAATGGGCCGGTCCGAGATCTCGATCGCCTCCAGTGTCGAGCGGTCGGCGGAATGCGACATGTCCACCACCAGCCCGGTCCTGTTCATTTCCTTGATGACCTGCCGCCCCATCCGCGTGATGCCGGGGTCGTCGGCTTCGTAGCAACCCGTCGCAAGCAGTGACTGGTTGTTGTAGCTGAGCTGCATGAACCGCACGCCCAGGTCATGGAGGACCTCGACAAGTCCGATGTCGGCCTCGATGGGGGCAGGGGTCTGAAGGCCAAGGAAGATCGCGGTGCGTCCGGTTTCCCGGGCCCGTCGCACATCATCCCCGGTCCGTCCCTTGAAAATCATGTCCTTGTGCCGTTGAAAACGCAGGTTCCAGTCCGCGACATTCGCGGCCGTGGCGCGGAAATCCTCGTGGTAGGCAATTGTGACATGCACCGCGTCCAGACCGCCTTTGCGCATCTGGTCGAAGATTTTCGGAGACCAATTGGCGTATTGGAGGCAGTCGATCCGGTAAGTCTGGGGCATGGAACTCTCTAGTCTGCAAAGGTCATGCAACTATGGCGCGCCAGGGTGGCTTCAGTCACACTCAAATATTTGAACCCAACTTAAGAATCGTTGAAACACTATGGCCATCAAGATCGAAATGCTCCGCTGTTTTGTCGCCGTCGCGGAGCATGGCAACCTGAACGACGCGGCAAACCGGTTGGGGCGCACGCCATCGGCAGTGTCCATGTCGCTCAAGCAACTGACGGATCATCTGGGTGCGCCGCTGTTCGAAAGCGACCGCAAGAACCGCCTCACGACGCTGGGACAATTGGTCCTGACAGAGGCGCGCGCCGGGACAGCGCAATTCGACCGATGCATCGAGTCCATCGTGCAGATGACGCAGGCCCGCAGTGGAATTGTCAGGGTTGGAGCGGTTCCTTCGGTGACGACGGCGATCCTGCCGGACGTGGTGCAAAGTTTCGTGCACGATCGGCCGGACGTGGTGATCCAGGTGCGCGACATGGATTCCGGCACCGTTCAGCGAGAGGTCGAACTTGGCCGCATCGACATCGGCATCGGATCCGGCCGGGGCCCGACCGGTGCGCTGAGACGTGTCGTCCTGTTTTCGGAACCGTTCGGCGTGATCTGCGCGGTCGATCATCCTCTGGCCGCCTCCACGGCGCCTTTGTCCTGGGAGGATCTGGCCAGGGTCCCCGTCATCTCGAACGCTTCCGGGGACGTGATCGAAAATGCCGCCTTCCGGGCCATAGACGAGGCGGCAAACCTGCGAATCCGCAACACGGCTTCTGTTCTGGGCATGGTCCGGGCAGGTGTCGGTGTGACGGTTCTGCCGCGTCTCGCGATCGAAGGGCTGGGTCCCGGATTGGTCTTTGTCCCCTTGGCCGATCCGACAGCACGCCGACACGTCGAAATCATGACCCGTGCCCAGTCTGAAATGGTCCCGGTCGCAAGCGCCTTTGAAAAGGCGGTGATCGAAGGTATCGACCGCGCGAAGCGCGAAGAGAGGATCATTCCGAACTGACTTCAATGAATCTGAAGTTCGGGACATAAGTTTTTAATTGATTGAAGCTGCGCCTCCGCGTCTCCTGTGGCCAATACCTACGGCCGCACGGACGATGCCGTGCTTGTGATGATGGAGACCAAAATGACCGACACACTCACCCGCCGCAGATTGCTTGCCACGGCTGCCGCCGCGCTGCCTGTTGCCGCGATGCCGCGACTGTCTGTTGCCCAGGCGCCGGACTTCCTGACCATCGGGGGCGGTCCTTCGGGCGGTGTGTTTGGCATCGTCGGCACAGGTGTGGCCGACATCCTGTCCCGGGTCTTCCCCTCGTCGATCATCGATGTGCAGCCCGGCGGCTCTGGCCCGAACCTCCTGCGGGTGCGGGATGGCAAGGCGGATCTTGGCATCACCTCGGCAAACAATGCCCTGGACGCCTGGGAAGGCCGCGATCCGGCCACTCCGGACCGTCCGGTGCAAAACGCACGCGGGCTGATGAACATCATGCAGAGTGCCATCCAGATCTGGGTGGATGCCGACAGCGACATCCGCTCGCTCGACGATCTGCGTGGCAAGCAGGTCAGCGCCGGCCAGCCGGGACAGACCTCGTGGCTGGCCTTCGAAAACCTGCTGGCTGCCGCCGGCATGACCACGGACGATATCGAGGCAGATGGTGGCAAGCTGCACCCGCTCAGCTGGAGCGAGTCGCACGAGGCGCTGCGCAATGGCCAGCTGGACGCGGTGATGTGGCTTTCGCTCTGGCCGCATCCGACGGTCATGCAGAACGAAACCGTGCGCAAGATGCGTGCGCTGTCCTTCGACTCGGCGGTTCTGGACAAGTTCATGGCGGACAGCGGCGCCGGGTTCGAGCGCGTAACCTTGCCCGCAGGACTGTTCGAAGGGCAGGATGTTCCGGCCGATACGGTGGGGACCAACACCATCCTCTTCGCGTCTGCGGACATGCCGGACGACACGGCCTATGCCATCGTCAAGCAGCTTTGGGAAAACCTCGACGACTTCAAGGCAGTGCATTCGCTGCTTGGCAATATCTCCGAGGAGACGGTGGGCCGCGGCATGATCATCCCGCTGCATCCCGGCGCCAAGGCCTATTTCGAAGAGATGGGTATCCCTTACTCTGAATCGTCGCTGGGAGCCTGACACATGACGGAGGTCGCGGCAGAGCAGATTCAGGGGAAAGGCTACAGGAACGGTGCAGTCACCGCCCTGGCCCTGATCATGATTGCATTTCACCTTGCCGCGGCCTCGCCGTTCTGGCTGGCGCCGAACCTGGTATTGCGGGCCGCCCATGCCTTGATGGCGGTCATCGTGATACTGCTGCTGATGCCCGCTGCCCGACACAGGGCAGGGGTCATTGTCGATGTGATCCTCGGTGTGTTGGCAGTGGTTTCGCTTGGCTACGCGGTCCTGTTCGAACCGTCGATCGTGGTCCGGCCACCCTGGACACAAGAGGCCACGCCAGTCGAGTTGTTCGTCGCGCTCGGCGCCCTGGTTGTTGTCGTCGAAGCGACGCGGCGCGCCCTTGGCATGGCCATTGTCTGGCTCTGCCTGATCTTCATTGCCTACGCCTTTGTCGGGCCAGAGTTGAGGTTCGTGAGTTGGCTGCGTCCGCTGGCGCATGGCGGCGTCGGGCTGAGCGAATTCGTCGACCAGATGTACTTCAGCTTCGAGGGCATCTTCGGCACGGCCCTTGGCGTGTCGGCGGAATACATCTTTCTTTTCGTGATGTTCGGTGCCGTTCTTCAAGTCGCGGGGGGCGGTGACTTTTTCATCACCATCACCCGGGCCATGACCGGACAGACCCGGGGCGGCCCGGCCAAGATCGCCGTGGTGGCCAGTGGCCTCATGGGAATGATGTCCGGCAGTTCCGTGGCCAATGTCGCCACGACGGGATCTCTGACGATCCCCATGATGCTCAAGCTGGGGTATCCACGTCGCTTTGCAGGCGCGGTCGAGGCCATCGCCTCGACTGGGGGCCAGATAACGCCGCCGATCATGGGGGCCGCGGCCTTCCTCATGGCTGCGATCCTGGGAATTCCCTATCTCGAAGTGGTTGCCGCCGCTCTCTTGCCTGCCGTGCTGTTCTACGTCGCCTTGTTGCTGGCCGTGCACCTGGCGTCTCTCAAGCTGGACCTGCAGCCGCTGGCCAAGGCCGAGGCAGGCTCGACCCGTCGCGTGCTGGCCTCTGGCTGGACCTTCCTGATCCCGGTCGTCCTGCTGGTCACCCTGATGCTGCAGGGGTACTCGCCGGGATACAGCGCCTTTTTCGGGGTCTTGGCAGCGATTGCCGTTCCCTATTTGCGACCCTCAACCTTTATCGGCTGGCGGCAGTTGGTCGCCGGTGTGCGACTGGGTGTCGAAGGTGCGGCCGTGGTCGCCGTCGCCTGCGCCTCGGCGGGGATCATTGTCGGGATCGTCCAGATCTCGGGACTTGGGTTCAAGTTCAGCTCGGTGGTCACCGGCTTTGCCGGCGGGTCGCTGGATGTGGCGCTGGTCCTGGCGATGATCGCGGCCTTCATCTTTGGCATGGGGATGCCGACGACCGCGGCCTACATCGTGCAGGCCACGCTGGTCGCGCCCGCCCTGACGAAACTGGGGGCCGATCCTCTGGCCGCGCATATGTTCGTCTTCTATTACGCCGTTCTTGGCCAGATCACGCCACCGCTGGCCGTGGCCGCCTATGCGGCGGCGCCGATTGCCGGCGAAAAGGCCAGCCGGGTGGGTTGGACCGCCTTCCTGATCGGCCTGCCGATCTACATCGTGCCGTTCATGTTCGTCTCGAACACCGTCCTCCTGACGCCTGAGGGGTCGCTGGACCTGCTCTACACTCTGGGCCGCTCGGTCCTGGCTGTCGGCGCCCTGTCGGCGGTCGTGATCGGCTGGCTGTTCGGCGCGCGGCTGTCGCTGGTGGGACGGGCGGGGCTGGTCGGCACGGCGATCCTGATGGTGCACCCGGGCGGATGGACCTCGCTCACGGGGCTTGTTCTGCTGGCCGGTGTCTATGGCCTCCAGCGTCGCAGCCTGCATATGAAAGAAAGCGTTGCCCAATGAGTCAAGACCTCGTCCTGCCCGACCCAATCGGGACCGAGTACCAATATGTCATGGCGGCACGACACGGTCGTGTCATCCTGCTGGCCAGTCAGATCCCCAAGACCGACCCTCGGACAATCCATGCGGCAGGCCGGTGTGGAGAAGCGATCGACATGGAGACCGCCTGCGAAAGTGCGCGTCTTGCGGCAGGACAGGTTCTTGCCTGGCTGGCGCAGGAGCGTCTTCCCGACGAGGAGGTCGACCGCGTCCTACGCTTGCAGGTTTATGTTGCTGTCGGGGATGACGGTTTCGACATCTCCACCGTGGCCGATGCCGCATCCGAGAGGATCATTGCATCGCTGGGCCCGGCGGGGCGGCACCCGAGGACCGTGCTCGGCGTGAGTCGCCTGCCGCGAAACGCGCCGGTGATGCTGGAGGCGACGGTTGCTCTCAAATCCGCCGAGCCAAGCGCCTAATAGTCGGCTTTCCAGTGGCAGCCGCCTGCACTTGATGGATTGGCAGGATCACGCGCCGAAAGCGCGCCTGCGAACTTCGACGACAGCCGCAATGGTACTGACGCTGGCGTTTCGACCCTTCGTGCATGGGCGGGCGTGATTTCGGGATGTCTGGCAGCAGACCGGTTTCCAGAGCCGGGCTACCTCCAGGGCCAACCGCGCCACTTGGTCAAACCCGGCACCCGTTTTCCGGCACAGCTGTCGTCCAGTCGCAGGACGCCATGGCCTCGGTCGCGCTATAGGAAAACAGGAGCCATACGTTGCACAATCGGCGGATTTCCGGATGGAAGGAAAGCACACCCAGCGACGTGCCGTCACGGCCTGCGATCTCGACCGCATCAATGTCCAGCACGCCATGGAAGAAGCCGGGCCATGCTGCGTCGGCCACGCAATCGATCGTGAAAACGCCTTCCCGGCAGGTGTCCGGCTTGATCGTCTCGACAGCTTCGCCAGCAAAGAAAATCACGTCGTGATGCCGGCTTGGGTCGGCGCCCGGCGCTTCGAACAGGACCTGGATGCGGTTGACGAGGGGGCGGCGATTGCCGGTCAGGAACGGGAACATGCCGCGATCGAGGCGCAGGCCAAGATATTCGCCATCGCGGCTGGCCGGAATCCCGTGGCGCATCGGTGCCGGCATGGTGCGCCACAGGCCCGGCAGCTCACGCTTGGCGTCTATGAAACGCGTGCCCGATCCCGGCAGATGACGTTCTGCGCATGCCGCCGCCGCAGCCCGCAGCCGGTCACCGCCTTCATGTGCGGTGTACTGCATGTGGAGAACAAGATCGCTCAGGGTGTCTATGTCGAACCGGTTCGTTTCCGCTGGGAGTTCGATGCATAGCTTGCAGGCCGCGCCCTGGTACTCGAACGGCAGGTAACGCAGATCGTTGAGATCCAGGGTAAAAAGCCCGGCGTCGCTTTGTCCGGACGACGTGGCTATGGCCTCGGCGGCGCCGTGAAGGTGGACGATGCGCGGGTCGTCGGGCAGGGCTTCGTAGCCGGAGTTGCAGCCCGTGTCGTCGCAGCAGCGGTGGTCGGGGGCAAAGACTTCGGGGCTGACCCGGATACTCGACGCCAGTAGCGTTACCTTGCAATTGACGCCCTGATACGGCCCGACGATGCAGGGGAGGGTAACTGAAAGGCTGCGGATGCGGCGCAGGAAATGCCCGGGATTGTCGCAATCGAAAAGCCATTCGGGAAGCTCGATCACACAGCGACCGGTGGAGATCAGTTGCAGGAAGGCGGATGGAAAATGCTCCCGAAGGGAAATGTGCTTCATCAACTCGTAGGGGCGCCGGTCGCGATCCTCATAGGCTTTCTGCATGCGCGCCAAGGCAAGCGACAGGCGCTCGCCGTCCAGTAGTCGTTCATGCAGGGTGTCCGGCATGTCCATCGCGATGAAGCGGTCGGCAGACAGTTCACGCTCGAAATTGAAGGCGCGTTCCGCGTCCCATGCGCATTGAAGCGCGAGGTCGTGGCACTGGGCATAAAGTGCCGCGGTTTCCTTCTGAAGCCACAGGAACAGCTCGTGGCTCGTGAACTTGTCGCGCAGGTAATCCTCGACTTCGGCCGTGTTTGCCATGTTCTGGCGATGATTGTTCAGCTCGCGTAGCGCCGCGTCGCGACGGCGCTCGGCGGCCAGGATTTCCCGTTCGATCCGTGCGACGTCGATTTCGCTGAGAGCCCTGTTGTGTTCCCATTGGTCGGCGCGCCGCTCCCATCCGTCCTTGGTCAGACCCAGCGATGCGACGGTATTGACGATGTCGGCGGCCACGTTCACCACCGTTCCTGCGGAAGAGAAGATCATCGCCAGTTTCTTTCCCGGCGGCAGCGTCACGAAACTCATCAGTCCGACATTCGGATCGGGGATGAGGTTCATTGCCTGACCGATTGCCTCGACGACGTTCCCGGCTGAACGAAGACCTGTGGAGGTGCCGATCAACGGTTCGTATTGCGCTTCGCCCGAAAGCAATCCGGCGGCCAGGAGGCCCTGGTAGAATGTCAGGTTGGTTATCGCGTGTTCCTTGGCCAGAACCAACGCCTGCCGGTTCCAATCCGCGTCGCGATACTGGTTCTTGCGAATGTCGAGTGTGAGATCGGCAACCTGGCGCTGGTGCTTGGTGTTCAGGGACGACAGGTATTCCGCGTCACCCTGCTGATAGGCCTGCAAAAGCTGGCGACCCATGTTGGCGCATTCGGACGCGGCGCGGCGGGCCCTTTCGACAAGAACGCTGAAGCGGTGCGGGCTGCGTCGGCGGCACCAGAAAGCGGCGTCAAGACAGGCATCGCCCGAAATCTGCCAGCATTCCCGGCGCGGGTCATCGCCGAAGAAGGGCTGTTCGTCGTTCGGCCGGCCGGACTTGTGGCGACGTGAATCCAGGCACGCGTGGATTTGACCTTCGATATCCGCGGCCCGATTGTACAGACACATCAACCGAGGATTGAGTGGCGCACAGGCAAGCGTCACATCCCGGATCGGAGCGGCCGGAATGTCGTCCGGCTCCGTCACCACGGTCTTGGGCAAGTCGCCAAGGATGCGGCGCGCGGTTTCGGTCAGCGTCCGAGCCCTTTGATACGCCTCGGGCGCGTCCTTGCGGATGAGCGCCTGGGCCCAATCGAGCAGGATTTCTCCGTAGGTCATCATGATAAGCCGCCGTTCGGCACGCTGGTCCGATACGGGATCGCTTGCACAGCAACATTCGCCCGGATGGCTGGAGCGACGTGGCGGCAACACCGCCGGCACTGGAACAGGCGTATTCGGGGTGTCGTCGGGAGTATCATCCGGGATCGTCGGATCGGGATCGATCGGATCTGGCCTGTTTGGCCGGTCGCATTCGGCCCAAGTATTGTCTCCTTGGAGTGGCGGGAACTCTTGCTCGAGCCACCTCAGCGCTTCCTCATAGCGGCAGTGCGTGGACAGGTGCTGGGCGACCGCCAGAACCGTTGCGAAGGTGCGGTTGGGCAGGATTGGATCCCCGGGGCAGGTAAAGGCGAACCACGGGAAGGCGGGCAGGTCGCCCGGGATCGGGGGCGCGTCGGTCTGGGTCAGTTCGGGGAGGGGTATCGCATCGTCCGGAGCAAGATCGTACCGGAACCCCGGCGAGGGTGGCCCGGGAACTCCTACACGCTCCACCCCGCCGACCACGTCAAAAAAGAGCGAGTCGGCGATGCGTCCCCGGAAGGTCAGATCGGGTTGTCCAGCCGGAAGGTCCTGTTGCAACAGGACCCCTTCGCTTGATCGCCGAGGCGTTTGGAATTCGCCGTTGTGCACGCGGCACCAGTTGAGGCGTGCGATCTTGCGCGGCGTCCAGGCAAGGGCGGAGGGCAGGGCTTGCGGATCGCGCCAGACGGTATCGACAATCGGTGCTCCGGTGCCATCGACCGGCAGGCTGTCCCGATCGACATCGTCGCCGTCACCATCTGTGGCAGAGACCCATTCTGCGACTTGCTCGACGGGAAGGAACTCTTCTGAAACGTCCAACCAGAAATAGTATTCGTCCATGACGGGTGGATGGTCGCGGCCACAGTCTTTGCAACAGATCGTCGGGTCGGGTGTGGTACACTTCGGCGTGTAAGTGGCTGATGCATATGGCAGTCCGGCCGCGGCGATGCGCAGGAAGCGCGTGCCAAGGCGGACCGGGGCTTCGAACCACATGGGAAGGTCAGGCGTCCTTCCGGAACTGGCACCTGGGCCGCCCGCCGCGGCAGCGGCAGAGGTGTCGGAAAGAATGACGCCGTCATCCCCGCGAGAGGTGCCCGGAATGGGCGACAACCAATCAGGTCGGGCGTGACGATCGGGTGTTCCTTTCAGACCTATGCCCTGCCGCGGGGCTTCCAGCCGCTGCAGGGTCGCTGGTTCGCGCTTTTGCAACAAGGTCAGCGCAGTTGCCGGAGGCACATCCGGTTTGGACCAGTGGACGCCACCACCGGGTACGGGCAGTGTCAGATCGTTCCGGCGCAATTCGCTTTCCAGGAACCGGAAGGCCTCGGACCCTTTGACGACCGCCTCCTCACTCCAGCCGATCCAGTTCTCACGATAGATCTCACGGCGCTTGCAGGCTTGCCAGGTGCGGAAATCGGCAAAGTGGCGGTCCCAGGCGGATGCAAAAGCGGGGCCGGGTGTAAAGCCTGCTTCCAGCCCCAGTCGCGCCCTGTCGACAAACTGCTGCACCGCGCGGATCGCCTCGTCCACGCGGGAAAGTTTCTGACAAAGACCGGCGTCCACGTCCTGAAGAAACAGATCGGAGAGATCGCGCGCCCGCGTCGCGAAGCCACCCCAGGGAAGCGGCAGGCGGTTCATCGCCGTGAGATAGGCGACCAATGCGTCGCGACCACGTTCACGGAGGCCATCGTTCAGCGTTTCGATTTCCTTGTAGCGGCGCGGATCGCCGTTTTCGATCAGGCCGTCACGATAGAATTGGGCTAGGTTGGACAGGCCGCCCATATCGACCGGGTGCGCGGCCCAGAGATGGGGCTTGGCGACGTCGATATCCGCTTCGAGGAAGTCGTCGCGCAGGCGGTCGATCCACTTGTCGGCGTGCCAGACACGGATGGCCCAGCGGTCGTCGATCAGATCGCCGCTGTCGATTTCGAAGGTCAGTCCCGCCGCGAATGGATCGAAATAATCGAGGACAAGAGGAACTTGGCGAATGCCGACCCTGATATGGCGCAGCAATTGCGCCGGTTCGTCCACATGTGCTTCCGCCGCCTCGTGGAAGAGAAGGACCGGATGTGTTTCGTCGCCACCGGCGACATCGGCGCGCATGACACTGTAGTCGAACAATCGCTCCCACCAGTCGAAGAGCGCCGAACTGCGCTGGTGGCTGGGTGAAGCGCGCTGGTCGTCAACCGGGAGTGGCGGAAAGTAGTTGTCGAGCACCGGAAACAGGTTGAAGTCGAAATTGGCCCGGTGTGGCTGAAAACCGCCGCCCGGATCAAAATAGGACTGCCCGGCGAAGGCCTCGGGTTGTGACAGCATGTATCCCAACTCGGACTGTCCACTGTCGGCCACCGGGACGGCGCCCAGGGCAAACCGATCGGCAAAGAGCAGTGCCTTGAACGCGCGCTGGTAGGTCCGCCGCATCGAGCGCACGCTGACCACATGTCGCGCCGCAAGCACGCCGAAAACGCCCGGTTGGGTCGTGCCGGTATCGAGATCGGCATCCAGCCGCTCGCCGGTTCCGATGAAAAGCTTGTCATGCGGGATAACCTGCCAGTCGCTGCCAGAGTCCGGGCCGTCATATTTCAACTGAAAGCCGGTTTCCTGCGCGCAAATGTCTTCCGGACCGTCGAAGACAAGCGGTAACCGCTCAAACTCGATCTCGATTTCATAGAACCCGCGCTCCAGATGAATGGCCTTTGCACAATCCGGCGGCGCTTCTTCTTCCTCATGGCCGTGCGCAAGGAGGACCAGGGTTTTCTGACCCTGGCGCAGCATCACACGCCAGCGATGGAAGCGCTCCAGCGCCTCGAAATCGGGGAATTCGTTGCCTGGGCGTGGCGCGCCGGCGCGGAAGCCGTATTTCCCGCCTTCCTCGATCAAGAGCAGGCCGCGCCATGTCAGCGTGAACGGTTCGGCGCCGCCGACCGGCGTGCCGTCCTCATTGCCCATCGCATAGCCGTTTCGGATCGAAACGTAATCCAGTTGTTCCTGGGTCAACGCCGTGTTCATGGCCGGCAGGACAGTCGGAATGGGACCGTTGGTGGCATTCTCGGTTGAGCCGAACGCTTCGATGCCGCCCCGGGTTTCGCGCCACCGGATCAAAGGGGTGTCGCCGCGATATTCCGCGATTAGCCCGGTGCCGACGACACCGTGGAGGGCGTGAAAGGCGCCCCCGTTCGGTCGTGGCGTCCACTGCACTCCGGGAACCGCGCCGCTATCGTTCTCCCATGGGCCGGTTGCCGCGTTTTCGTCGGCCCAGAGATGCCGGAGGACAAGCAGGGCTGTTTCCGCGCCGTCCTTCTTGCGATCACCCGTCACACGCGAAATATGCGCGGCTAGATGATCGGCCAGGGCCAGGCTGCGCGCGTGGAAGCGTGCGAACGTGTTCTGGAACCATGCCCAGCGGTCTGCCGGGCTGGTGGTCTCTAGCAGCGAGAATTCTGTGTCAGTTTGGTTTTCAAAAAGAAACCCGAAGAACGCAAGAAGTGCGCGCGGCGCCATGTAGAGGGTGCTCACGGCGGCTTGTTCCGCTGCGGTCAATTGCCGGATACGGGCCAGCTTGGCGATTACTTCCGCATCGACAAGCGGAATTCCCGTCTCCAGCTCCTGCGATCCGGCGAGGTATCGAAAGGGACCTTCCGGCGTGTTCCACATGGCCTCGGATGTGGACCCGGCCGGCAGGTTGGCGCGCCATACGCGGTCGCCGGGGGCAACCGTCAGGCCTTCAGCTTCTAGGATGTCCGGAAAGAAGTGCGTCCCCAAAGCTGTCCATTCCGGCGTCCCGTCGGGCATGCCATAGGTCTCGCGCAGGGTCTTGCCCATTCTCGCCCATGTCCAGGTCGAGGCCTCCTGCGGATCGATTGTCACATGGCGCAGGACGTCGCGCAGGGCAAAGAGCGTATTTTCGTCCTCGTTGTCGGGAAGGTCGAAGGGCAGGTCGCGGGCTTCGTTGCGGGTTTGGGCAGGAAAGGGGTCACCGCCTTGAAGCTGCGGGTCGGCCATGAACAGGAACAGCAGATCCCCGACCTCGAATTTCGAGGCATAGATCTTGGCAAGGATCTCTGCCATGCGCAGCGTGTGACGAGGCGAGGCGTCCCATTCCCGCCCGGCGGTATCCGGGTCAAACCCCGCGAGTCTCGACACTGGGTCCATGTTGCTGCGCAGCAGCTTGATGAATTCCGGCGGGCGGCACGGGCAATGATAGGTGCCGATCGCATATTGCTGGATACGGTTCAGCAAGTGATCGAGCGCCCACTGCGCCTTGGTTGCACCGGGCGCCCAGAACGCAAGAAGATGAGTGCGGTTCGCGCCGACGGACCCCGCACCTGGCGGATCGTTTTTATCGACCAGGGCCAACCCAAAATCGTCGCGGAGCATCTGGAACGCAGCCAGTTGAGGGATGAACATCGCATTGGCGGTGTTCCCGTTGAATAGCGTCAATACGGTCGCGATGTCGGCAAGTTCGGCGAACGAGTAGCGAGCGTTCGGCATCTGGTTCAGACGCCGCCATAGCCGGATGAAGACGATCAGGCGCTTCAATGGACCGAAGAGGCCGGGATCGGAAGGAAATTCCAACCGATATTCTTCCAGACAGCAGGGCTCGCACTCTGGCAGGTCGTCTTGCCGACGATGTCGGACAACAATATCGACGAATCCCGATTGAACGAGTTCCCGGAACTCGCAGTAGCTGAGGCAAGTGCGTTCGAGGAAGACCGAGAGGATGACGACCTCTTCCATCCAGGTATCGGGATCGACACCGGGGAGGCCGGGAAAACCGTAGTGTTCGGGAAGAGCGGCAGGCCCAAGCTGTCCCGGACGATACAGGACGTCGTATTCTTCCTGTGTGATGCACAGATAGTCGAGCGCTAGTGGCAGTGGCACGGGATAGCGCCAGAGGTGGTTCTGAAAATCAGCAGGCACCGACCCCGGTGCATGTACAAACGAGTGTATCTCACGCGAGAAGGCCCGCATCGTTGCATATCGGCTGGTGCCCAGGGCCTTGAGCGTGCTGCGAGTCACGTCCAACGGTTGGTTGTAGGGAAGGGTGCAGGCTGAAAAATCCTCTGCCAGCGTTTCCCAGGCGGCTTGTTCCGCGGTCGGAATGGCGGGCGTCGAATGCTCGGGCAGGGCACAGAACAGCGTTTGTGCCGCGTGCGGTGTCGCACCTGCGGGCGGATTGGGATGCGTGTCCAGCGTATGACCGCCGAGTGTGTCCCGCTGTGTGTCGCGGATCGTACCCGGCGGAGATCCGGTAACCACGACATGTTCCAGCGTTTCGTTGACCATGTCGATCTGAGGAAGCGGAATGCAGGCATTGGAATGGCTCGCCGCTAGCTGGCCTATCGGACCGCGCCGCCCCGAAAGCGCCGCGCCAAGTGTGTTCGCGCCATCCGTAGCCGCCAGCGGATCATCGCATGTTGCAGCTTCGGTAACCTGGAGCATTTCCTTGAGGTAGGCGACCGGACCGAGCGGCGAGACATGCTTGGGGGGTATGCAATTCGTCAATGCACCCCAGGGATTTACAGGTGCAAACGGACCGATCGGATCAAGCGGTTCGGCCCCCGCTGCAGTCGCGTTCGCCAGGATGGTCGAGGCATGCGCGTGTGCTACGGTTCCGATCAATGCAGTGGTCAAAGCGTCCAGGTCGAAACCCGCGAAGTGGTCAGGCGTCACGAAACCTCGCGCCCAAAGGGCCTCGGCCACGGAAAAACGAAGCTCTTCCGGAGCGATGCCCGCCGTAAGCGCAAGCACCGATTGCAGGCATTCCAGCCAGGCGACGAACTCTGTGCGACCGGCGGGATCATCGGGAAAGAGACTGTCGAGCAGGGCACCGTTCGCCGCGGGATCGAAATTTTCGATATCACCGCCGAGGTTGGACAGAATATCGTCCCAGTTTTCACCGAGAAGCGGCAGGGTCCCCGGTTGCGCCGGGGTCGGCGCGGAAAGGGCAAGTGCCGCGTCAAAGAACTTTCGGAGGTTGCGCAGAAACGTGCGTGTCTGTTCGGCAATTGAACCGGGATGGGTAAATGGCGGCAGCAGCGACGGATCGCCTTGAAACAGGGCGAGCCACTGTTCGTCCGTGACGGCACGCAGCGCGGAAATCGTCGTGACGCCTCCATCCAGATCGTTGCGGATGGCAGCTACGAGGTTCGTGTGGTCGTGCGTGATCGCGCAGAGGACCATCAGGAATTGACCTCTCGTTCCGGCAGGGTCCAGCGCCGACCAGAATGTCCAAATCTCTTCATCCTGCTCGGCCAGCCAGCCGGCGATCAAAGCCGTTACATTCGCTTCGTCCCCGGCGGGGCATTCCGGCAACCCGTTCTCTCGTGCGCCTCCCAAGGCTGATAGGCGCCGTGCGGCCTGGTGCAGGTTTGTGCCGGGATCGAGCGCGACAATGCCGTTGTGCACGGCTTCTTGCAGTGTCGAGATCGTTCCGGTTTCGTTGCCGAAGATCACCATGCGGAAGCGCTGCTCGACCGTGACCTGTAAGGGCAGCGTCGCGGTCAGGGCATAAATGTAGGCGGCGGGCACCACGAAGGGCGCCGTTCCGGTGAGCCCGGTCAGCTTGATACGCGTTGACGCTGTCTCCGCATCGCCCGGTTCGGCCGGGATGGTCAGTGCCGCGCGGTCTCCTTCGGGACCTGTCAGGATGCTGTCGGCGATGGAAAGCGCCGCCGACATCGTGAAGACGAAATTGGCCAGACGCTCTGCCGTGGCATCGTTCCCGACCTGATAGGTCTTGAGATCGCCCTCGAACATGGCACGCGTGCGTTCGGGTCCATCCCCCTCGGCAAAAGGAAGGGTGTAGATCTGGTTGAGGGGGGCATCCGGCACGGGCAGTGGGCGGGCGGCACGGTCCCAGACGATTTCGGAGGCGATGTGCCGAGCCTGGATCGGGCTCAGGTTGTCGATTGCGTCGGTGTCGCCGGGGTCGTCGTCCATTACGTTCGTGACCGCGGCGAAAAGCTGATCGAAGTTTGGCGCGGTCCCGTCCTCGGGCACGTTCAGCGTGCCGCCGGTCTCCACTCCCGGGGCGGGCAGAAAGAGGTAAAGGCTGGCAGGGATAAGCTGAAAACCAAGCGGATCGCCGGGCAGATTTCCATTCGTCGTCGGGACGTTGAAATAGCGCCGCTTGTGGGTAATCGTCGCGCCGTTCCGCTCCATCGTGATCCTGAGGTCGACGGTTTCGTGCTCGGCGGCAGGCACACCGTCCGGCACTTCAATGACGGCGGTGCCGACCGCGAACATCGTGGGAACGGGGGCCAGTGGAAGACTGTCGGGATTGACACCGTCATGCTGGACAATGGTCGTGTTCGGGTCGTGCTCGAGAACGTCCGTATCGACGGGCGGGGTGGAAAGCGGCGTTGCCGGTGCGATGTATTCTGCCGTCCCCAGTTCCGACGCCGGGTTCTCGGCCGCGGGGTCGTCGAAAGAGGCGTCGAAGACCGTGATCTCGAGGTCTTCGAGGTAGTTAGTGAACGTCCCCGGCGTCACAGGCGTTTCGGAAAGAAGGCGAATTGCGATTATTCGGGGCATTGGTGCGTTCCATTTCGAGTTTGGCGCATAACCATGCGTTTATTACTGATTTGGTATTATCGGTGATATTGCCTCTCGGCCGTCTGGCTTATATTGTCGATAAGTGAATTCAGTACCGGTTTTATCGGCGAGTCCCTGCATCGCGTTTCGGCATCCGTCCGCGAAAGGGCAAGGTGGCTTTGGCCCGCGTAACTCGACATGAAGGCCTGGCTTGAGATTTATTCGGCTCGCGGCAATTTGTTCGGTATGACCGAGCTGGGCGCCTACCTGTTTGTTCCCAACGCCTTTGCGGCTCGCCTCAAACCAACGAGCCACCAAGTTGCCGGATGAGTCTGAAACAATAACTTCGAGGTAATGCCCCTTTGGACCTGCTGCTTGAGCGGCCTCTTCCAATGTCGCATAGGCGGGCCCAAGGTCGATGTCGGTTCTATGAATCTGTTTCGGAAGCCCATTATCGTCCAACTCGACGATCGGCTTGGCATCTCGACCGCCAGAGCCATTCGAGTTGCCGCCACGATCACCACGGGCTCTACTGTTCTTGCGCCGTCCGTGAGGACTACGTCGAATTCCTCCCTGACTACGACCATTTGGGCGGCCGTTTCCCAATCGTCCTCCTCTTGGTGCCGGCCTGGATGCGGGGCGGCCCGCGCCAAGAAAGATCAAACCAACGGAAGCTCCTGCACCAAGTCCCTCAAGGATTCCCTGCAAGCCTTCGAGTTTTCCTTCCGTAGTATTGGAAGTTAAGATCTTTCCAACGCCTTCGCCGAGAGCTGTTCCACCGTATTCCAGCCCCAATATTGCGTTAGGACCTATGGCGAGCGTTTGTCCGCCAACTTCGCCGACAGTTTTCGTCGTAGTGGCAGCAAGAACGGTGGTGCCCCTTACGAAAGACGCAGTCCTTGAAAAACCGGCGTCGTCAATAGCCGCAGCCAAGTCGTTCCCTTTGTCAGAGACCCAATCTCCGGCTGCATCGGTGCCTTCGCTGATTGCGCCCGTAATGACCTGCGAACCCTCCACGGCATTTGACCAGACAGCACCGACCGCTTCCGCGGGTTCAAAGGAGACATCGTCTGAAAACGGATTGCAGAGTATGCACCACTCGGAATCCGTCCCTCCGGTGTCCACTCGGTTCCGTGGATCGTTCCGGCAGTACCGATACAAATTCAATCCATCCACCATCCCCGCCGGATCGGCGCTGGTCCAACGCCCCAGCCAAGGCGCGTAGTACCTCAGCCCGTGCCTTTGCATCCCGGTTTCCGTGTCGCGCTCCTGGCCGGTATAGGCGCGGCGGGGGGCTTCGCCGTCGTTCGCCACCGACAGGAAAGTGCGTGCCCCGTAGGGCGAGAATTCCTGGATCGAGATCACTCGCGCGTTGTCATCGACCTCCAGCGCGACGCTGCCCTGGTGGTTCGCCAACTGAATGCGGATCTGCCGGCGCTCCTGTCCCGGTTCGTCGCCGGCAAGGCGTGTCTCGACTTCGGCAAAGCGCGCCGAACCATCGCTTACATGTAGGGTTTCGCGTACCAGCGGGTGTGTCCCGTAACGGCGGAAGATCTCGACACCGCCGGGCAGGTAAAGCCGCTCGTGTCTGCGGCGCCCCTCGGCATCGACGGTGACCTTGCGGATGCGCACGCCGGACCCGTCATAGACATACCATGTCCGGTCGCCATTCAAGGTGCGTTCGGTCATCCTCAGCATGTCGGCATGGTCCCACTCCATCGCCGCCAGGTGTGGCAGGCCCAGCATGTTGCCATGTGCGTCGTAGCCGCCGATGCGCTCGACCGTGTCCGCCGACAGATGTGTCGCGGTGAGGCGGTTGGAGGGAAACTCGGGATCGAGCTGCCCGGATTCGTCATAATCGTAGCGCCGGGTCCAGCTCGCCTCGGGCCGCGCCGGAACGCGGCGCCGCATCTGCAGGATATTGCCCGCTGCGTTGTATGTGTAGGTCTCGACATAGCGGGCCAGCGCCAGCCCGTCATTCGGGTGTGGCAGGGGCCGTCCCGGCGCGTCGGGTCCCGCACCGGCCTCTCCGCCGGTCTGGCCCAGATGCAAACGCCCGCTGGCGCGGACAAGTTGCCCCTTGGCGTCATGTTCGAAACTCTGATCGGCCCCGACGACGGTCCCGTCGAAAAAGCCCGTCCGTGCCGCGGCATCGACGATGTGCGAGAGGTGACCGACGGCGTCGTGCGTGTAGCGCATATCCTGCAGGACGCCGTCGGCGCGTTCGGATGTAAGCCGCACCAGCCGAAAGGTTTCCGGGTCGTACTCGTAGCGGCGGCGCACACCGTTGGCGTGGAGGACCGCGGTTCTCGCGCCACGCGCGTCGTAGGTGATATCGCTTACCCCGACTGCGGAGGGCGGATCTCTGTCCGGATCGAGGGGCTCTTCGGGTTTGTCGTGCCGATCGTGCCAGACGTGGATGGCGCGGACTTGTCCCAGTTGGTCAAAGCGCGGTTGGATCACATGATGAGGGCCACGACCTTCGGCATGTGGAGGGATGCTCAATATCGGTCGTGCGAGCGCGTCGAAGACGGCCTCGGTGACAAAGCGCGTGGGCTCCAGAGGGACGTCGCCTGACCAGTCCAGGAGGGTATCGAACGACTGCGCGATGCGTCTGACAGAACGCATCAGATTACCGTTGAAATCGAAGCGGTCCGCCGCGGTCACGCCGGACTGGTCGCGGGTCTCCACGACCTGCCCTCGGAGGTTCCGCGCTTCGGCATCGGCGATTTTCTCGCCGTGTGTCGTGGCGGCGATCTGCACCTCGGGTTCGCCACCTTTCGACATCCAGATCGCGACCGGACGACGCAACTGATCGAACTCGGTGCGCATTCGTCGGCCCATGTCGTCCCAGGTCAGGACCGGTTGGGCGGATGCATCGACGAGCACCCAGCGTCTGCCTGCCTCGTTCGATGCCTGTGCGATCTGCTGCCCGGCCATGTCGTAGGCATAGGTCATGGCGCGGCGCCCGAGGGTGTCACTGACGGTCAGCGGATGACCGGCAATATCCAGGGTTGCCGATGACCTTTCCTGCGTTTCGGTGACGATACCGTTCTCGTCACGCACCCGGTTGAGGGTCTGGCTGACAATGACCCGGCCCAGACTGTCGGTATGAGATATGACCGCCGTGCCGGAACAAATTTCCGAGCGGCGCGCCGCCTCCTGTGCCTCCGGTCCCTTGGCGCCATCGATGCGTGCGCCATACCATGTTGGCAGGTAGTCGGCGGGTGGCAATCGTTCGATGAACGGGCCGATATCGTTGTCTCGGGACGGGTCGGAGGTAAGGATGTTATCCCCTGCGTCCCATGCCTCCGCGCGCCAGGGTGTGGTGCGCACTTTGGTGAAAGTATGGTCGGGAAGGATCGTTGCGACCGCCCGCCCGAGAGGATCATACAGCATGATCGGACTGACGCCGTTGCGCGCGTCGAACTGATACTCGTGCGTGTCGGCAAAAAACGGTTCGAACTTGCGGACCGGAAAGCCCTTGTTGTTCTGCACGACCCAGCCGGAGCAGGTCCAGCGCCGGGTTTCCGTATTGTCACGAAGTGACTTGGTCTGGATCGCAGTCCCGAGGCCATCGAAGTGAACAAGCGTGGTTGTGATCCGACCGGGATCGGCGCCGTGATGTTCCCGGGTCAGCAAAAGCGCCGCTGACGGACGCGGAGCATCGCCGCCGGGAACCGGTCGCGGGTCGACGATCGAGCGCGTTGTCGCCGTGCCCAGCAACTCGGTCGCCATTCGGCCGTCCGGGGCATCGAACAGTGCCGAAAACTCGGCCTCCGTGAGATCAAGCTTGAGCGTTGTGTCCAGACGCTCACCTTCGTTGTCCTCGGGTTTGCCGCCCTTTGCCGCCGCGACGGGCAAACCAAGCGCGTCGAATGCCACCATCGAGACATTCCGGTTCTCATCGGAAAGGATGCCGGGTTGCAGGACACGATAGTCATGACCGCGTTCCATAATCGTGCCATCGGGCGCCCGTATGCCCACGGTTGCGCGGTTCCCAAGGGCGTCCTCGGCTTCTTCCGGCAAGAGATCGTAGCGGCAATAGCGCAAATGGCTTTCGGTCTCATGCGTCGCGCTGTGATGTGCGTCGCGGAGCCTGTGCGGCAGGAAGAAATGGCGTTCCGCGTAGGCCAATTCCTCCGCCGGGGTCTTGATCCCCTTTGGTGCGAGGAACATGCGGCCAGACGGCGTCCACCAGCCATCCTGCGGATCGCCGGGTAAACGTGTCATCCTGATCAAGTCCGTCGCGTCACCAATCGACGAGGCATCGATACGTTTGCCATAGGCGGCCCGGGCGATGCTGTCGGTCGTCGTGAGGTCAAAGGCTTCGTGGACCAAGCCACGCGTACCTTGCACGCCGACAGGAAGCGGACCGTCCAGATCGTCGCGCCGGAACAGGGTCCGCTGGCGCGAAAGAAGGCGGCGCGTGCATCCTTCCGCCGGAGCCATGTCAAAAGAAACATCGGCATCGCGGATGATCTTGAACCTGTCACCCGGTGCTGGCCGCGCGAAGTCGCTGGGCCGGAAGAAGCCAAAATCGCCGCTTGGCCGGTATCCTGTCAATTCGTAGGTCGTTGATTGCCACGTCGTCGGTAGGCGCCGCGTGTCGCTATCATCAATCTCGTTCGTTACGTCTATCTCGTTCAAGACGATTTTTGTTTCGGCCTGTGCAAGGCGCACATCCTGAGGCGAGGCCGGATCGGTGAAACGCCTTGGGTAACCGATCTGGACCGATTTCAGTGCCGTCCCGAAACGGTCGTGTTCCAGCGCGATGGAATGTGAAATCCGGGGGTCGAGCCGGGCGATCGCCCCGGGCCGGTCTGCATCCACAAGACGGTGGTCTTGGACATGGACGACCTGGCGATCATAGGCAAACGCAAGGGATTCTACGTCGAATACCAGGAATACGGCGCTAGGGTTCCTGCCCATCGGTTGCAGGCGCCGGACCTCCTGTCGGCGTTCGGCTACGGAGTAGGGCAGGGGTTCCCTGTCCGAGCCATCGAGTGCATAGACCTCCTCTCGCAGCACTGCTCCCCGCAGGGCGCGGCTGGCTTGCCGGGCCTCGTCATCGGTCAGATCGTCCGGAAGCGTGCCATCGGGAAGAAGTTGCGCCCTGATCTCTGTTTCGGTCAGCCCCGGTTCCCGGAAGTACGCGCCCCGGTCTCGACCGAACCGTCCGGCGAAATAGGCAGATAGCGGCCCGGCCTCCAGATGCGCGCCGGTGTGATGCCAACGCCGCGTCAGTACCGGCGGTGAATGCGAGGAAGCATCGATATTGGCCGCAGGCAATTCACTGTCGGATGTGAGGGCGCCAAGGCTTTCGGTATCGATCTGGTCGACCTGGGCGAAACCGCCGAACTCTCGTTCGTGTCCGTCGAAGTGGCCGTCGTGATAGGTGAAGCGCGTGCTAAACCGAGTGCGTGCCACGCGGTCGGTGACGGTCGAGCGGACCACGACATGAACCGGAAAGGGCAACTGCGTCTGCCAGGGGCGTCCATTGGCGCGATCTTCAAGGAAGAACCTTGTCGAAGGGGCGTACTCGACTTGGGTTTCCAGGCCGCGGTTGTTGCGAGAGGCGACCATCAGGTGCGGCTTGCCCGCGGCCATCAGGTCGATGTAGCGGATCGGGCCAAGTGCACCGCCTGTCAACGGGCTGGACCAGACAAGCGACGCGGTCCCCTTGCCCAGAACATCCGTCAGAGTAACGATAGCCGTCCGGTCGATCGGAAGGTCTTCGATGACCGCGGGCTTGCTCAGGCTGTTGCCCAACAGATTGAAATGGATGCGGACGGCGTCTGGCGATAGATAGAGGATATCCGTCGTGCCCGACCCATCGATATCGCCCAACAGAACGCGGCGGCTTTCGAAACGGTCCGGGCGATCGAACCAGGGCGTATTGGCAAGACGGATCTTCCGCCCGAACCGCCCGTAGCCAAGGTTCGGCCAGTAGACCACATCACCGTTTCGGATCCGCACAAGGTCCGAAAGCCCGTCGCCCGACATGTCGGCCAGGTGAAAACTTGCTTCGCCATCATTGAACACGAGGCGCGGGCCATCATTATCGTCGTACGGCTGGTGCGTTCGTCGCGCGTCGGCGTAACCCCTTTCGCCTTCTGACGCGTACCAGACAAAGGCATCGTCCTCCGTAATCAGTATGTCGGCCAAACCGTCGCCGGTCAGGTCGATGAAACGCAAGTTGGGGTCGTTGAAATCGATGTTCGGTATCCGGGCAAAAGGCCGGAAAGGCGCCCAGTTTTCCGTCTTCGTCCGCTCGTAGAAGCCGCGAACCGGGCCGTCCATCACAGCGACATCGAGTTGGCCGTCGCCCGAAAAGTCGACAAATGATGTCCGCGCCCTGCCTCCCTGGGCAAGTGAGGGCGCTGGCGAGACCTGTTTCACGGGCCCGAAATCGCCATCGCCCAAATTGGGTTTGAAGTACCAGATGCCACCAGAGCGGCTGAGGATGCCCGGCAGACCGTCGCCGTTCAGATCGAGCCACTGGTAATTTGTTCCCTCCACACCGCGTGGCAGGTTCTCCATTGCTCCGGGCGAAAGCCGTTCCACGGTCTTGGAGACAATCGCGCGTGAGTAGTCGAACTCCATTGGAGGGACTGCTCGTCTGAGGTACGTCGAGCCTGTGCTGCGCACGAAACCGTGCCGCGTGACCGAACGCAGGAAACTGCCATATCGCGAACTGCCCTGATGCGCGCGCGCTGCGGCACCGGTTTCGTCGGCATGCTCAAGGTCTGCGAAGTCGAATTCGGTCGAGGAAACAAGGCAAGGCGTTTCGCCCAATTCCTCGAAGTGGTGAAACATCAGTACGCGATGACAGCGTCGACGGGTCCGGATTTCAAAGCCCGATCGATAGGTGGAGTATGGATCCGGCCGGGCCGGCCATGGCTTTCGTGCCGCCCATGAAGCGTCGGCGTAGCGATGCTGTTCTTCTGCGGGACGGTCCGGGTCCGGGGGCAGGTCACGCAGGTGGTCTTCTCCATAGTCGAAGATGGCGCTGAAGAGCCAATCCCTCCGAGCGGAATCGGGATCGACGAGATTGGATACCCGGTTGCCCCACTGAATTGTCTTCAGGTATCGGCCCGCGCTGACACTCCGCCCGTTTTCGCCGGGTGCCTCGGTATCGACTCCGTTGTCGTCTTCGGGAACATAGGAATAGACGATGAGGTTGCCCTTGTCGTCGTAGCTTTCGGCGATCAACCATTCGAACGTGCGCCTGGGATCGGCGGGGTCGCTGATCCGGCTGGAGCTATCGACACCGAAGAGCGAGGTGACGTTGTTGCCGGTGATCGTGCGCCAATGCATCTCTCCGGTACCGCGGTGGATCCATGCCTCAATACGTGCAAAAGCGGCTTCGATGCGGGGGCGAAAGCGGACGACGTGATACGCGCCACGCATTGCATCGGCATCGTCCACCGGTACCAGATCTTCCGCGCCCGCCAGCACGAACACATCGTCGGTATTGTACTTGGGCAAGCCCCGGGACGTCTTCCGCCGGATCGATCCAGACGAGAGCGACCATCCGAAACCAAGAATGCCGTTGCCGGTCGAGGTCGAATAGGACGCGGACAGGTTCGGCCCGAAACCGCCGCGCCCCGGCGTGAGATCAAGCGGAATGGAGAGCGATCCCGCTCCCGTGGCCGGATTGGTAGAGAAAGCTTCGCCTAGCGGGCGAATGGCACCGCCACCTTTCGGCAATTCTATACCTGGCAGCTGAAGGCCTGAATTGCCCTGAGCCTGAGACCGATTACTGTTTTCTTCGCCGAAGGGACTGGACGGTACGCTGCCAAACTCTGGCGCGTCATCCATAATTCAATTTCCCATCAAGAGCTTTTTTAGAACAAACGACACATACGGTATCACCTACAATACAATCATAACACGAAATTTCGATTCGAGGCACCCTTCGCCAAATGCTGTTCTCCAGCATCCGAATGGGCCACGAAGGGAAAGGAGTGCGCCAACGCGACTTGCCGGGCTGTGCGGCAGAAGGCCTGACCAGCAGAGACTCCCTGCTTGGGCAGCGACGCGTTGTAACTGGACCGGTTTGTAGTGCAGTCGCGGACGGCTTGCCTATGTAAGTCGTGAAGCGGCTTGGGTTCGCGTGGCGAGTCTTTTGTCGCCAGAGATGTGCTACACCGCCATACTGATCGACGCGTTGCCTGCGATCACAACCCGGTTCTGAAGAGCTTTGCTAAGCGGTTTCGTATCGCCGGAGAAACGCACAAGGTGGTCATCACAGATGATCGCACGCAATCGCTACACGCATAACTGAGCAACCTTGGCTGCTATCATCTGCTTGAGAAATGCCGTTGCTAGTCGGATGGCCGACACAAAAACTCGTCCAGTGCGTCAATGGCCGCTTGGACCCCGAGCTCGCTGGCGTCGGGCCCCAGAACCTGGGCCAATGCCTGGCGTGTTTTCCGACCGGGCAGACCGTCGATTGGACCGGGGTCAGCACCTGCCTCGACCAGAAGAAGCTGAAGCGTTGTACCGTCATCCTCGCCTGAGACGGCAGCCAGACCGCATTGCACAGCAGCAGGATTTGGATCGGGACCAGGTTCCCGCGCTGGTCCGGTTGTGGGATTGGATGCAGGTGTCGGATCGGGATCGGTCGGCTCCACAATGGGCGTTCCGCCTGTCGGGGCCAAGGCCCAGCCATCCGTCTGCGGGGCAATCAGCGGTGGCGCGGGAGGAACGACCTCTGCCATTGTCACCCGATCCGGATTGACGAAACACTGTCCCAGCACCTCGGCGAGTTGCAGTGCCGCCTCTGGTGGCGATCCGTCAATTGTTTCGGTGCAGGTCGCTGCCTCAAGATCGCATTGCACAAAGATTGACCATTCCGGTTCCGCTGCACCATCCTGCAGGCTCGCCTCGCCATTGGCGTAGAGTACATATCGATCCCCATTGATCCGCCCTTCTTGCCAAAGCCCGGGAAACCGCGGCGACGGAACATCGGCGTGTCGGGTTTGAACACCTGTCGCCCCGGGGAATTGCCTATCGAATGCGGCGCCAACGCAGGGTTCGGCAATCGCTTGCCCGGCCCAGACGGGAGCGGCCACCACGCAGGCGGCCCGGAGATGTCGACCGAGTTGCATCATTGATCCGCTCGGGCCAGCGGGCCGTGCACCCGGAACGCCAGAGCCGCCAGCACGACGGCATTGGTGTTCGTGGTATACGACCCATTTGTAGACCCATCAGCTTCGTACAGGCCTTCGGGCCAGCCGCGTTCCGGATCCCCAAGGGCTGCCAGCGCCGTGACCAGTTCGCGTGTGTATTCGGTACCGAACAGAGCGTCCCAGGCGAAGGCGGTCTTCACGGTAACGGTGCGCTTGCTGTCCAGTCTTTCGCCGCTGAATGTCATGACCGCCCAGGGCGCTCCGCCCCCCCAGATTGTCGAGTAGATGAAATAGGGCGCCTCATCGAGATGCGACTCGCTCACCGCCGTCAGTTGTCCGGTTTCCCGCCAGCGTGCTTCCTGTGCCAAGTAGATGGCGCTGGCAAACCGGTGCGAACGTGCGTCGAACCCGAATTCCAACCCGTCAAAGACGTAGGGTTCGGACACCGTGAAGGCCGGGGTCACGTTCCGGTGAAGGCGATCGTCCACCGGAATGGGCTGTCCGGCCACTTCTTTCACCATCAGGTTCGCCTCGGCGTCATAGGCGTTTATGGCGTCGAACCCGTAAAGCATCATCGCCTTGGCCGCGTACTGACCGTAGCCGACCCGCCCCTCCTGATCCCGGCGCAAGCCGTTCTCACCTATGTTGCCGCCAATGAGCTGCCCGTCTTCGATCATCTGATCGAGGTCCCAGTGATCCATGACGGCGGCCACCTTCGGGGCCAGATCCGGGTAACTGTTTTCCGCATGGCTCATGGCGGCGACCATGCGGGCGATGTCCAGCGCGGACCAGCCAAGGCCGCGTTCGACCGGTTTGTTGGTGTAATCCACCAGTTCGGCGGTCTGCACGTTGTAGGCCTTGTTCGGCAGGATGTCGTCGAACAGTCGGATCGTTGCCAGGGTGTCCAGCGCGCGGCCAAGGCGCATTTCGGCCTCGGACGAGTCGATCAAACCCAGCAGATCGGCCGAAATGACTGCCACGAAATAAGAGCCTGTCTCCCACATGGTGGTTGATGGGTATTGATCGGCAGAGTTGACCAGCCCGGTTTCGGGGTTGGTGTTGTTCTCGAAATAGGTCCAGGCGATGCGCGCATGCGACAGATCCCCGGTTCTGCTGGCCCCTGTCACCGCCAGTGGCAGGGGGTCGATCTTGTCGAATGCCTCGATCGGGGCTGGCGCATCAAGCGGCACCGAGAATTCCGCAGGTTGCGCCCGCGGGGAAGACGGCTTGGCGACGACGGGTGGGTCAGAGGGCATGTGCTCTTCCAAGGAAATGACAAGGGCAAGGCCACACCCCAGCGCCACCAGAAAGATGATATGGCTGCGAGCGTTTATCAGGTTCTCACGAAAACTCATACCGCTTGATCCTTATCGGGTTCGGGTGGTTGCCACATGGCCGCCGCAATAATGCCTGCCATGGCAAAACAATTGTTCAATCCCCAAAGCATGTTTGCAACGACGCCGCTTGCCGAATGGTTGGTCGTACCCAGCCAGAGCGCGCCAGCGCCCCAGACCATCCCGGCCAGCGTCAGGACGACGACGGCGATCTGCGGACGGACAAGTCCGAGAAAGTTCCCGGCCTGGCGGACCTTTGGCGTTACCTTGAAAGAGATCTTCTCGCCACGTGCCACGGTCATAATGGCCTTCAGGCCCAAGGGGAAAAACGAAAGGTAGCTGGACTTGGCCGCGTACCCGGCGATACCCCAAGTGCCAACCATGATCGCCAGTTCCAATGTCACAAGAAACGGGATCAAGTGCAGGAAGAACTCTGCCGAATAGGCCGACACCGGCGATATGCCGGTGAACAGGTAGACCACCGGTGCAAACAGAAAGACGATGTTCCACAACGGTGCGAGGTAGGAATAGAAGGTCGTGCCATACATCAACCGCTGGCCCAGGGTCAGGCCCTTGCGGAAGATCGGATTGTCGTTGACCAGGATGTCTAGGCTGCCGCCCGCGTATTTAAAGCGCTGGACCGTCCATGTTACCAGATCCTGAGGCGACAGCATTTTGCTTTCGACAATCGGATGCATCTTGGACTTCCATCCGCGCTCCCGGTCAGAGTGCAAGACGATGGACGTGTAGATGTCTTCGGAGACGTGGAACCGGTACGGCGTCAGCACTTCGTCGGCGGCGGCTTCGGTCTTGATTGCCTCCATGAGGTCGGGGGCGATGTCGCGCTCCTTGGACGACACCGTGACGACCTCTTCGACGGCCCAGGTGCGTTCCTCGACCTTTTTGCCGAAACTGCGCAGGGCCGCCTCCATCACCGCCTCTCGACGGTGAATGGAACCCGCGCCACAGCAGAAAGAAGCGTTCACCCAGTTCCGCCTGCGCTGGATGATGTCATAGAACATCTTGGGATCGTTGACGAAGGGATCATCGCCATAGGTCACCGGCCCGATCACCTTTTCGATTCCGCGCCCCAACAGACGCCCCGGTGCGCCCAGAAAATTGGCCAGCCGCGCGGGCAGGCGCTCACCCTCGGGAAGGTCATAGAACCATTGCGGCGTCTGCACCCAGGCCATTTTCGGGTCGCGGAAGTAGCCCAGTGTATGTTCCAGCAGTGTGGGGAAGGGGCGCGTGTCGGCGTCACAGATCACCAGGAAATCGCCGTGCGTTTCCTCCATCGCGTTGCGAAGGTTGCCGGCCTTGAAGCCTTCGTTCGTGGTGCGGGTGATATAGTTGGCGCCTTCGGATTCGGTGACGGCGCGCATTTCGGGCCGCCGGCCGTCGTCCAGAATGTGGATGCGCACGTCGATGGGATGCGGATAGGTCATCCGCTTGGCGTCCTGTATGCCTAAGCGCACCAATTCGGGGTCTTCGTTGTAGGTGGCAAACATCACGTCGACGACGATCAGCCGGTCGCCTTCGGGATGGTTCGGGTCTACGTCCCGTAGCAGGGCAGGCGGCTCTTCGAGTTTGACCGGTTCATCCTTCCATAGGTTGAACGCAAACAGCAACATCCCGAAGTAAGCGCAGGTTTCAGCCAGGGCCAGGGGCACGGCAAACCACATCGCATCGGGGTTCAACGATCCTGTCCATCGCCACCAGATGTACCAGCCCCCAACGACAAGCGCGACAATGACAAGGAATTGCCACAACGCCTCTCTCCACGGGTCATAAACCAGCGGAGGCGGCGGAGTCCGGTGCTCGAATTTCAGGAAATAGTCGTCTTCGATCATGCGCCTGCTTTCGCCTTGCGCGCCTCCCACGGGGTCGGACCCAGCCCGATGGTCCACGCAAGAAGGCCGATTTTTGAGATGCCCAGTGCAACGAGGAAAGACCCCGGCAGCGCCACTGCGTATCGCAGGACGACGATGGCCGTCGGCGACATGGCGTCGGACAGGCCCGATGTGAACAGGGCGATGTCATAGAGGTCGATCACGGCAGGGTGCACCAGGTAGACCCCGAAGGTGTATTTCGCCAGCTTTGACCATCGCGACGACCAATCAAGATACTGCCCGCCGATAAAGATCAGGAAGATACAGATCGGCATCAGGAAGTGTCCGTAGAAATCCCAGCCGGTGCGGATACCCCAGTTTCCAGTCTCATAGGCCACTGCGAAGAACGGTATCGTCGCGACATAGGCGAGTGCCGCAAAGTAGAACCCGCCCCTCCGCAAGAGGCGGCTTTCTCCGCGCGGGATTCCGTCTTTCCACAGACCGTAGATGGCAAAGGCCGCGAGCCCGTATCCGACATAGCCGAAAATCTTCAGCGCTCTCAGGATGTAATCGCGGATCTCGGGCTCCAGCCCCAGGCCCCAGACCCAGCCCTGGGTGTTGTTCATGATGCCCAGCGTAAGGAACAGCGTCATGCCCAGCACCGGATACCGCGTGGCGCCGCGCATCAGAGGATAGAACAGGAACAGCGCAAACAGCGTCGGCAGGAAGTGCATGTGATACTGCACCTTGCCCAGCAGGAAATAGCCGAACCAGTTCTGAACCTCGGTCACCTGCGTCCAGATGTAATCGGTGTAGTTGAACGCCTCGGCCTTTAGCAGGCGGAAGAAGGCGTAGAACACAACCCAGAACGCAAAGGGAACCAGAAGGCGCTTTGCCTGCGTCCCGATGGCCGCGCTATAACTTGGCAGTTTTCGATCCACCCGCATTGCCATCAGGAACAGCGAGAAGAAGAAGAACATCTCCGAGCCGGAAAATTCGCCGATAGAGCGCAGGAATACGGGAATCAAACGTTCCGACGGTTCGGCATCGGCAAAGGGTTTGCCGGCGAAGTCCGTCGTCGAGTGAATGAGCACGACGCCCATCGCAGCGAAAACGCGATTGGCGTCGAACCAGACGAGACGAGACTTTCCGCTCATGGGTTGGTCGCTGCTGCAGGGGCGACACAGGACTTCGGCAAGACGCGGCGCGGCTTTGGTGCCGGCAGGTTGTGTTTCTCGGGCCGGCAGTCGGTTGCGGCGGTTTCTCCTGCCGTCGGGACCGGACGGCAATACAGGAATTCGTCCAGCGGGATCACGGGGGCGATCTCCACGCCTTCGCAATTGCAGCAGTTCACGACTTCTTCCATCAGGCGCGGATGACACTTGTTGTCGCGCAAGTCGGTGCCGGCGAAGGATGTGTTCCAGAATTGGGTGTTGGTCGAAACCTGCTGCAGGATCGGGCCTTGGACCTTGTACAGTAGGGCTGCCAGGATGATCCCGTTGTTGTTGGCCGACTGAAGAGGGATAAACCCGTTTCCGTTTTCGTACAGGCCCTCGTAGAAACCGACATCCGGTTCGTACAGATCGGCGACGCTTTCGAACAGCAGGTCGGTGTAATCCGTATCCCACAGCGCCCACATCCCGATCGCCGCTTTGGCGGCAATCGCCGCACGATCCGGCTGATACTCGCCCGTTGGATCCAGGGTGTTCCAGGCATAGCCATCGGCAAAGATCGAATCGTAGACGAAGTAGGGTTTGCCGTTCACCTGGTGTTCGGAACGCGCTGTAATGATGCCGGTCTGCTCGTAACGGCGCTGCTGCACTAGATAGATCCGGTTGGCGAATTCCGCCCGCCATCCATGTGAGGCGGTCAGGCCGTCGTTGCTGCGATCTGTGGGCATATCCCAACCAAGTTCCAACCCATCAAGGATATAACCCTCGGTCAGGACATAGTTCTGGTTCTTGAAGACACGCGGATCGCGTCCGTCGTGGGGGACCTTGACGTCGTAGATCGTCGTATAGGCCAGAGGTTCGGGCGACAGGGCGCGCGACACGTCAAAGCCCCAAAGCGCAAAGCCCTTGGCGGCGTATTCCTCGTATCCCAACCGGCCTTCCTGCACGTAGCGGGTCTTGCCGTCGCCCTGGGTGAACGAACCGAACATGCGGCCATCCTCGTTCACCAGGTTGCAGAAATTCCAGCGCATGGGGACGTTGTCGACACTGTTGGCAAGATGTGGGTGGCGTTCTTTGAGGATGCGCAGCCAGACCAGCATTCGACCGATGTCCAGCGCCGACATGCCAACCTCTCCCGGTTCGTTGGCATAGTTCACCTTGGCCCCGGTCTTGGTGTTGTACACCTTGTTCGGGGCCTCACCCCGGTACAGGTCAAGGTTGCGCAGCGTGTTGATCAGCTTTGTGGCGCGGGTATCGAATTCGCGCTTGTCGATGACACAAAGCTCGTAGGCGGCAACCAGTGCACTGATGTAGGACGCCGTGTCCCAAAGGGTTGTCGACGGATAGGACCCTACCGCGTTCACCAGGCCGGTTTCAGGCTGAAACCGCTTTTCAAAGTAGGACCACGCCGTGCGTGCCATCTTGGCTTCGCGCTCTGTCAAAGGCCCGCTGCGGCCAAAGTGCGCCTTCGACATGTTGCCCGGGCCGCGATTGCATTCCGCCGCGGGCTCGGCACCGTCGAAATTGATGATCAGCGGAGATTCCGAGGTGATCGTGACGCTGTTGTACTTGGCGCCGTTGACAGTCACGTTGTCGATCGTCACGGTTTTCGATCCCGAAGGCTTGGGGTCATCCTGCGCATGGACACCGTTGGGCGCGAGCAGGGCAAAACAGACCGATACACCGGCTGCGGCAGTCATGGTGAGGGTCTTGATCTTCATCAGCGTGCTCCGATCTCGATCTGCGGATACTCGATACGTTCTAGCGGTCATGTTCCCACCTGAAAGCCAAGCAATAGACGGTTTTTTCGCGCGACCGGCCCATAGTCCACCCGATCTGCACATTCCATGATCAGGCCCAGACCGCGACCGGATTCGGCCCATGCGTCGACCTGCGACAAGACATTCCCGTGCTGACGCAGGTCAAACGCCGGGGCGCCTACCGGATCGAACACCTCGACCACGACCTCATGCTGGGTAGTGGTCAAGTGTATCTGGATCGGAATGTCCTTGTTGGAGGTCTCTGCATGCAGGACCAGATTGGTCAGGGCCTCGCTCAGGCAGATGCCGAAACGGGATTGCGCGACACCATCAAGCCGTCCTTCCACCTGTCGACCGAGGGCGACAACCATGGGGTCGACCGCCTCCAGATCATTGGACATATGGAAGGTCTGCACGGTCATGACTTTTCGTTGAGACCTTGGATGGCCGCTGCTTCGTCCCTGTACAAGGTAAACACCCGGTCCATCCGGCAGATTCTGAACATCTGCTCGACGTCCGAGGACAAGCCGCAGACGACCAGATCGCCGCGATGACCGATCTTCTTCAGCACCCCGGTCAGTGCCCCAAGACCGGAAGAGTCGATGAAATTCGTGGCGCTGAAGTCGATCACGATCCGGTTTGCCCCCGCATCCACGAGCGCGACGACTTCTTCCTTGAAGGTCTTGGCATGTATGGCCGTCAGGCGTTCTACACCCGGTCTGATAACGGTGACATCGTTGCCATGGGTATTGGAGTGGATCATCTGTTCATTTCCTCGTCAGAACCAGCACGGTCAAATCGTCTTCGAGCGCTGCGCCTCCGCGCCAGTCATGCAATGCCTCTACTATACGTTCCGGCAATTCGTGCGTATCCGCATTGCGGTTTTGGTGGATGGTCTGCCGGAGGCGTTCAGCTCCGAACGGGTTTTGCTGGGGATTGTCCGCCTCTTGCGCAGCATCGGAACAGATCACCAAAGTTCCACCCTGTTCAAAGCTCATCGTGTTGTTTTCATATTCGACATCAGGAAACATTCCCACCGGAAACCCCCCGTCTCCGACGGCTTGCGCGATTTCATTCGATGCGATGTAAAAGGGTGACGGGTAAGCGGCCTGGCAATAGTCCAAGCGACCCGTGTCGTTGTCGAGAACGCCGCAGAACATGGTGAAATAATCATCGTTTTCCGAAACACTGAAGCGTTTGTTCAGATCAAAGACCAAAGCCGCGGGATTTGGCGAATTGCCATCCGCCATCACCATATTCGTGAAATACTCGCGCGTGATCAGGTGGCCGATCGCGACCGACAGCAATGAGGCATGGATCCCATGTCCGGAAACATCCACGGCGTAGAAGCCGACCCGCTTGCCGTCGAGCGGAAAACAACCGAACATGTCGCCCGAAACCACGGCGGACGGCACGAAAGCCGATGCGATATGCGTTCCGAATATGTCCTCGTGCAGCTCGGGCAGCAGCTGCCGCTGCGCATTGGCCGCGGTCTTGAGATCGGTCTGAATCCGGTCGTTGGCTTCTTTCAGGATCCTGTGCTGTTCCGCCAGTTCACGCGCGTGATGGATAAGGCGCGACGCCGCACGCAACCGTGCCTGCAGCGCGGCCGTGTCGCGGCCCTTGCTTAGAAAATCGTCGGCCCCGGCCTCAAGCGCATCAGAGCGTATCTTTTCGTCAGCACTGCCGGTGATCAGGATGATGTGCACATAGTGGCCAAGGTCGAGTTCCCGCAACCGTTTGGTCAGTTCGATGCCGTCGATGACCGGCATTCGGAAATCGCTGATGACGATCTGTGCGCCCGTCTGCTGGACCAACTCCAAAGCGACCTTTCCGTTTTCGGCCGTAGAGCATTTGTAGCCAAGATTTTCGATGACCTTGGCGAGAAAAGCCCGCTGGATCAGGTTGTCTTCGGCAACTATGACTTCGAGTGGTTGGGTCATCGGAGCAAGGTTGGGCATTCAAGGGCTGTTCGGATTGAAGGTGCCGGACAGTGGCGCGCGTGGCGTCGGCAAATCCCCGCACAGGAAGGCGTGAGCGTTGGAGAAGCGTTGTGCTGCCACGATTCGACTGACCTTGTTTGACGGTAAGATTGCTATGCCGCGTATTGATATCATTTTGATAACGTGCTCCGGTCGATCCGAGAATGCCCCCGGATGGGTCTTCAGCGGCGCAAGTGTCCCGACGCCTTCTCATTCGGATAGATGACCAATCCCGATGCCCCGTGCAACGGGGAAAGGGAAGTCGACTTCGCCATTTGGAGCCTTGGGCCAACTCGCTATATTGGCGTCGGCGTGGCGCGCTAATATGTTCGGCTTTGCCCCGCGGCACGACTGAGGCTGCAGACAGGCCATCATCGCGCTGCACGACTGCGCGGCGACGGGACAGAACTCAGGCCGCCTTTGCGATCTGAACACTAAGGAAAGGTCATCGCTGATGAAGGGCGTGATTTTCGTTGAGTTGGTCAAGATGGCCGAACAGGCTTTTGGCGAAGACACAGTGGACATGGTCATAGAAAAGGCCGATCTTGAGAACGGCGGCGCCTTTACGACCGTGGGCAACTACCCCTGTTCCGAGCTGGTCAAGATGGTCGTGGCGTTCAGCAACCACTCTGGCCTCAGCGCCGAGGCCCTGCAAATCCAGTTCGGGCACTGGATGATGGATTTCTTTGCCGAGCATTATCCCGAGTTCTTCGTGGACCGGACATCCGCGTTTTCGCTGCTGGAGGCGGTGGATAGGGAAATTCACGTCGAGGTGAAAAAATTGTACCCCGATGCTGAACTGCCGCGGTTCGAAACGGAACGACATGGCGAGAACCGCATGGAAATGGTGTACTCATCGCCCAGGCCGTTGGACGCCTTCTGCCAGGGGTTGATCGAGGCGTGCCTGAAACGTTTCGGAGAAGAAGGGGAGATTCAGCGCGTTGCGCACCCCGGCAATCCCAACGTCATGACTTTCGATATCAAGTTGCACGCCTGAACAGATGACGGATACCCCAGACGATCGCGTTTCGCGCGCCCGCTACGAGCGGGCTTTGAAAGCCCAGGCCGAGGCCGAGGCCCTGCTGGAGCAGAAAAGCCGAGACCTGTTTCTGGCAAACCAGAAACTGTCCGAATATTCCGCCGACCTTGAACAGGCGGTGCTGGAACGCACGGCGGAACTGCGCAGCGCACTTGAGAAGGCCGAGGCCGCCTCGACGGCACGCAGCCGGTTCCTTGCGACCATGAGCCATGAGATCCGGACGCCGTTGGGTGGTCTGCTGGGCATGATCGACCTGTTGTCGATGGATGAGGAAGATCCGAAAAAGCTCGAACTGCTGAATTTCGCCAAGACCGCCGGCGTGGGTCTGGGCCGGATCGTCAACGATGTGCTCGATTTCTCCAAGATGGAGGCCGGTGTTTTCCTGTTCGAGGAAGAGAACGTGGACATCCGGGCGCTGATCGAAAGCATCCGGATACTGGTGGCGTCGCATGAGCATGGCGCGAACCGCAGGATCTTTGCGCGGATCGACGACAGCGTGCCCACGCTTTTCCTGGGGGACGCGACACGTATCCGGCAGGTGATCTCGAACCTGGTAAACAATGCGCTGCGCTTTTCGACGGATGGGCCGATCATCGTACGGGCAACCGCGCGCGATCACCCCGAGGGTGCCTTGCTGCGGGTCGAAGTCGAAGATTTCGGCGTCGGCATCCCCGAGTCCGAGGTCGAAAACCTGTTCAAGGACTTCACCCAGATTTCCAACCCGTTGACCGCCGCGGCGCAGGGCACCGGCTTGGGTCTCGCGATTTCCAAAAGGATCATCAAGGGCATCGGTGGCACGATTTCTGTGACCACGACCGAAGGCGAAGGATCGACATTCTGGTTCGAGATCCCGGTGCGGGTAGTCGTAAGACCCGAAGCCCGGGGGCAGAATGATCCTCTGCCGGAAGCCTACGACAAGACCGGGGACATCACCGGCAAGAAGGTCCTCATTGCCGAGGACAATATCATCAACCAGAAACTCCTGCTCACCTATCTCGACCGAATGGGACTGAAGGCGGATCTTGCCGAGAACGGGCGGATCGCGCTCGAGAAATTCGCCCCGGGCAAATACGATCTGGTGCTGATGGACGTCGCGATGCCGGAAATGGACGGGCTGGAAGCAACCCGTCGGATCCGCGACAAGTGGTCGGACGCGCAGATCCCGCCGATCATGGCGCTGACCGCGCATGTCATGGACGCGATCGAGGAAGAGGCCAAGTTGGTCGGTATCGACAGGATCCTTTCCAAGCCAATTCCTTTTGAGGATCTGAAAAGCGCGATCGAAGTCGCCATGTTCCCCGGGGTTCCGAATGCGTCCTTGACCAATGCGCCCGTTACGCAGCCCAAGAGCCGACCAGAAGCAGACACCAGGGAAGCGCGGAGCCTTGTCGACCTGTTGTCGCCCGACGTGCATGAACGGCTGGTCGACGTTTTTGGCCTGGAGGGGCTGTCGGATTTCGCAGGTAAATTCGTCAAGGATTCAAGCTCGCGGATCGAGGCCCTGCTTGCCGCCGAACGGGCTGGCGACCACGAAGAGGTCAGCGAACAGGCGCATTCGCTCAAGGGCGCCGCGATGGCTTTCGGGTTCAGTGACATGGTCGAATGGGCGAGGCAGATCGAAACCGGGGAAACCCACCTGAACGATGAAACGGTCGAGCAGACGGCAGCCAAGTTCAAAGCGAAGCTGGACGACCTGGATGCTTTGTTGAGCGGGTAAGGGGCGGTCAGGCATAGGCCTTTCGATCCAAGCGCGGATCGAACGGGAGCCCGGTTTCAGAACTTGAACTTGTAGGTGAGCGACAGGCTGCCGCCGGTTATTCCCGGTCCCGGCGCGTCGCCCTTGTTCCAGGGCCACCGGTTGTTGCTGTAATTGTTGTACGACAAAATCCAGTCATCGTTGAAACGATAGCTGGCCGTATAGCTGTAGTCCGGTTGATAAGTGCCTTGCTCTCCCGGTTTGTAGAAATATGCCGTGCCACTGACGCGCAGCTTGTCCGTGACGGCGTATCCGCAGGACAGGTTCAGGCTTTCCTTGAGCGGTTGCGGCAGACCAAGGCTGGCAGTACAGGGGATTTTCTTGTCGTTCGGCAGTGTCAACGCGGGCAACTTGTAACTGGCCCGGAGCTTGCCGCGGAACAGGTCGGCCACCGGACTGCCACCGCTCGTGAACCGGGCGGAATAATTGCTGTACCCAAGGCTCAATTTCTCGGTCACGCGATAGGTGAACGCATATGTATAGTCCGGATCCCAGGGCTTCTGATCCTTGGGGTTCGTGTAGGCGAGCAGTGCGCCCCGGAACGACAGTTTGTCGGTCAGTCGGGCACTGCAGCCCAGGCTGACACGCGGTTTTGCGTTCCCACGGCTATCCTCGTCCGGGTTGAGATGCGCCAGAGACGTCGAGCCGGTCAGCGAGCAGTTGATGTTGAACCGCTCGATGAAGTCCTTCGGTTTTGTCAGGGCGGCAGGTGTCGGAGGAGGTGCCGGTGATGCAGCCCTGTTGGCGCCCGGCGCTTGGGACTGCGGCGCCGATGCGGACAACGGTGATGCCGGTTGTGCCCTTGGCACGTCCTCGGCGGGTTGCAGCGGGCCGGTAGGTTCGGCGCATGCAAAGGGAACAAAAGGCTCCTGCTCTGCGCAGACCGGGGCCACTTCCGGCAACGGTCCGCCCGAAGGCGCCGCTGTCGAGGCGGGGGCAACAAGATCGCCGGTGTCCGCTCCTCCAGCCGGGTCGACCGGTTGCACCCCTTCCGGAAGATCGGCGGGCCCCTCGGGAATAGGCGGTGCCTTGGCCGTGGTTTCCAAAACCGTTTCATCGACAACCGCTTCGAGGTCTGGTTCCGGCGGTGGTGGCGGCGGCGGTGGTGCCGTCCCGGCAAGGATCCACGCTGCCAGGTAACGCGCGGCCGCATCCAAGTTGAGGTCGGAGGGCATCGCAGGGCGTTCACCGGCGCCGACATCCACGGTGAGAACCCGACCATCCTCAAATCGCACGTCACAACCAACAGCGGCCTCGCAGTCCAGCTGGGCGGCAAGCCTGCGTTTTTCGCCCTGGCTCAGGATCTTGGCCGATCCGTCCGGGAATATGGCATATGTCCATTGACCGATTTCGCCCCGCTGGTGACGCGGCCAATACAGGGCGCTCGGCAAGTCCAGCACGATTTCCCGAGCGCCGGGGGTTGCTGGCTCTGCGGTATTCACAAACGCCGGGCGCGACGAGAAAGACATTTGCGATGGTTCCAAGTCATCCCCACCGCTGGGCGATGCGTGGATACAGGCAATCAGGGTTGCAATGACACGTGGGGGCAGGTTGCCAAGGCGTTTCACCTGCATGCGCCTTGCCCGATCGCGCGTGTCTGTCCGGGGCGGTCTTGTCATCATGTCCGTGCCCGCAGAAAACTCGCTACATTTTGGTTTGTGCTCTTGCTTCGGGGCTGACTCGGCGCGCCCTGTTCTAAGCGGGTAACATACCGCACGCGGAATCGCCGTCCAAGTCTCCGCGATCACGTTTTTCCCCGTCAGATGCAGGCGCGCCGCCATCACGAACACAGGTTGGCAAATCTCGCCGGTCCCAGGGCAGAGAAAACGCAAACATGGTCCGACAACCACCAACCGTCTGAAATCAACAATCCGACAAACCCCGACACTGGCTTGGGACCCGTTCCTTGGTTTGGTCGAACAGGTCATGGCCGCAGATTCCAGCTGTGCCGCATAGCCCATTTCGGCGATCCGAGGACACGAGGCGAGGACACCTATCCGTTTGTCCCTTTTTTGATCCGCCCGCGAAATGGCGGCAGTTCTGGGCCTGTGACATCAGGAGGGCAGCAAACGTCACCCATTTTTCGTGCGACGCACCAAGCAGTTCGCGCCAAGGCCTGAAGAGGATAAACCATTGTCGACCATACTGAGCCAGACGGTTTTTGAGACCCTGGGCACCGTGCATGACGACCAGATCGCAAACGTTAATGGCGCCGAAACGTCGAGCGAGGCCGTAGACCGTGTGAACGGTCTGCAAGGCAATGACGTCATCGCGACAGGCGGCGGCAGCGATCTTGCAGCCGGTGACATGGTCGGCGACGAATGGCAGTTCATCGACGGGCGCTGGGTTTATGACGCGGCGGCCGTGGTGGTCAGTGCCTGGGGCTCCATACACAGTTTTGACGACCTGATCGAAACCGGCGCAGGAGACGACGTCCTGCTGGGCAACTGGGGCAATGACACCCTGCGTGCCGGTCTTGGCAATGACCTTTTGAACGCGGGTTGGGGCGCGGACGACCTGTTTGGTGGGCTGGGTGACGACACCCTGAACCTGGAAGAGGGCAACGACTACGCAGAGGGCGGCCTTGGTGCCGACCTCATCAATGGCGGTGCGGGAGACGACACGATCCTTGGCGATGACCACGGCCTGAACCTGCTGGACAATGGCGCTGCGCCAGTGGCGCTGGAGGCACTTGCCGGCCAGGGCGGTTGGAGCTTTTCCGACGATGAAGGGATAGACCGGATCGCGCAGTCTGCGGCGACAGTCACCGGTGAAACCTACACCATTTCCTTTGAACTTGCGACAAACCTGGCTGGCGGTTTTTCCGCGGCCGAGGTCGAGGTGCTTTGGAATGGCGAAGTCGTCGAAATGGTCCGGACCAGTTCGGCGGCCTATACCACTTATGAAATCGACGTCGTCAGCACTGGGGCCGAGGGCGAACTGAGTTTTCGCGCGGTCGAACCGGTTGACGCCGTGACCTACGACCATTCAGGCGCGATCGTTTCCTACGACAAGTCCATGACGATCGCGGGCGCCGAGACCACGGTTGCGGCCTTTGCCCCGGGCCAGAGCGCCCTATACCAGGTGATTGACGGTCATCTTCACGTCTTCGACACCCAGACGGGCGCGTACACGGCCGTGGGCAACGCACCGGGCTTCAAGATCAATGCCGTCGGCTTCAACATCGAGGATGACCTGATCTATGGGGTGGCCAAGTCCGCCGGGACGGACACGCTCGGCCAGGCGGTGAGCAGTTCCGACATCGTGATGATCGATGCGGACGGGGCGACCTATCGCATCGGTGAAGGGTTCTACGGCGATTACGTCGGCGACTTTGATGACCAGGGCAACCTCTGGACCTTCCACACTTCGCTGGATCGCATCAGCGTTGTCGATGTCGACAACCTGGATGCCAATGGCAATCCGCAGATCACCTACTACCATTTTGACGCCTCCATGTTCACCGACCGGACCTATGACCTGGCCTTCAACGCGGCCGAGCAGGCGTTCTATGCGGTGATTTCCCCAAAAGCGAACGGCGCCGACGGCAAGGTCGTCAAGATCGACATGTCCGAGGTTGCTGATGGTGGAACGCCGATTGTCAGCGAAATCGCCATCACCGGCACGCTTTATGGCGAGGACATGGTGTCCAGCATGGCCCGCGGTGCCTATGGCGCGGTCTTCTTCGATGGCGACGGCAACCTGTACTACGGCTTGAACCGCGGTGACCACGATCTGGTCAGCAGCACTGCCAACACCGGCGCCATCTTCCGCGTGAACATGGATTGGGACCGGGGGCAGGCCTATGCCGAGTTCATGTCCAAGGCACCCGCGACCGGGTCCAACGACGGTGCGGTTGATCCCCGGTCTTCGGACGCCTTCGTGACGGTCGATGCGGACTCCGCGGTTCTCCTGCGAGAGCCCAGCCTGACCTTGGTCGAAGGGAGCAACGACACCCTGAACGGAGGCGAAGGCGATGACATCATCTCTGGCAACGCGGGTGACGACCAAATCAATGGTGGGGTGGGCAACGACCAGCTTTTCGGTGACGAAGGCAACGACAACATGCTCGGCGCCGATGGCAACGACGTCATGGCCGGTGGAGAGGGCAACGACAGCCTGCAAGGCCAGTCCGGAAGCGACGTGCTTTCGGGCGAAGAAGGCCAGGATTACATGAATGGCGGCACCGGCTCGGACGCATTGAACGGGGGCGTTGGCATCGACAAGCTGGTGGGGGGCACCGGCGCCGACACCATCGAAGGCGGCGCAGGCAACGATCACTTGTGGGGTGGCAACTGGTCCGTGGACGGCGAAGCGGACACCTTTGTCTTTGCCAGCGGCTCCGGCAAGGATTTCGTCCACGACTTCGAAGCCGAGCATGACGTTCTGGACCTAACGGGATACGATACCGATCTGGCGACGGTTCTTGGGGCAGCGCAGGATCAGGGCTGGGCGACCATCATCGATTTGTCCAAGCTGGATGGTGGTGAAGCTGGCGACAAGCTGATCTTGAAGTCGGTCGACTTGGCTGACCTCGGGGAAGATAACTTCATATTCTGATCTGTCCGCGGAAATTGTGCGGGGCCGCCATTCGCGGCCTCGTCTCCTTTTGCAAATCTCTTGCGTTCCCTCTTGGTGTGTTGACCCCATCGGTGGCCCATGCCGTCTTTGATTGACCGGGCCGCGACCTCCGTTCGAGGGGCCAAGGTAATGGCGCGCCGGGCGTTTGCGCGCAGCTTTGACGGCGGTCTTTTTTGCGGAATGGCGGAACAGGTCGCGATGGAGCGCCCGACCTTCCTCGTAGACCTCTTGTGCGACGAGGGCGTGGTGGCCGTTGAGGTGAGGCCTCATCCTTTCTTCAAGGAAGTTCCGGCGCAATTCGCGATAAATCGTCGAAGGCGCGCACGCCCAACCGATCCGCGAGTTCCGGGGTCGGCATCTTTGCATCACGCCATTTCGACGTTCCTCGAAAGTCAGATGAGGGGAGCAGCGGTCCTTTAACGACCTTCATGCAAGCTGCTGACTCCATAAAGGGTTTTCACTGAGTTTGTGATTTCTCCATTTCGGGCGAAGGCGCATGGCGGCAGGAGGCGTCGCTCTTGCTGGCCAAGGCCTGGTTTGGGCAACTGCCGGAAATGGTGCATGAGGTCGGGCGCGTGACGCTGGCCGCGCCGTCGACATTCGTGGCCGCTGACGTCCGTACGCATTTCCTGCCGCAGCTACTCAGGGTCTATGCCGAGATCGACCCCGGTGTGCGGCGGGTCGAGGTGGGGCCGATGGCATAAGGGGCCAACCGGTCATAGAGGGCGGCGGCATGGGGGCCATGGTCCGCGATCAGTTGGTTGCGGGGCTGGCCGGCGCAGATCGCGCGCCAGAAGGCCGCGGCGGGGATCTGGCCGAACCATCCGACGCCTTCGGTTTCCTGCGGGGTGTACAGCAGGTCCATTTCCGCGATCAGGCCATTGCGCAGCGCCATGCCGCGGCGGATTTCTGGCTGGTCCACGCGGGTATGCGCGGGCAGGTCGTCGGGAAAGCCCGCGCGGGCGGTCCAAAACGGCTGATCGGCAAAGCGCGTCTCCAGCCGCAGGAAATCGCGCCCGATGCGGGCATTGCGCAGATAGGTGTCGCGCGCGCGCTCTTGCAGGTAGCGGCGGCAGAGCGCGTCGGACCCCGGTTGCGCCGTCAGGGTGCGCCGCGCGGCGGCGGCCGACAGCGCGCTGGAAACCGCCCAGAACAGCCCGTGGCCCGACAGCGGATCCATCGCGGCCAGCGCATCGCCCACGGGCAGGCAGGTCAGGTCATGTATCGGCGCGGGCAGCAGCGGGGCCGAGGCACGGGCCAATAGCGGCCTCTGCAGGGTGAACCCTGTTGTCCCGGCGCCGTTCAGCGCCTGTGACAGCCGGTCCTCCATCGGGTCGGGGCTGCGGGCGTCGGTGGTCAGCTGCGCCCAGGTGCGGCCATCGGGCAGCGCCGCCCGCCAGAGCCAGCCCTGGGGCAGGGCGGTGATGTCGAAACCAGGCGGGCCGGGGCGGTCCTGCCGATACCAGCCACAGATCGACAGGGTGGAAAAGGGCAGGGGGGTGCGCTCGGCCCGTCGGGCCTGCCGTCCGCGCGCGTCGATGATCCAGCGCGCGGTCAGGCTTTGGCCGTCCTGTAGTGTCACCTGCTTGTCTGACAGTTGCGCCGCGCCGGTCAGCATTTGCGCGCCTGCCTCCCGCGCCGCCGCGCGCAGGTGCGCGTCGAAACGGTCCCGGTCGACGGCGTGTTCGGTGTTCACCGATTGCGGCTGGTTGGCCCAGTCGACGCGGCGCGTGAACGGCCCGAGGGTGGTGCCGCCGTCGCCGATCCCGGTGGCGTGCAGCCAACGGCGCAGCCGTGGGCTCAGCCCCTCGATCCGGCCTGAGGGTTTTACGGGGTCGATCAGCAGAACGCGCAAGCCATCCCGCGCCGCCAGCCAGGCGGACACGGCCCCCGCCGGGCCGCCGCCCAGCACGATCATATCCGGATTGCCTGTCATGTGATCACTCAACCGGCGCGGCCTGCGCCTCGTCCTGACATTTCCGGCCAAAAACGCGCGGTGGCCGGAAATGTCAGGACGGGTCGCCCGGTCTTTCGTCAGCCTGTCCAGATCACAGCCACATCGACGGCACACGGCCTGTCGATCCGCCGGAGGACCACACGAATGACATCCAGAACGCGTTTTGCCCTGTCCGTCACCACCGCCTGTGTCGCGCTGGGGACCGGGGCGGCCACGCCCGTCTTTGCCCAGTCCGGGGCCCAGACCGGCGAGGAGATTTTTGCGAATGTATGCTCTGCCTGCCACGTGACAAGAGAGGACGGGACGATCGAGCGCATCGACGCGGTGCGCAAGACGCCCGAGGCCTGGGACATGACGGTGGTCCGGATGATGCGCAACCACGGCGTCGCGCTGAGCGCGGACGACCGCCGCAGCATCGTGGCCTACCTGTCCGACACGCGGGGCCTGTCGATCGCGGAAACCGAGGGTTGGCGCTATATCCTTGAGAAAGAGCCGGTGGCCAGCGATGCCGGGCCGGATCAGTTGATGACCGAAACCTGCGGGCGCTGCCACTCTTACGCACGGGTCGCGCTGCAACGGCGCACGGCAGAGGATTGGGACCACCTGATCCACTTCCACCTGGGACAGTTCCCCTCGCTGGAATATCAGGCGCTGGCGCGGGACCGCGATTGGTGGGGCATCGCCAATGAGCAGATCATTCCCTACCTCGCCGAGGCCTATCCCTTGGGCGACACGCCCGAAGCCTTTGCCGGTGATCTGTCGGGCAGCTACGTCGTGGCGGGGCATGAGCCGGGGCGCGGGGATTACTCCGGGACGCTGGATCTGACCGCCGCCGAGGGTGGCTATGACGTCAGCTTGACCTTGGATTATGCCGATGGATCAGAGACCTATACCGGCAGCGGCATCGTCTACGGTGCCGGTGAATGGCGCGCGACGCTGACATCCGGGGACGTGATGATCCGGCAGGTGATGGCGCTGAAGGACGGCGCGCTGTCAGGGCGCTGGTTCGTGGCGGATCAGGACCCGGTGGGCGGACGGCTGACCGCGCTGTCCACCGAGGCCGCGCCGCAGATCCTGTCCATGAGCCCGGCCTCAGTCCCCGTGGGCAAGGCCACGGAGGTCACGCTGATCGGCAGCGGGCTGGGCGGCGATCCGGTGTTGCCCGAGGGCGTGACAGCGGAAATCGTCGAAAGCGGGCCGAACAAGGTGGTGCTGTCTGTCATGGCCTCGGCCGAGGGCGCGCTGGCCATCGGCCTGGGTGATCTGACCGCGCCTGCCGATCTGGTGGCCCATGACGGTGTGGATCGCATCACCATCGTGCCAGAGGTGGCGATGGCGCGCATCGGTGGCAACGGCGGCCCGATCCCCAAGGTCCCGGCGCAGTTCGAGGCGATGGGATGGGCCGATGGCCCGGACGGAGAGCCGGGTACCGACGACGACCTGCCGCTTGGCGTGGTCAAGGTCAACTGGGCCGTGGACAACTGGGACGCGGCCGCCGCCGCCATCGAGGATGCGAAATACGCAGGCAGCATCGACCAGACGGGCCTGTTCATGCCCGCGGGCGCGGGGCCGAATCCCGAACGCTTCATGGGCACCAACAACACCGGCAACCTGAAGGTCATCGCCACCTATGACGGTGGTGCCACCCCCCTGACCGCCGAGGCGCATCTGTACGCAACCGTGCAGCGCTTTGTCGACACCCCGATCCGCTGAGGAGGCATCATGGGAGAACTGACCCTTATCAAGCACAATGCGCACCGGGTCGACGTGGATGGCCACGCGATGCTGATGCATGTGCCCAGCTCGTCGCTGTTCGAACTCGATCCCGTGTCGCAGGACGTCTACGACCTGTTTCAGCGGACCCCGGCGGTGGACGCCGAGGCGATGCGCACGTCGCTGGGCGCGCGGCACACCCCGTCCGACCTGTCGGACTGCGTCCAAAGCTTTCTGGATCTCGACATCCTGCGCGACGCGGCAGAACCGGAAGTGCCGCGTCAGATCGTCAAGGTCGAGGAAATTCCCCTGTCCACGATCATCCTGAACGTGAACACCGGCTGCAACCTGGCCTGTACCTATTGCTACAAGGAGGATCTGACCGTTCCGTCCAAGGGCGAGAAGATGGGGTTCGAAACCGCGCGACAGAGTTTCGAAATGCTGCTGAAGCAAGCGCATGACCGGGACCGCGTGAACGTAGTGTTCTTTGGCGGTGAGCCGCTGTCCAACATGCCGCTGATCCGCGCGGTGGTGGACTATGCGGTGCCGCGCGCCGCCGAAGAGGGCAAGGTGGTGGATTTCAGCCTGACCACCAACGCGACCCTGCTGACCGAGGAACTGGTGGACTGGTTCAACGCGCACCGCTTTGCCCTGACCGTGTCGATGGACGGGCCCAAGGCGCTCCACGACAAGAACCGCAAGACCGTGGGCGGCAAGGGCACCTATGACGTGGTCGAACGCAAGGTGCGGATGCTGCTGGAGCGCTACACCGCGCGGCCCGTGGGCGTGCGCGTGACGCTGACGCGCGGCGTGACGGATGTGATCGGCATCCATGACCACCTGAAGAACGATCTTGGCTTTGCCGAGGTCGGCTTTGGCCCCGCCACCTCCGGCCCGATCGCGGTGTTCAACCTGGACGACGGCGCGTTGAAACGCGTGTTCGACGACATGAAGGAACTTGGCCGCCGCTATACCGACGCTGCCTGCCGGGGCGAGAACATCGGCTTTTCCAACATGCATCAGTTGCTGACCGACATCGCGCAAGGCACGAAAAAGGCAGTGCCCTGTGGCGCGGGCCTTGGGATGCTGGCGGTGGACAAGGAAGGCGACCTGCACCTGTGTCACCGCTTTGTCGGGTCGGATGAGCCGACCTATGGCAACGTGGACACCGGCATCGACGTGCCGAAACTGGCGGATTTCATCGAAACCGCGCAGGATCGGTCGAACTTTGGCTGCAAGACCTGCCGCATCCGGTCGATCTGTGCGGGGGGCTGTTACCACGAAAGCTATGCCCGGCAGGGCGATGCCTTTGCCCCGGTCTACCACTACTGCGACCTGATGCGCGACTGGGTGGATTTCGGCATCGAATCCTACGTCCGCATCATGCAGGCCAACCCCGATTTCTTCCGCTCGCAACTGGAGCCGCGCCTGTCGAATCCCGGCCTCGCGCGTGCCCAAGCCACCGATACCGTTCAGGAGATTGCCCAATGAAACATCTCACCCCCGCAAATTCCAAGGCCAAGGCCTTTGTCGAGGCGCAGGCCGAGGGCCGCGAAGAGGAAGTCGTGGCGATGAACAGCCTCGTGGGCTGCACCACCTCTTTTGACCCAGGTTGGGAGGTCGACGCCTTTGGCGCGGTGTCCAACCTGTGTCAGCCGATGGAGGCGGACCTGTATGGCTGCGCCGATCCCTGCTGGTGGCCCGCGCAGGTGGCCGACACGCTGAACACCTACCCGGACTGGAGCACGGGCGCCGACAACGTTGGCGAGGACTGGCGCAACCTGCAATCCGTCTTCCCCGAGCCGAAAGGATAAGCCCGATGCTGACGAAACTCCCCCTTTTGTGTGTTGCGGCCAGCCTGCTGATGTCGGCGCCGGTCGCGGCCAAGGACTACATCCTTGCGCCCGCACGGCCTGACAAGCTGGTGATCGTGGATGCCGAGGCGATGGCCGTCGACAAGGTCATCACGCTGGAAAACGCCGGACCGACGCCGATGATCCCGGTCATCGATGCGGCGGGCGAATTCGCCTATGTCACGGTGAACAAGTCCGAAAGCATCGTGAAGGTGAACCTGCTGACCGGTGAGACCGTGGCCCGGCGCGACCTCAGCACGCCGACCGAACAGGTCAAGACCATGTTCGGCATGGACCTGTCCCCGGATGGTTCGATGCTGGCGGTGTTCGAGACGCCGATGAAAAAGCACCTGTCGCATTTCGAGGTGCTGCCGACGCGCATGTCGCTGATCGATACCGGTACCTTGGAGACGCTGAAAACCTTCGAGGTGCCGCGCCAGATCACGGTTGTTATGTTCTCGACCGATGGCAGCAAGGTCTACGGCCTGGGCCGGTCGATGCATGTCTTTGACGTGGCCAAGGGAGAGCATGTGGACGACTACCCGATACAGGACTGGAAGACCGACGCGGGCTATTACCCCTCTGACGTGCTGGACGCGTGGAGCCAGTTCGAAACCTCGGACATGCTGGTGACGCCCTTCTACACCGCGCGCAGCGACATGAGCCTGGACGATCCCGAGGCCTATCGCACCGGGTTGCTGACCATGGACCTGCGCAGCGGCGAGATGGAGATGCGGGACGTGCGCACGCTGGACGTGTTCTATTTCTCGACCGCCGCGAACCCGGACCGGACTCGCGCCTATGGGGCCTATAACGTGCTGGAAAGCTTTGACCTTGAAACCGGCGAGCCGCTGAAGCGGGTGCCGCTGCCGCACAGCTATTATTCGGTCAATGTGTCGTCCGATGGCCAGACCGTCTGGCTGGGCGGGGCGCTGTCGGACCTTGCGGCCTATGACGCCGAGACGCTGGAGAAGAAGGGGCAGGTGGACATGCCGGGCGGTGCTGCCATGTCGCTGGCCAGCATCCGGATCTTCCAGCGCGACGAGTGATGGTGCGGGTTGGCATCATCGACAGTGGCCCCGCCGATCTGCGCGGGGCCGACGCTATGGCGTTTGACGCCGATGGCCGGGCGGTGGCCGCCCGGCCGGATCGTCTGGGCCACGGCACGGCGGTGGCCGCCATGATCGCGCGGGCCTGTCCGCAGGCGGCGCTGCGCCATGCGCAGGTCTTCGATGATCGCGCGGTGACCTCTGCGCTGCGGGTGGCGGCGGCGCTGGATTGGCTTGTCGGGGCAGGGGACGTGGATGTCGTGGGCCTCAGCCTTGGGCTGGCCGCGGACCGGGCGGTGCTGGCGCAGGCGGTGGCGCGGGCGGTCTCCGCCGGGGTCATTCTGGTGGCCGCGCATCCGGCGCAGGGGGCATCGCCCTTTCCCGCCGGCTATCCCGGTGTCATCGCCGCCACGGGCGATGCACGCTGCACCTGGGATCAGGTCTCACACCTGCGCGGCAGGCTGTTCGGGACTTGGTGCAATTCGCCGGAACAGGGCGGGCAGGGAATGGCGGGGGCCAGCCTTGGCGCGGCGCGGCTGACCGGCCATGTGGCGGCGCTGGTGTCTGCGGGGCACGCTAGGGACACGGGCGCGATCATGGCGACATTGGCGAAGCGGGCCGCTTACGTGGGCCGCGAAAGGCGTTGCGCATGAGCTTTCGCGCCCGCCTCGCCCGGATGATGATCGTCCGCGTCTTTCACGGCGCCGACTGGTTGCAGCCGGTCATGGCGCGCGCCTTGCCGGGGGCGGGCTTTGTGCTGGTCCTGTCGCTGGTGGCGGCGGCGGCGGGGCTGGCCGCGCCGATGATCACCAAGGCGGTGATCGATCAGGGCATCATGGGCGGCGACATGGGTGCGCTGCTGTTCTGGGCGGCGGTCAGTTTCGCGGTGGGGTTGGCGGTGGTCGGGCTGGGCATCTTCAACGGGATGCAGCACCTGCGCGCCTCGATGCGGATGCTGGGCGATCTGCGGATGACGGTGCTGGGTGCTGCGCTGCACCGCAACCCGGCGATGCCGCCGGTGACGGTGGGCGAAATCCAGACCCGGATCGACGGCGACACCGCCGAGATCCAGAAATTCCTGTTCGATTCCGTGCTGGTCGCGGTCACCGCGCTGTTCCGGCTGGCGGGGGGCACGGTGCTGATGTTGCTGCTGGACTGGCGGCTGGCGCTGTTGCCGCTGCTGGCCGCGCCGTTTGAGCTGTGGTTCCTGACATGGGCGCGCCCCGGCACGCAGGCGCGGGCCGAGGCGGTGCGCGCCGAACGCGGCGGGCTGAACGGGCAGTTGGCAGAGACCTTCATGCAGCTCGGCGGCTTGCGCGCGCTGGGTGCGCTGACCACGCGGGCCGAGGGCTTTGGCACGCAACAGGGCGCACTGTTCGACGCGCAGGCGCGGCAAAGGCTGTGGACCGAAGGTGTGGGCGCGGTCAGCCAGCTCTTGACGGCGGTGATGCGGTCGGCGGTCCTGTTGGTGGGTGGCTGGCTGGTCATTCGCGGAGACTGGCAGATCGGGTCGCTGGTGGCCTTCCTGGCCTATGCGACGATGATGTCGGGACCGCTGCGCAACCTGCTGGGCCTGTACCACGCGCAGGCGCGGGCGCGGGTGGCGCTGAAGCGGCTGGAAGATGTCGTGGGCGACGGTATGGACCCCGAGGCGGGCGCACAATGTCCGGCCCGCTTTGACCGGCTGGCGTTCGAGGGCGCGCGCGGGCAGGGGGGGCAACATGCGCCGTTGAGTGCCGATCTGGAGGCCGGGCAATGGGTGCTGGTCGACGGGCGCTCGGGCATCGGAAAATCTCGCCTTCTGTCCGCCCTGATCGGGGAAACGCCGCTGGCCGAGGGGCGGATCACGATCGACGGCATAGAGGTCGCCGGGTTCAGCCTGACCAGCCGCCGCCGGGCGGTGTCCTTCGTGCCGCAAAGGCCCTGCCTGATCCGCGGCACCCTGCGCGACAACCTGCTGTTGGGCAATGACACCCCCGAGGAGACCGCGCTGTGGCGGGTGCTGGATCTGGTCGATCTGGCGGACTGGGCGCGGGGGCTGAACGGGCTGGAGACGGATTTGCAGGAAACCGGGGCCAACCTGTCGGGTGGGATCCAACAGCGGATCACGCTGGCCCGCGCGCTTCTGCGACCTGCGCAGGTCCATGTTTTTGACGAGAGCTTTTCCGAGATCGATGCCCAGACCTGCGCCCGAATCCTGTCCGGCCTGCGGGTGCATCTGCCCGGCGCGCTGTGCCTGTTCACCGCCCACGCGGGGCCGGTGCGCGCGCAGCACTTTGACCGAATCATCGCGCTGGAGGGCGAGACGACGCAGGCACCAGGCCCAGAATCGCGGGCGCGGCTGGTGCGGGCAGGGTGATCCGCCGCTTGCCGCTTAATTGGGCAGGTCCACTTGACCCTGCACTTTCAGGGGGTTGCCCGATGGATCGGACGACGATGCAGAGCGCGGGCAATTTCCGTGCCGATTGGCAAAATGTGATAGTGTGAAAGTTCTATGAACGGCGCAGCAACACTTGGAGCCACGTCATGGAGACGTCAGTCATATCCTCGACCATTGCCCGGTCTGTCTTTGACGGGCTGACCCCGGCTGTCGGGGCGGATGTGCCGCTGTCGTTCTTTGTCACCGGGCTGGAACGGCAACGCGCGCAGCCGGGGGCGGGGCAATCGGCCTGGAGCCTGGGTGAGCAACTGCCTCTGGAGGCGCTAGGGGTGCTGGGCGATGCCATCCTGCGGGCGCCCACGCTGGGATCGGCGTTGCGCTGTTTCGTGCATGGCATCCCGCTGGTGCAAAGCAACACGGCGCTGTCGATGGAAGTTGCCGAGGACCGGGTGCGCGTGGGCTATCGCATCCTCGACCCCGATATCTGGCCCCGGCGGGCGGATGCGGAACTGACTTTGGCGATGATCCACGGGGTTTGCATGCGGTTCGGCATGGACCGTCATACGCTGCTGGACGTCGGGTTCGAGCACGGGGCGGATGACGGCACGCAGTCGATCTCACGTTACAACCGTACCGATACCCTCTGTGACGAGAGCGAGAATTACCTCGTCTTTCCGGTGCGTTGCCTGTCACTGACGCGGCCCGATGCATTGGGAGACGGGGGGGCGCCGGACCAGCAGCTGAGCAGCCATTTGCGCCACCTGCCGGTGTCGCGCCGGGTGCGCCAGCAGATCCTGCAACGGATCGGGCAGGGCTCCATCGGGCAGGCGGAAATCGCCTGCGAGTTGGGCATGTCCGAACGCAGCCTGCGACGCACGCTGGCAGCCGAGGAAACCTGTTACCACGACATCCGCGACGAATGCCGTCGGTCGATGGCGCTGGCGCTGTTGAAACGGTCCGAACTGTCGCTCAGCGATGTGGCCTTTTCGCTGGGCTATTCCGACCAGACGGCCTTTTCCCGCGCCTTTTCGCGCTGGTTCGGCGAACCGCCCAGCCGCCATTCCGTCGCCGGTTAGGCGAAGCGGCAGCTTCGTCACGTCATCAAGGGTCAGCACAACCGGGGGCGCCTTGGTCGGTAACACATTGGGCGCGCCCTGTCTGGTGTCGGCTTACTGGTCAGGGCAGATAGCCAAGCGCGGTCAGCATCGCCAGTTCATCAGCGCGGCACCCGGTGACCAGTGCGAGGCGCAAGCGGTCACCTTCGCGTGTCCCCCTTTGTACATGGGCAAAGAGCTGGCCAATCTCTTCGGCGTCGAACGAGGATCAGGTGGGCAGGTCAGGCTCCGGGGCGCGTGGCGTGCTAGACTTGAAGATCCTCGGCGACATGTACCGGCGTTGACCGAAAGCCCATGTCACCTGTCTGTGAGGTGGGGCACGTTCTTGGCGACGACCTTGTACCATGTGTCCGGTGATCCACGATTGGAGGTCTGTGAGGGGAGGTGGTCAATTATGAACTTGAGGGCGAGGGCAGGCGTCACATGCTCAAGACACGCGATCACAGAGTCATCTTGCAGGAACCCGCGCAGATGCCGGATCGCGGTGTGGAGATTGTTGACCGTGGTCGTCTGCAGCGGCCTGAAGCCTCGCACGTTTCCCGGTACCCGTTCGTCGATGGATTGTGAGACCGTCATGGTGATCAGGCAGCCTTTGCCTGGCGCGACGCGGTTGAAGTTAGTGTCAGGACCCATTGATTTCAGGTCCGTTGAGTGATTCACGGCTCTGAAAACGGAGCGGTGACATGTCTGATCTCTTCTGGTTGAGCGACGCGCAGATGGCGCGCCTTGAGCCCTACTTCCCGAAGTCCCAGGGCAAACCCCGCGTCGACGACCGGCGTGTGTTGAGCGGGATTATCTTCATCAATCGCAATGGATTACGGTGGCGAGATGCCCCTGCTGCCCATGGGTCTCACAAGACGTTATACAACCGTTGGAAGCGGTGGAGTGACAAGGGTGTCTTCGCCCGGATGATGGCCGGTCTGGCCGCCGAGCACGGCGAAAAGAAGACCGTGATGATCGACGTGAGCAGGCGAACGCCATGCGTTCGAGTGAGCCTGCGCAAGTATCTCAAGGCCCACCGAACAGCGACCAGCATGGGCGTGAAAAAGGGGGGCGTGGACGCCTGATCGGCCGCACCAAGGGCGGCATGAATACGAAGCTGCACGCCATCTGCGACAGCCAGGGACGGCCCCTGAACCTGTTCGTCACGGCGGGTCAGGTCAGCGACTATATCGGCGCACGAGCGCTGCTGAGCAGCCTGCCGGATGTCGACTGGCTGCTTGGGGGATCGCGGCTACGATGCCGACTGGTTCCGCGAAACGTTGAAAGACAAAGGAATACGCGCCTGCATCTCTGGTCGGAAGCCACGGAAGAAGACCGTCAAATACGACAAGCGCCGATACAAACGACGCAACCGCCCCTCTCGTGACATTGCCATGCAATGCACTGCCGGGCAGCGATGCGAGATCATGTTCGGCAGGCTCAAGGATTGGCGGCGTGTAGCAACACGATACGACCGCTGTCCGAAGGTCTTCCTCTCAGCCATCGCTCTCGACGCAACCGTCATCTATTGGCTATGAGTCCTGACCCTAACGTCCGTCCATCGCAGCTTTGCCACTGCGGACCTTCGAGCATCGCGCAACTCACCCTCACGTCAGTTGACCGACTCGCGGACAAAGTGCCAATTCGCTGGACTTTCGTGGATGTCTTTTGAGGCCAGACCACGAAACCGGTTTCTTTTAAGGCATGCGCGTCTGACGGTCAGATCTGCCCGACTTCCGTTCTGAACCAATCGCCGAAAGCCAGTAGCCTCGGGTCGGGGAACTCCGTGTCCGGATAGACCAGCCAGATGCCCCTGCCGGTCGAGACGGGCGTTTCGTTCAGACGCACCAGGTGTCCCGCCGCGACATCGGCGGCAGTCAAGCGCCTGTCGGCGAGCGCCACGCCATGGCCGGAAAAGGCCAGATCGACGACCCGAGCACGGCTGCCGTAGCCGATCATCTGCTTGGGCGCCGCGCCTTCGTACCCCATCATCTCGAACCAGGAGGACCAATCGTCTTTCTGCCCATCTATGTAGCCAAGCGTCAGCTGCGCGATCTCGGCGGCTGAAAGCGGCAAGTCGCGGCCCGACACCACGGTTGGAGCCGCCACCGGCAGCAGTTGGTCGTCCTGCATGCTGATTGTCGTCAGACCCGGCCAGTTGCCCTCACCATAACGCAACCCGCCGTCCAGGTCGCTCTTGGCAAAGTCGTTCGGGGAGACGCTTATTTCCGGCTCGACCCGGATCTCGGGGTAGAGCGCATGGAATCGCGAAAGGCGCGGCAGGACGATCCTGTTGCCGTAAAACGGGGTGACGCCGATGCGCAGGGTGCCGGACATCGGATTGCCCTGAAGGTCCATCGCCGCGTTCTCGATGGTATCGAAGGCCTGAGCGAGACGTGCGGCAAACCGCTTGGCGGCATCGGTCGGTTGCACCGTCCGGCCCCGGCGGCGGAAGAGGCTCAGTCCCAAATTGTCTTCCAAGGTCTTGATCTGATGACTCACGGCCGCATTGGTCACATGCAATTCCTCGGCGGCGCGCTTGAAACTTTCGTGGCGGGCCGCCGCTTCGAAGGTACGCAGGGCAGTCATGGGGGGCAGTCGGCGGGTCATAGATGCTTGGTTAAATGAAACTCATCCACAGAGAAAGATCGTTTCATTTTTCTTTACCGCGTTGAGCCGCTAATTGTCCTTCAGACCGACAAACAACGACTGGATACCAGCGATGGCACAGGAAAAGACTCGGGCACCAGGCGAGTTGGAGCTTTGCATGATGGCGCAAGGTTGGGCCCCCGCCGATCTGCAGCGCGAGATCGCGGATGTCCGGCTGAGGGCCTCTTTCGCTTGGCCATCGCCCGCGCCCCTGATCCGGCGTCTCTACGCCTGCCTGGTCTATCCCCATACGCGCCACACTCCGCAACCGTCGAGCGTGTAACGCCAGATTTCGAAAGGATTTCCCATGTGCGGTTTCGTCTGCCTTTGGAACATTGATGACAAAGCGCTTGCCAAGCGGATGATCGAAAAGATCGCGCATCGCGGACCTGACGAAGTCCAAGTCTCCGCCTTGCCCGGTGCGCCCGTGACAATGGCGCATTGCCGTTTGTCGATCATCGGCCCGGAGGATGGCGCGCAACCGATACGCCAGACGGGCGACATGTTGGTTGCCAATGGCGAGATCTATAATCATGCGGACCTGCGCGCGATCCTCGGAGAGGCGGCGTTTGAAACGGCCTCTGACAGCGAGACGATCCTGCACCTTTTCCGCTCTGGCAAGACCCGCTGGATTGACCGCCTGGACGGTATGTTTGCCTTTGTGCTGGCCACCAAAGACCGGATCATCGCCGCCCGCGACCCGCTTGGCATCAAGCCGCTATACGTTGCGCATCTGAAGAACGGAGTCATCTTTGCGTCAGAACTGAAGGCTTTCGACGGCATTCCGGTGGCCGGCATCGAGGCCATTCCGCCGGGTCATCTTTTCGACAGCCGCGACGGCTGGCGGCAATGGTACCGCACTCCTCAGGGCGCCGCGACGGCGGAACCCGGCTTCGACATCGGACGCGCCTCGCGTGAACTGCGTCTGGTTCTGGAGGCCGCGGTCGCCAAGTGGATGGTGGCCGATGTCGAGGTCGGCAGCTTTCTGTCTGGCGGTCTGGACAGTTCGATCATTGCGGCCATCGCGCAGAAGGTTCGGATCGCGCAGGGGCTTGGTCCGCTCAAGACCTTTGCCGTCGGCACCGAAGGCAGCCCGGACCTGCTTGCCGCGCGTGCTGTTGCCGATCATATCGGTGCCGATCACCAAGAGGCGGTCTTTACCGCGCAGGACGTGATCGATGCCCTGCCGCATGTCATCTATCATCTTGAGTCCGCGGACGTGGACCTGGTGCGCTCGGCGCTGCCCACTCTGTTTGCCGCGCGGCTTGCAAGGGCGCAGGTCAAGGCTGTACTGACCGGCGAAGGCGCCGACGAACTGTTCGCGGGTTATACCTATCACCATGCCTACGCCGACGATCCCCGCGCGCTCGCCGATGAACTCACGCGCAGCCTTGGCACCATGCACAACATCAACCTTCAACGCGTGGACAGAGTGACCATGTCCGAAAGCCTGGAAGCACGCACGCCATTCCTCGACCGCGACCTCATCGACTTCGCACAGTCCATCCCGGCGGAGCTGAAGATGCGGCATACGGACCCCGACGCCCGCGACGCGACTGGCTCGACGACCGAGAAATGGATCCTGCGCAAGGCCTGCGAAGATTTTTTGCCCGCCGGTCTCGTCTGGCGAAAGAAGGCGCAGTTCGACGAAGGCTCGGGCACCGTGGACGCATTGGGCGCCGCGCTGGAAAGCCTGATCGTCGGTCCGGTGACGCGGCAATCGGAGGGGGGCCTCTACGAACGTATCCTGCGCGACGCCTATGCTGACCCCGAACGCATCCTCGCCGCCGCTGGCACATGGGAGGCCGACAGGGTTCACGCAGAATAGCTGACGGTGCACTTGCGACAGAGGCAGCGCGACGTCAAATTCATGGAAATCTCTGCCTGAAACTGAGCGTGACAATAGCTCATGCCTCGCTCCGAACCGAAATCGGACATTAGATCAACACGCAGAGATCACACCTTCGGCTCGGAGCGGACTTTTGGCAGCACAGAGGCTAGGACGAGCCGCCATGGCAAGATGGACCGCCGCTTCCAACGCACAGCGGACCATCGCCAAGATAATCATCTCTGTGGCGCAACTTTCCCCGAACCGGCCTTTCGCAACTGGCGCGGATGTGTGGCGGTCTCACCGATGGTCGGGCCGTCCTGGACGATTGCGCAGCAAAGCGATGGATTCGAACAGGTATTCCGACATTCTCCGGTGACTTTCCCCGGGGCGCGCTGCATTCGTTGGAGGTCAGAGCTGTGTCGGGTTGGGGGCATCGCCGTAGACACTCTCAGGATCAAAGGTCCTTTGGTCTTCGAGAAATGCCAAGGGTTGGCCAGCATAGGGCCCGACGGACACCTCTCGGTAGAAACAGGACCGGTAGCCCACGTGGCAGGACGCGCCCGACCCAGCGACCGCGACCCGAAGCCATATAGCATCCTGATCATCATCGATCCTTGATTCGACAACTTTTTGAATGAGACCGGACGTGGCGCCCTTGTGCCAAAGCACCTGCCTTGCCCGGCTGAAATAGTGTGCCTCGCCGGTCTGGAGGGTCAACCGTAGTGCCTCATCGGTCATCCAGCCCAGCATCAGAACCTCACCGGTTTCGGCGTCCGAGGTGATGCTGGGCAATAGACCGTTCTCATCGAATTTCGGCGCGAGATCCGTTCCCTCCTCAACCTGCTCGACCGAGATTCGTGGTTTGAATTCGAGTTGTGTCATCGTCGCCTCTTGCGTTTAGTTATGTTATAACATAGCGATCTGTCGCGCAGTACCCCGGAAATGTAAAGAAGGAGGAGATGATGGAATTTGAGGACACCCGCGTTCCGGTGACTCTCCTCACCGGTTTTCTTGGTGCGGGCAAGACAACGCTTCTGAACCGCCTGATCCGCGATCCCGAGGCCGGGCGCGTTGCCGTGATCATGAACGAATTCGGGGATGTGGGGCTGGATCACGACCTGATCGAAGAAGCCACCGAAGAAACCATCCTGATGCAGTCGGGGTGCCTGTGCTGCACGATCCGGGGGGATCTGCTGAAAACCCTCGGCAAGCTGATTGCGCGGCGCGACCGGGGCGATCTGGCTTTCGACCGCGTGGTCATCGAAACAACGGGAATCGCCGATCCGGGCCCGATCCTGCACAGCTTGATCGTGGATAGGATCGTCGGGCCCCATTTTCGTATGGATGGCGTCGTGACGCTGGCGGATGCCGCCATGGGGCCGCGCACGCTCGATACCCAGTTCGAGGCCGTGCACCAGATCGCGATGGCCGACGTGATCATCCTGTCCAAGACCGATTTGGTCACACCGGCGGAGGTCAAGAGGTTCGAAGCCCGGCTGGCCAGCATCAATCGCTCGGCCCGTCGCGTGCACGGCGAACATGGACGGGCACCCACCGGCACCTTATTCGGTCTCTCGGCCATGCGCGGCGGCGTGACGTCGTCCGACGTATCTAGCTGGCTGGGGATGGCCGAGGAAACGCCCGACCCCTTGGCGGGCCTGTCCGGGTTTCCGACCAAGCCCACCCCATCGGCCACCATGCCAATCTCCGGCGCCAGCGCGCATGGGGCCCATGATCACCGGATCTGCTCCGCCTCGATCGAGGTGAATGATCCAATCCCCTCCAGTATTTTCGATTTCTGGCTCGACACGCTGATTGCGCTCAAGGGCCCCGATATCCTGCGGATGAAAGGCATCGTGCATGTAGAGGGCATGAACTGGCCTTTTGTCTTTCATGGGGTTCAGCACATCTTCGACGCTCCGGTGCCTCTGAAATCCTGGTCTGGCAAAGATACGACCAGCCGGGTCGTCGTGATTGCGCGGGACATCGACGAAAGCGACCTCATGGCCAATCTCGAAACCCTGCGCGTGCACCCCACACAGGCCAACGAGCAAGGAGACGGCGAGGCGCACCAGACAGCAGATATGCCGTTCTGAGGAATGTTGCGCCATTTTGACACCGTTGCCCGCAGGTCGGTCCTGTCGTCGCGGTTGGGCCAGCCCTGCCGGTTTCAGCCAAATGACTTCACCAATTCCACCGAAGCGCTGAAGACCCACGCCCCTCTACGCGACCTCTGGCTGACCCTTCGGCGCCTTGTCCGCTGCACTCCTTTGGGCGGCATTGGATATGATCTGGTGCCCCCTCTCTCGAACCGAAAGAACATGAAATGATCCACGTCCGCCTACCTGACGGGGCGTCCCGCGCCTTGCCTAAGTCCAGCACCGCCGCCGACCTTGCCGCGGCCATCAGCCCGAGCCTTGCGAAACGCACCGTGGCGGTGGTGGTCGAAGGGGAGATACGAGATCTGTCAGCACCGTTGCCTGATGGTGCCGAGGTGGAGTTGATGTCGCGCGACGATCCCCGCGCGCTGGACCTGATCCGCCACGACCTCGCCCATGTGCTGGCCGAGGCGGTGCAGGCGCTTTGGCCCGGCACGAAAGCCGCCATCGGACCGGCCATCGCGCATGGGTTCTACTATGACTTCGACCGCGAAACGCCCTTCACGCCCGAGGATTTGCCCGTCATCGAAAAGAAGATGCGCGAGATCATCAAGGCGCGCAGGCCCTTCACCTGCGAAGAATGGACCCGCGATCAGGCGCAGGCGCATTTCGAGGCCGCGGGTGAGACTTACAAGCTGGCCCTGCTCGATGCGATCCCAGAGGGTGAGCCGGTCACCATCTACCGCCAGGGCGACTGGCTCGACCTGTGTCGCGGCCCGCACATGCGCCACACCGGCGACGCGGGCAGTGCCTTCAAACTGACGCATGTGGCCGGCGCCTACTGGCGCGGCGACAGCAACAACAAGATGTTGAGCCGCATTTACGGCGTGGCCTTCGCCGACAAGGCAGCGTTTGACGCGCATATGACCATGATGGCCGAGGCAGAGAAACGCGATCACCGCCGCCTCGGGCGCGAGATGAACCTGTTTCACTTCGAAGAGGTCGCGCCCGGGTCGGTGTTCTGGCACCCCAACGGCTGGCGGCTGTTCCAGACCCTGATCGGCTATATGCGCACCCGGCAGGAAGCGGCGGGCTATGTCGAGGTCAATTCGCCCGACATCATGGACCGTGCTCTGTGGGAAACCTCGGGTCACTGGCAGAACTACCGCGAGAACATGTTCCTCGCCACCACCGAGGACGACCGCGACTATGCGCTGAAACCGATGAACTGCCCCGGGCACATGCTGATCTATGGTCAGGGGGTCAAAAGCTATCGTGATCTGCCGCTGAAGATCGCCGAGTTCGGCAAGGTGCACCGGTATGAACCGTCGGGCGCGCTTCACGGGCTTCTCAGGGTGCGCAGCTTTACCCAGGACGACGCGCATATCTATTGCACGCCCGAACAACTGACCGAGGAATGTCTGAAGGTCAACGATCTGGTTCTGTCCATCTATCGCGATTTCGGGTTCGAGGACGTGCGCATCAAGCTTTCGACCCGCCCCGAAAACCGGATCGGCAGCGACGAAAGCTGGGACCGGTCCGAAGAGGCGTTGCGCACGGCGCTCGACAAGGCCGGGCATCCCTATACGATTTTCGAAGGCGAGGGTGCCTTTTACGGGCCGAAACTGGAATACGTGCTGCGCGACGCCATCGGGCGGGATTGGCAATGCGGCACCCTTCAGGTCGATTTCAACCTGCCGGAACGCTTTGGCACCACCTATGTCGCGGCCTCGGGCGAAAAACTGCCCCCCGTCATGCTGCACCGCGCGCTCTTCGGTTCGCTCGAACGCTTCACCGGCATCCTGATCGAACATCACGCCGGCCACCTGCCGCTCTGGCTCGCGCCGGTGCAGGCGGTGGTGGCGACCGTGACTGGCGCGGCGGACGATTGGGCGGTCGAGGTGGCCGAAACGATGCGCAAGGCGGGCCTGCGGGTAGAGCGTGACACGCGTAACGAAAAGATTGGCTACAAGGTGCGCGAACATGCGCTGAAGAAAGTGCCGGTTCAGATCGCCCTCGGCGCACGCGAGGCCGAGGACCGGACCGTCACGCTGCGCCGGCACGGCACCGATGAAACGCAGACGCTTGCCCTGACCGAGGCCGTGTCCCGTTTGGTGGCCGAGGCGCAGGCGCCGTGCAGCGACAGTTGAGCCCCCCGACACCCAATCTGACACGACACGGAAGGAAAGACCCTTGATTACATCACGAGATCTTCTGGCTGCACGCACCACGTGGGGCGCGCAGAAAATCGCCATCTCCAAGGCCTTCGAGGATGGCGGAATCGAGGCGGCGCGCGCAGCCGCAACGGCGCACCTGGACGCGAATTACGGCTACAACCTAGGCCCGGTGCTGTTCAAACCCACCATGGCCAGCGGCGAACAGACCTTTCGCCCGACCAAAGAGGGCGCACTGGCCTATTTCTGCGGCCATTCCGACGATTTCCCGCGCGATGCCGGGTTTGCGATCCGCGGCTGGCGCGCCATGAACAGCGTGACCTCGGCCGAATTCATCGAGGGCGATGTCGCGATGTGGATGGGCTGGGTCACCCTGACCGACCGCGATGGCAACGACACCACGGTCGACAAGAGCTTTGGCTACAAGCGGGACGCCAACGGCGTTTTGCGCATCGTGCTGCACCATTCGTCCCTGCCGTTTCAGCCATAGGCCCGAGATCAAGGCAGGACACTCACGCGACGGGACAGCACTTCAGGAGGCGAGATGACGTATTATCAGGACATACTCGAAGAGGCGGGCAATGCTATCTTCCGTGCGGAAACGCCGGATGCAATCGCGGCCATTCGCCGGCCCTCCTGCGCCGCAACGATCTGGCAGCGCAAGCCAACGACGCGGTTTCAGTCCTGGATCGATGCTCTCCCGCCCGAGCAGCTGCCAAGCGCGCGGATTGTCCTGCGCGCCGAAATGGTGGGCGCGGCCTTGCTCAAATTGGCAGAGGCGCATGGCACGCCCGAGGGGCCGGAACGCGACCTGCTGATCGAAGATGTCTCGGCCCTTGCGGCGATCTTTGCCGATGTCATGCGGGTGAAGTACGTGCGCCTGCGGCTGGAAACCGTTACCGGCAACGCCTGCCGCAAGTTTCATCTGGATGCCGTGACCGGACGGCTGATCTGCACCTACCGCGGCCCCGGCACGCAATATGGCACCGCCGTCACGGGCACCGCGCCGCATCGGATCCACGCGGTGCCAACCGGCGCCCATTGTGCTGCGCGGCACCCATTGGCCCGAAAAGCCGCTGTCCGGACTTCTGCACAGGTCTCCGCCGATCGAGGGCACAGGCAGGGTTCGGTTCGTCCTCGTGCTCGACCCTGTCGATGACCCGGCACAAGCAACCAACACCGGATTCATGCACTGAAATCAACACAGGGGGCACAATCATGAAGACTCGCGCTGCCATCGCCTGGGCGCCGAACCAGCCGCTGGAAATCGAAGAAATCGACCTCGAAGGCCCGAAGGAGGGCGAGGTCCTCGTCCGGATCGTCACCACCAGCCTGTGCCACACAGACGTGTTCACCCTGTCGGGCGAAGACCCCGAGGGGCTCTTTCCCTGTGTTCTCGGCCATGAAGGCTGCGGTGTCGTCGAGGAAATCGGCCCCGGTGTGACCTCGGTCAAACCGGGCGATCACGTGATCCCGCTTTACATTCCCGAGGATCCGAACTGCCGATACATCCAGTCCGGCAAGACCAACCTTTGCCAGACAATTCGCAAGACCCAAGGCGCCGGCGTCATGCCCGACGGCACCTCGCGCTTTTCCTACAAGGGACGGGAAATCAAGCATTACATGGGCACCAGCACATTCAGCGAATACACCGTGCTGCCTGAAATCTCGGTCGCCAAGATATCCAAGGACGCGCCATTGTCGAAGGCATCCGTGATGGGCTGCGCCGTGCCCACCGGCATGGGCGCTGTGCGCAACACCGCCAAGGTCGAGGCCGGTGCAACCGTTGCAGTCTTTGGCCTTGGCGCGGTCGGCATGGCGGTAATCCAAGGCGCAGTCATGAGCGGTGCGTCAAGGATCATGGGCATCGACATCAATCCGTCGAAGTTCCTGCTGGCCAAGGCACTCGGTGCGACCGAGTGCATCAATCCCAAGGATTACGACGCCCCGATCCAGGATGTGCTGGTGGAATTGACGGATGGCGGGCTGGATTACACCTTCGAAGCGGTCGGGAACGTGGACCTGATGCGCGCTGCGCTTGAGTCCTGTCACAAGGGGTGGGGAGAGTGCACGGTGATTGGTGTTGCGGGCGCGGGCCAAGAGATTTCGACCCGTCCCTTCCAATTGGTCACCGGCCGTGTCTGGCGCGGCACTGCCTTTGGCGGGGTCAAGGGCCGAAGCGAACTGCCGGGCATGGTCGACGAATGGCTGCGCGGCGAATTCAGCGTCGATCCCTACATCACGCACCACATGACCCATGACCAGATCAATACTGCCTTCGATTTGCTTAAAGCAGGGGACTCTATTCGCTCCGTGATCCACTTCCGGCCGGACGAAACCATGACTGTGAACTCGCTGCCCGGGGTACTGGTGCCCGAGTAAGTGCGTCTCGAAGAACAGGTTTTCGGGGGCGGGAGCGCCCCCGCTCTTGTGGTGAAATGCGTCGCGCCTGTGTGCTGATCGCTCTTGCGTAATGTAATGTTATAACGTAGCAATCGTCTCGGGCATTTCAGGAGGCATGTCTGTGAACACGCGGGGACAACAGGTGCAGAGAGACGTCTTGGCCATTCTGCGGCGCGAGCGTGCCCCCCTGTCCGCCTACAAGGTTCTGGCAGAGATGCGGCGCGCGACGCCAAAGATGGCACCGACAACGATCTATCGGGCGCTGGCGGCGCTGATCAAAGCGGGCCGAGTGCATAAGCTCGAATCCCTGAACGCGTTTATCGCCTGCCGGTCAGGGAAACAGGATCACAGCGCGGTTTTGTCGATCTGCGACGAGTGCGGACAGGTTGAGGAAACCGCTGCGCCAGAAGTTGTTGAGGCACTGTCGACGCTGGCGGGGCGCTCGGGCTTCAGACCCGTGCGCCATGTGATTGAACTCCGTGGCCAATGTGCCTCCTGCGAAAACGAAGAGGTATCCCCATGATCGATCAATGGCCGATCCTGCGCCTGCTTCTTCTGGGTGCCGGGCCGCGACTGGGCTGTGCGGCGCTGGTTTTGGCACTTCTTTGGGCCGGGTACTTCTGGGCCACGGCCACGCCGGGGCCAACATGACCACTGCAATTGCGTTTCGGGATCTGACGCTGGGGTATGACCGGCATCCGGCCGTGCACCACCTGCAAACCGAGATCGGCACGGGCAGCCTGACCGCCGTTGTCGGGCCGAACGGGGCTGGCAAATCGACCCTGCTCAAGGGCGTGATTGGCGCCTTGTCACCGCTCGGCGGCAGCGTGATTTTTGGCGGGCTGAACCGCGACGATATCGCTTTTCTGCCGCAGCAAGCCGACATCGACCGCAGCTTCCCGCTTACGGTTCTGGACTTGGTAGCGATGGGATTGTGGCGCGAAATCGGTGCCTTTGGCGGGCTGGGCCGGAAACAGAAGCCCCGTGTCGAGGCCGCAGTCGCCGCCGTCGGGCTGACCGGCTTTGAAACCCGGCCCATCGGATCGCTGTCTGGTGGTCAGATGCAGCGGGCGCTCTTTGCCCGGCTGCTGTTGCAGGATGCGCAGCTGGTCTTGCTTGATGAACCCTTTGCGGCGATCGACGCACGCACCATGGCCGACCTGATCGCCGTGATCGAAGGCTGGCACGAAGAGGGGCGCACGGTCCTGACCGTGCTGCACGATTACGATATGGTCCGGGCCCATTTTCCACGCACGCTCTTGTTGGCGCGGGAACTGGTGGCCCATGGGCCGACGCATGAGGTGCTGACGGCCGAGAACCAGTTTCGCGCGCGCCAGATGTGCGAGGCCTGCGACGGCCCGCCCCATGTCTGCGGACGGAGCGCGGCATGATCTGGGACGCGGTTTTTCAACCTTTCGCTGATTTCGGTTTCATGCGTCGCGCGCTGCTTGGCTGCATCGCCATCTCGGTCGGCGCCACGCCAGTGGGTGTTTTCCTGATGTTGCGGCGGATGAGCCTGACCGGAGACGCCATGGCACATGCGATCCTGCCCGGCGCTGCGGTCGGCTACCTTGTGTCGGGCCTGTCGCTGGGCGCGATGACGGTTGGCGGGTTGATCGCCGGGATGGCGGTGGCGCTGCTGTCGGGCTTCGTGACCCGCGTGACCGCCCTACGCGAAGATGCCAGCCTGGCTGCTTTCTACCTGATCAGTCTCGCGCTTGGCGTTCTGATCGTGTCCACACGCGGCAGCAACGTGGACCTGATGCATGTGCTCTTTGGCACGGTTCTGGCTCTGGACGATGCGGCGCTGATCCTGTTGTGCGCGTTTGCCAGCCTGTCGGTTCTGGTCCTTGCGCTGCTGTTCCGGCCACTGGTGCTGGAATGTGCCGATCCCCAATTTCTGCGCTCTGTCAGCGGGCTGAGCGCGGTCACGCATTTCACCTTCCTCGCGCTGGTTGTCATGAACCTCGTCGGCGGCTTTCATGCGCTTGGCACGCTGATGGCGGTGGGCATCATGATCCTGCCCGCCGCGGCCGCACGGTTCTGGGCGGCCGGCATCGGTGGTCTGGTCTTGACCGCAATCATCATCGCCATGGTGTCAAGCCTGACTGGCCTTCTCCTGTCTTACCATTACAGCCTGCCATCCGGGCCGGCGATCATCCTCGTGGCGGGCATTGCCTACGGGGTGTCGCTGGTCTTCGGACCGGTGGGCGGCCTAATCGCGCAGGCTTTGCCGCGCCGTGACTTCGAAGTCTGAAAGGAAAAATTCATGACCACTCGCAGAAGCATTCTCAGATCCGCCGCCGCGATGGTTGCGTTGTCACTGGGCGGGCCCGTTGCCGCGCAGACGGCCGAGCCGGCCCGCGTCGTCGCGACTTTTTCGATCCTCGGCGACATGGTCGAGCGTATTGGCGGTGAGTTCGTCGACGTGACCACCCTGGTCGGTCCGGATGGGGACGCACATGTCTATCAACCGACCCCTGCAGCGGCACGTTCGGTCAGCGAAGCGCAGGTGCTCGTTGTCAACGGGCTGGAGTTCGAGGGGTGGCTGGATCGTCTGGTCGACGCCTCGGATTTTGATGGAACGCGGGTTGTGGCAACCACCGGGATCGAGCCGATCGCCTTTGAGGACGATCACTATGACGATCATGATCACCATGACGATCATGATGACCACGGCGACGAGCACGCGGAAGATGCTCATCATGACGACCACGACGATCATGACGATCACCACCATGGCGCCTTCGACCCGCACGCCTGGCAGAGTCTGCGCAACGCTGTGATCTACGTGGACAATATCACCGCGGCGCTGGCGCAGGCCGATCCGGAAAATGCAGCGACCTTCTATCAGAACCGCGCGGCCTATGTCGCCGAGATCGAGGCGCTGGATGCCGAAATTCGCGCCATCGTCGCCGAACTGCCCGCGGATCGCCGGACTGTTGTCACCAGCCATGACGCCTTTCAGTATTTCGGTCGCGACTACGGGCTGACCTTCCTTGCACCGCAGGGCCTCAGCACCGAATCCGAAGCCTCCGCCCAGGATGTCGCCCACTTGATCGAAGAGATGCGCGACCAAGGCATTTCGGCGGTCTTCATCGAAAACATCGCGGACAGCCGTCTGTTGCAGCAGATCGCAAACGAAACCGGCGCGACCATCGGCGGCACGCTCTACCCCGGCGCGCTCTCCGGCCCTGCCGGACCGGCGCCGACGTACCTCGACATGATGCGCCATAATGCAAAGACATTGGCGCAGGCGCTGGGGTCGTAAGCGGACCGGTCGCCGCTGCGGCGCATGTCTCGGCGTGCGCCGCGCACCTGGTCACAATCGGTTGGCCGCAGCCGACCTGAAAATCCCCGTAGAGGTATCCATATCATGACAGACACCCGCCTTCCCGTCACCGTCCTCTCCGGCTTTCTTGGTGCGGGAAAGACAACGCTGCTGAACCGGGTCCTGAACAACCGCGAAGGCCGCCGCGTCGCCGTGATCGTCAACGACATGTCCGAGGTGAACATTGACGCCGACCTGGTTCGCGCCGACACCGAACTGTCGCGCACTGACGAGACCTTGGTCGAGATGTCCAACGGCTGCATCTGCTGTACTCTGCGCGACGACTTGCTGGATGAGGTCCGCAAACTGGCTGCCGAGGGTCGCTTTGACTACCTTCTGATCGAATCCACCGGCATTTCCGAGCCGCTGCCTGTTGCTGCCACCTTTGATTTCCGCGACGAGTACGGCGACAGCCTGTCCGACGTGGCCCGGCTCGACACCATGGTGACGGTGGTCGACGCTGTGAACCTGCTGAATGACTATTCCAGCCACGATTTCCTGCGGGATCGGGGCGAAACCCTGGGCGAGGACGATGAGCGCACGCTGGTCAACCTGCTGGTCGAACAGATCGAATTCGCCGACGTGGTGATCCTCAACAAGGTGGCCGATGCCGGGCCGGAACGCACCGACGCGGCGCGCAAGATCATCCGCAGCCTGAACGCCGACGCGCAGATCATCGAAACCAACCATTCCGACGTGGCCAGCGAAGCGATCCTCGACACGGGGCTCTTTGATTTTGAAAAGGCGCATGAGCACCCGATGTGGGCCAAGGAGCTTTATGGCTTTGCCGACCACGTGCCCGAGACCGAGGAATACGGCGTCACCAGCTTTGTCTACCGTGCGCGGCGGCCCTTTGTGCCAGAAAAGATCATGGCGGTCCTGAATGGCGACATGCCCGGTGTGATCCGGGCCAAGGGCCATTTCTGGATCGCCACGCGGCCTGACTGGGTGGCCGAGTTCTCGCTCGCCGGGGCGCTGTCCTCGGTCAAGCCGCTGGGCACATGGTGGGCGACCGTCCCGAAGGAACGCTGGCCCGACCATGACAGCGCCCGCACCTATCTGCAGGCGCATTGGCAGGAACCGTGGGGCGACCGACGACAGGAGATCGTCTTTATCGGGGCCGGCATCGACTGGCCCGCGCTGAAGTCCGCGCTCGACGCAGCGCTGTTGCCCGAAGTTGCCGCCGCCGGGCCCGACAGCCTGCCGGACCTGCCTGATCCGTTCCCGCTCTGGCGTCGCGCCGAGGCTGCGGCATGAATCTGGTCCGCACAACGGTCAAGGATGCCGCGATTGGCGTTGCGGTCGCGGATGCACCCGAAGGGCTTGCAGCGATCCACCGTCCGGGTTGCGCCGCGGCGATCTGGCGACGACAGCCCATGCCGACGTTTCAGGCATGGATTGACGCGCTCGACCCTTCGCAGCTTCCGCGCGCCCGTGTATTCCTTCGGCCCGAAGCCGTTCGCGACGCAGCCTCTCAGATCTGCGCAGCGTCCGGGATGCCGGAAGATGCCGAACGGGACCGCCTGGTGGACGACGTGGCGGCGCTTGCCGACACCTTTTCGGATCTCATGCGCGCCAGGTGGTTGCGTTTGCGGTTTGACGTTGTCACGACGAACGCCTGCCGCAAGTTCCATATCGACGCTGTGACGGCGCGGCTGGTCTGCACCTACCGCGGCACCGGCACGCAATACGCCATCTCGCCGGACGGTGCGGATCCGCAAAAGGTTTTTACTGTCCCGACCGGGTCTCCGATCGTCTTGCGCGGCACATTGTGGCCCGAGCATCCGCGCTCTGGACTGTTGCATCGTTCTCCCCCGATCGAAGGCACGGGCGAGACGCGCGCCGTGCTCGTGCTCGATCCGGTCGATGATCCGGAGGAAGAGGTGTGATGCAAGGCAACCTGAAATCGCAACCTGCCGAAAGAACCTGAACCTTGCGCATTGCACGCAGATCATGGGCACTGTTTGGTCTCGCGGCCCTTTCGGTCGCGGGGCCTGTCGTGGCTCATCCGCATGTGTGGATCGACGGGGGTGTCGATTTTTCCATGCGGGACGGGAACGTCCTGCAGTCGCTGCAGGTCACCTGGCTCTACGATGAATTCGAAACGCTCTACATGATCGCCGAAGCAGGTTTGGGATTGGACCGCTCAGGCGGCTTGGACAACTCCGACCGCCAAGCGTTGATCCGGCACCTCAGCAACTGGCCAGAGGACTTCGATGGTTCGGCGCATTTGTCCATAGACGGCTTGGCGGTGCCGCTTGACTGGCCCCAGGGCCTCGACGCGCAGGTGATCGACGGTCGCCTGCAGATGACGTTCACCCGCCCCTTGACCTCGCCGGTGTCATTGGCCGGCCGGTCGGTCGACGTGGGCTTCTACGAAAGCACCTATTTCTTTGCCTTCTCCATCACCAACGCCCCAAGGATTTTGCCCGCACAATCGGCCTGCGCCGCCAAGGTCATTCGCTTCGATCCCGAGACCGCGCCCGACGGCCTGTTGGCAGACCTGGCGGCGCTGGACCGGGAAGAAACCCCGAAAATCGCCAACGTGGGCGCGCTCTTTGCTGACCGGATTTCATTGACATGCGACTGATCTTTGCCTGTGTCGCGATCGTGGCCACCTTGGCCATCGTGACGATGCTGATCGACTCCTCCAGCCTTGCGGCCTGGGCGTCCCAGCAGCAGCGCGCCTTCCTGACGGATCTGGCACGCGCGGTTCGCACCCTGCAAACCGGACGACCCGGGGCCTGGATCGCCCTGATGACGGCGGCGGGATCTTACGGTTTCGTCCATGCCCTCGGTCCCGGCCATGGCAAGTACCTGATCGGGGGTGTCGGCTTGGGAACCTCTGTACCAACCGCCCGGCTATTGGGGTTGGCGCTTGCATCAAGCCTGGCCCAGGCAATTTGGGCGATTGTGCTGGTGTATGGCGGGTTTTCCCTGTTTGAACTGTCGGCCCGTCGCATGACTGCATTGGCCGAGGATATTCTGGCCCCCGCCAGCTATCTCGCCATCGCTTCGGTCGGTCTGGTGCTGGTCTGGCGCGGAGTGCGTGGCCTTGCCTTTCGACAGGCGGGCCGCCGCCACGTAGACCGGCAGGCGCATCATGGGCATGAGGAGAACCGGCAACATGAGCATGTCCACGAAGGTCACGGGGCCTGCGGCTGTCATGCTCATGGGCCAACGCCGCAAGAGGTCTCTGAACTGACATCGTTCCGCGAAGCGTTGGCGCTTGTCGGCAGCATTGCGGTACGGCCCTGTACCGGCGCGATCTTCCTCTTGGTGATTGCCTGGCAGATGGAGATCCGCACCGCAGGCGCCGCCGCTGTCATGGTGATGGGCACGGGCACCGCGGCACTCACCAGCCTGGTGGCGGTTTCCAGTACCTTCGCACGCGGCATGACCTGGGCAACCGCGGATCGGGCCGGCGCGATGGCGCTTGTATTCCCCATGCTACAGACCTTTGCCGGGGGGCTTATTGTCTGGATCAGCTTGCTTCTGTTTGGGTTGAGGTAGCCCTGATTCTGCGGTCGTTTTCTACAGCTTGCTTTGCGGTGGTCGGGCTTCGATATGTGCGGTCTTGCTGTGGGACGGAAAAGGGGCGGTATTTTCGACCGTCATTCCGTAAAGGCAGCAACCGGCGGTGATCTCCGGGCCAGCGTAGCTTCTTCGAAACCGTAGTAAGGCTGCCGCTCGATCAAACAGGCGACTTGCGCGACCTCGGCTGGCAACGTGAAGACCAGGTGGAAACACTCGACCGGCAGCAGTTCGTCCGCGCGCGCCGCCATCCAGTCGCGCACCGCCGGTCCCTGACACTTCGGGCAATGCCTCCCTTTCGGAACATAGCTTCGCAATACACCTTACGGGCAGTGGTATCTTGCAAGAGTCATAGGCGGTGTGATGGTGGCCACATGGGCATATCGCGCAGTGGTTCGTCAGCTTGGCGTGGCCGAGTTGCACCTGGACCACCCGCACCTCCGTGTTCGCCTCCAGCAGATGGGTCGCGAAGCTGTGGCGAGGCGTGGTCAGCGTTGCCGCTTTCTTTAACCTCGCCATGTGCTTGGCTGAGGTGAACGCCCGTTCAACCGTCGCGGCGACAGCGGGTTGATTTTGGGCTTGCCCTGGATCTTGCCCCGGTCACCGCCTCAATCCGTTCCGAAGGGCGCACTTCTCGCCGGACCATTGCGGAGCAATTCAATGCCCGAGGCAGTAGTAAACGTACGTCAAGGGCAGGGGGCTGGCTTTTATCCACCGTCAGGAGCCTGCTGCGGAAACTCGAAATCTGCATAGGATCTACGATGCTACCGGGATCGCCGACCAGCTGCGGCCGCCGCGGCTTTTGGAAGTGCGAACGTGCCATCCTCATGTGACATTTTCTGGAGTTGTGAACGAAACACCTCAAAAACAACTATAAATCGAAACAATCTCTCGCCTTGTTCGTAGGACCGCGCAGGTTTTGGACGGCCGTACCTATGACCCTGGCTAGGGGTATCCGTGCAGGCGGGTCCTGTGGCCAGAGCGCGGCCCCTGCCTTCGGATCGCACAAGGTCTCGGCAAAGGCACGCCCAAGCGCCGCGGTGGTCGGAACACCCCGCCCGCAGTAGCCCAGAAGGCCCCAGAGTCCGTCATCCAGTTCGAAGATTGCCGGGCGCTGTTTTGCAGAGACGCCAACCTGTCCGGTCCAGTGGTACTCCCATTGCAAGCCTTCCAAAACGGGATAGCGCCGAGCCAGCCTGCGCGTGGCCTGTTCGACCGTCGGTCCGCTCTTGCGGCCCCGACGCAGTTCGACAAGACCCCCAGTGACGATGCGACCAGAGGTATCGACGCGAAAGAACATCGGGTCGCGCCGTGTGTCGCTGAAAGTGACGCCGGAAGGGAGCACGGCGTCTTTCTGATCCGCCCCAAGCGGTGCGCTGACCACAGCATAGGAGGTCAGTGGCACCAGGCTGTGCCGCATCCGGGCGGGGACCGCGTCCGTCCCGTAGGCATTGGTCGTCAAGCCGACCTTACGGGCGGAAATCTCGCCTTCAGGCGTCTCCACGATCCACTTCCCCGAGCGGGCCTTTCGCAGCCCTGTCATCGGTGTGCCGGTATGAATCGCACAGCCTGCCTTTTGTGCAGCCCGTGCAAGGCCGCGCGCATAGGCCAGGGGATTGAGGTGCCCGCCGTCTTTGTGGACCCAGCCGCCAAGATACCCGGGCGCGCCGCTCAGCCGGGCGACCTCATCGGGGCCCAGAAACGGTCCGGCTTTTCCCAATGCGGCATATTTTGCATGGGCCGCCTTCGCACGTTCGAGGCCCGCAGAACTGTGGGCGGCATTCAGCCAGCCGCCCTGAACCGCGTCGCATTCTATGCCCAGATCGGTGATCTGGTCGAATACGATCTGTGCTGAGTCGCGCAAGAGCGCGAAGCCCGCCTGGGGCAAGGTCTCGGCGTCAAGGTATCCGAAGACAGGGATGCATTGACCATGGTTGCGACCAGAGCCACCGCTGCCGATCTCGCCCGCCTCGATCAGAGCTACTGACAGTCCCTTTCGGCAAAGTTCCAGAGCCGAGATCGTTCCGCTGAACCCGCCACCCACGATGGCGACATCCACCTGGATATGCTCGGTCAGCGGGGCTGTCGGAGGCGCGGGCGGTGCAGTTTCGGCATAATGCGGAGCCTTGATTAGGGTCATGAGGCCATTCCTTCGCTCACCAACGCCGTCAACGTAGAACCAAGCCGACCGGACCAGGCCGCTCGGTCTGCAGAGCTTTCCAAAAGGTCATTGGAGATTTCCAGGCCGCAAGCCAAGTGACCCGTGCCATGTGTATGCCGGTCGATGGTGTAGACGCCATTGCGCCCGGAATACGGCTGGTTGTCTCCAAGGTTCAGATCGCTATCGCGCCCCAATTGGCGTAACAGGGCGTTCGAGAACCGTGGGGAGTCGTTCCAGATCGTCCCGCAGTCCCAGGGGCGATGCTGGCCGTCGAAGACGCGAGTGCAACTGTGCAGCGCAAGAAAGACCGGATCTGAATGCCGGTCGGCAATTCCTGTCCACAGATCGGTCAGTCGCCGGTGATACGGCCAGAAGATCGCGTCGTGACGGGCCTGCCGTTCGGCCTCGCTCATGGCGATGTTGCCGGTTACAGGAATGCCCTCGATCTGCATCGGAATCGACCGAGGATCTTCCAGCCAGCGGTTCAGATCGATCACCAGCCGGCTGACTGTGCCCAGGATGACCGGCGCGTCGAGAACCTCTGCGAGGCGGCGCGCAACATCGTCGATCCACAGATCGCAGAAATGATGCGTTCTCTGCCAGTGCGGATCAAGACCGAGGTTGCCGAACCGTTCCGGCAGATCCGTGCCGGCATGGTCAACCACGATCAATCCCGGGAAACGGCCTTCCGGGTTCAAAACGATAGGATGCTCAATCATTGGCAACCTCTGTGTCATCTGTTCCCGGCCGGGCACGAAGCGCCTCCATGCGGGACAGTCGCGCGCGGGCGGCGTCACGGTCACGTTCGACCACGGCCGCAACGAGGGCTTCTACCTGAGCGGTCGGAACGACGCGGGAGCCAAAAGGGGACAATGTGTCATCGGGAGCGGTCAAAACCGCCTGTGCATATTGCGCAATCGGCGAACGCCAGGGATCGGTCATCAACACGATACGAGCCCCAGCATCCGAGGCGCCTCTGGCAAAATGCAGCAATTCGTTTTGATAGCGCCGATAGTCGAAAATGATCAGAAGGTCGCGCGGGCCAATATCTGCCAAGGCGTCATAGGCAAAGCCAACCTCCTGCCGAAGCAGGACAACGCCTTCACGCACCTGGCTCATCTGCATGACCAGCCGTTCCGCCAAGTTCCGGCTGTAGCGGCCGCCAAGCGCCTTAATGCGCAACTTCGGATTGGCCAGAAGTTCGACAATCGAGTCGAATTCAGCCGGGACAACTTGGTTGGCGGCTTTCCTGAGTGCCTCTGATTGCATCAAGAGGGTGTTGCGGTAGATGTGCCCATCTTCCGTTTCGCGGCGGGCCTCTTCGTTCAGTTGCTGCAGCGGCGACCCAAGTTGCCGTTCGATTTCTTCCAAGACCGCAGCCTGGAATGTAGCAAACCGCGGGAAACCCAGCTTGGCAAGGTATCGCAAGACCGTAGGACCGCTGACGCCCGCGCGGGTGGCAAGGGTCTCTACGGTCCCCACTGCGCTCGATGGAAAATTCTCGGCAAGGGCGGCGGCCACTTTGCGCTCGGCGGTCGAAACCGCGGTCTCGCGCAGCCGTGTGGCGAGATCTGGTGAAGACGACATCATACTCGGCGGAATCTGGATTGTTTGTTACATCTTGACTAGCAAAAGGGTCGTTTGCAACATTTAATACAAGTCGACAAAGACCCGCAGCAACTGCAAGCGGTGGGCGCAAACGAACAAGAGACCCCCAACAGGAGACTAGGATCATGAAAACTTTCACAATACTGGCCGGAGCGGCTTTGGCCCTCGCGCCGGTCTCTGTCGGCGCCGAACGCGGCAGTGACGGGCATCTCCGGATCCTTTACTGGCAAGCAGCCTCAACCATGAATCCCTACCTGTCCGGGATCGCAAAAGAGGTGGAGGCGGCCTCGCTCGTTCTGGAACCGCTTGCTCGGTTCGACGAAAACGGGGCCCTTGTCCCGATCCTCGCCGCCAGGATACCGACCGTCGAGAACGGTGACGTGAGTGCGGACCTGACAAGCATTACATGGACCCTGAAAGAAGACCTCAAGTGGTCGGATGGCACAGCGGTTACACCCGAAGACGTTATCTTTACCTGGAAGTACTGTACCGACGAGGCCAGCGGATGCGCGGCCCTGTCGATGTTCGACAATGTCGCCGACGTCGTCGCGTTGGATGATCGAAAGGTCAAGATCAGCTTTACTGAGCCGAAACCTTATCCCTACACGGCCTTTGTCAGTTCGGAAGCCCCGATCCTGCAAAAGGCGCAATTCGCCGAATGCACAGGTGCGCGCGTGGCCCAGTGCACCCGCGAAAACACCTTCCCCATCGGGACGGGCCCCTATGTGGTCGATGACTTTCAGGCCAATGACGTCATCTCCTACTCGGCCAATCCCAATTTCCGTCATCCTGACAAGCCGGCCTTCGGCACTGTGACGATCAAGGGCGGCGGCGATCCGGCGTCTTCGGCGCGGGCAGTGCTGCAAACCGGCGAGGTGGACTACGCCTGGAACTTGCAACTGCCGCCGGACGTGCTGGACCAGATGAAAGGCGGACCGGGTGAGGTCATTGCAGGCAACGGTTCGGCCGTTGAGTTTCTCTTCCTCAACCAGACGGATCCCGATCCCGACCTTGGCGAACAGCGATCCACCGTTGACGGCGGGGCGCATCCTTTCCTGACGGATCCCCGGGTCGGGAAGGCGTTGTCGCTGGCCATCGACCGATCCCTGATCGCCGAACTTCTGTACGGTGAAGCCGGTCGGCCCGGCTGCGCTGTCGTGCCTGCCCCCGCGCTCTACAAATCGTCGACGTTTGATGGCTGCGAAACCCAGGACCTCGAAGAGGCCGCCGCTCTGCTGGACGAGGCCGGCTGGATCGACAGCGATGGCGACGGTATCCGGGACAAGGACGGCGTGAAACTGTCCATCCTTTACCAGACCTCGACGAATGGCGTCCGCCAGGACACCCAGGCGCTTATCAAGCAATGGTGGGGTGAAATCGGCGTCGAGACGGAACTTCGCAACATCAACGCCTCGGTCTTCTTCGGAGGCGATCCCGGTTCGCCTGATACCCGGCAGAAGTTCTATGCCGACGTGCAAATGTACACGGACAACTCCAAGGGCCAAGACCCCGAGAGCTTTCTGGCGAATTGGAGTTGCAACGACATTCCGGGCCCGACGACCCAGTGGCAGGGCAACAACATCCAGCGTTTCTGTTCGGAACCCTACCAAGCGTTGATCGCGGAATTCCGGACTGCAGCCACATTGGAGGAGCGCGGGCGCATTGCACGCGAAATGAACGACCTGCTCGTCGGTTCCTACTCGATCATTCCCTTGGTCCATCGCCGGATCCTATCCGGCAAGGCGAAATCGCTGGAGGGTGTGCGGATGAACAGCTGGGACAGCCAGATCTGGAACATTGCGGACTGGCATCGCGCAGACTGAAAACAGCAAACAAGCGGGTGGGCGCATGAGAGCCCGCTCGCTTTTACTGACAAAGAAACTTGGCTGTCGGCCAGCACAGGGAGAATTCGCGCGAAGATGCCTATCTCTCTCCCGCGCTTTCATCGGTTGTAGAGCGTGCTCTGATTGCGGCTTTGTCAAGCGGGTGAGCGGTTTGTCCGTCCGGGGCCATGGTTCTCTGCGAGGTCGCATTGAGCGCCTCATGATGGTTTCCGGTGGCGGATCGTCTCAAATGCGTTGCGCGGGGTGTGGGGGTTGGCGGTTATCCCCCCGTGTCGCAACACTTCGCGTTCAAGCGCAAATGGGATGACGGGCGCGTTGGCATGTGTGACCGCCGTGGGCGGCTTTTTCTTTTTAAATTCAAGCATGTGTGGCGGAGAGACAGGGATTCGAACCCTGGGTCCCCGTGAAGGGACAACGGTTTTCGAGACCGCCCCGTTCGACCACTCCGGCACCTCTCCGCGGGGGTCTGGGTAGAGGGGCGTTTAGACAATTCCCCAGCGGGGTGCAACCGGCAAATCACAAGTTTTTCGCATGCCGGTGAAAGAGCCCGCAGTTGTCGTGATCGTGACGGCGTCCACCCGCCTGCACACTCCGTGACAGTTGTTGTAGGCGCGGCTCTGCTCTACCACTAACAGGGCCCAGATCCGCGCGAGGACAAAATGATCAAAAACGCCCCGACACCCAAGGCCCTGACGGCCCGGCACCTGATTCCGGCGCTGTTGGCATGGCTTGCCTGCCTTTGTCTTGCGTTGCCGCTGCGGGCCGAGCCCATAGACGAGTTGGCCGAGGCGCTGCAGATCGATTCCATGATCGAGGTGATGCGCGTCGAGGGCATGGCCTACGGCGCCGAACTGGCCGACGAAATGATCCCGGGCGGCAGCAATCCTGCCTGGCAAGAGTTGCTGGACAAGATCTATGACCCGGACAAGATGCGCGCCATCGTTCGCCAGGGCTTTGCGGAGGCCATCGAGGACAGCGACCCGGCGCCTCTGATTGCCTTTTTCTCGTCCGACCTCGGGCAGAAGATCATCACCCTGGAACTCGAAGCGCGGCGCGCCATGATCGATGACGAGGTCGAACAGGCCGCGCGGCAGGCCTATCTGGACATCAAGGGCAGCGAGGATCCGCGCCTGGATCAACTGCGCCGCTTCGTCGATGTAAACGACCTTCTCGAAACCAACGTGACCGGTGCGTTGAATGCGTCGTTCCGCTTCTACTCCGGCCTGGTCGACGGGGGCGGCTTGCAGATGGCCGAGGGCGATATCCTCTCCGATGTCTGGAGCCAGGAGGAGGACACGCGCGAGGACACCCGCGAATGGCTTTTCGCCTACCTCCTCCTCGCCTACGAACCGCTGGAGGACGAGGAACTGGAAGCCTATATCGCCCTGTCCGAAACCACCCAGGGTCGGGCATTGAACCGGGCGCTGTTTGCCGGGTTCAACGCCATGTACGACGAGATTTCCTATGCCCTCGGGCTGGCGGCCTCGCGGCAGATGCAGCAGCAGGAACTCTGAGGCCAGCCCTTGCAACAATGGCTTGACAACCACGGGCTTTGCGGATCATAAGCCGCGCACGACTAGACGGGGCTTTTGGCCCCGCCTTTTGTTTTTGTTCAACGATCGTCCGAATGGACGCGCTGTTCGAGGCGGGGCAGGGACCCTGTAAACTCCGGATGACGGGGCCACAGAACGCGGCAGAAAAGGAATGACGCACCATGTTCGCGGTGATGAAAACCGGCGGCAAACAGTACAAGGTACAGTCGGGCGATACGCTCCGGGTGGAAAAGCTGGCCGCAGACGCGGGTGAAACCGTACAGTTCAACGACGTTCTGATGCTGGGCGGCGACACCACCGTCGTCGGCGCGCCCTTCGTGGCCGGCGCCGCCGTGCAGGCCGAGGTCATCGACCAGGTCAAGGGTGACAAGCTGATCCATTTCGTCAAGCGCCGCCGCAAGCACAGCTCGCAGCGCACCAAGGGCCACCGCCAGCAACTTACGCTGGTTCGCGTGACCGAGATTCTCGCCGAAGGCGCAGATGCGACCGGCGTCAAGGCCGCCCAGGGCGCAGGTTCGGCCCCGAAGGCAGCCGCACCGGCCGCCGCCGCCAAGGCAGCAGCCCCCGCAGCGGTTGAATCCGGCGACGACCTGACCCAGATTACTGGTGTTGGCCCCGCCGCCGCCAAGAAGCTGGCCGAGGCTGGTATCACCACTTTTGCCCAGCTGGCGACCGTGGACCCCGAAACCTTCGAGGCCGCCAAGGTCAAGCCCGAGTGGGTCGAACAGGCCAAGACTCTGGCCTGAGACAGTTAAGGAGAGAAACGAATGGCACATAAAAAAGCAGGCGGTTCCTCCCGCAACGGTCGCGACTCAGCCGGACGCCGTCTTGGCGTCAAGCTGTACGGCGGGCAGGCCGCGATCCCCGGCAACATCATCGTGCGTCAGCGCGGTACCAAGTTCTGGCCGGGTGAAGGCGTTGGCATGGGCAAGGATCACACCATCTTTGCAACTGCCGAGGGCGCCGTGACCTTCCGCAAGGGCCTCAAGGGTCGCACGTTCATTTCGGTCCTGCCGGTGGCGGAAGCCGCGGAATAACGCCGAGATCAGTGTCACGGAAACGGACAGGGGATCGGCGGCACCGCCGGTCCCCTTCGCTGTTTCCTGGTGCTGCTTTTCTGGCCCGGTCACGGGCCCCCGGTCGGTCATGCCAATGACAAAATGACCTGTCACAGAACAGGCAGAGCCGATCTCGTCCGATGCACGAGAGGAGAGTGCACATGGGCCTTGATGCAACCCAGGATCAGCCGGTCGTCAAGACCGAGCGGTTCGATCTGCGCCCCGTGCGCCGGTCCGACATTGGACTGATGGAGCTTTACACCGGCGACGAACGCGTGGCCCGGATGACGACATCCATTCCGCACCCGCTGCCGCCGGGCGCGGCAGAGGCCTTTGTCGCGCGCGTCACAGCGCCTGACCGGCACGAAGACGTCTGGGCGATGGATGCCACCAAGGTTGGCGGCTCCGAGCTGATGGGCGTGATCGCGCTGGAGCGGATGGACCGCAACCAGTCCGAGGTCGGGTACTGGGTGGCGCCGGCCTTCTGGAATACCGGGCTGGCGTCCGAAGCCGTACGCGCGCTGGTCGAGGCCAACCCGATGGGAAATGCCACGATGTTCGCCAGCGTCTTCCAGGACAACGCCGCCTCGGCGCGGGTGCTGGTGAACTGCGGGTTCGAATACATCGGCGATGCCGAGGCCTATTCCGTGGCCCGCCAGGCCAAGGTCCCAACCTGGACATATATCTGCAAGCTGGCCTGAGGCGTCGCGCAAGGCCCGCTTGAGCGCCGGGGGAAACCCCGGTAAACCGCCGCCTGTCTCTCGCCGAAAGCCCCAATCATGAAATTCCTCGATCTCTGCAAGGTCTACATCCGTTCCGGTTCCGGCGGGAACGGCTGTGTCAGTTTCCGCCGCGAAAAGTTCATCGAATACGGCGGGCCGGACGGGGGCGATGGAGGCCGCGGCGGCACTGTCTGGGCCGAGGCGGTGGACGGGCTGAACACGCTCATCGATTTCCGCTATCAGCAGCACTGGTTTGCCCAGAACGGGCAGGCGGGCAAGGGGCAGAACCGCACCGGCGCCGACGGCAGCGACATCGTCCTGCGCGTGCCCGTGGGCACCGAGATCCTCGAGGAAGACGAGGAAACCGTGATTGCCGATCTGACGGAACTGGGTCAGCGGGTGCAGCTTGCCAAGGGCGGCAATGGCGGCTGGGGCAACCTGCGCTTCAAGACCGCCACCAACCAGGCGCCCCGCAATGCCAACCCCGGGCAGGACGGGGTCGAACGGACGCTGTGGCTGCGTCTGAAACTGATTGCGGACGTGGGTCTCTTGGGGCTGCCCAATGCCGGCAAGAGCACCTTCCTGGCCGCGACCTCGAACGCCCGGCCAAAGATCGCGGATTACCCCTTTACCACCCTGCACCCGAACCTTGGTGTCGTCTCTGTCGACAACACCGAGTTTGTCGTGGCCGATATTCCCGGCCTGATCGAGGGCGCGCACGAGGGGCGGGGGCTGGGGGACATCTTCCTGGGCCATGTCGAACGGTCGGCGGTCTTGCTGCATCTGGTCGATGGTACATCAGGCAGCCTGATCGAGGACTACCATACCATCTGCAACGAGCTGGACGCCTATGGCGCCGGCTTGTCCGAAAAGCCCCGTGTGACCGTTCTGAACAAGATCGACGCGCTGGACGCCGAGGAGCGAGAGTTTCTGAAGGAGGAACTCGAGGCGGCAGGGGCCGAGAACGTCATGCTCATGTCCGGGGCTTCCGGCGAGGGTGTGACCGAGGTGCTGCGCGCGCTGCGTCCGCATGTGGAGGCCCGCCGCGCGGCGGACCGTCCCGCGGACCCCGAGGAGGACGGGACATGGCAGCCCTGACAGAGGCGCGCCGGATCGTCATAAAGATCGGCTCGGCCCTGCTGGTGGACCGCGCAAGCGGCGATTTGCGCCGCAGCTGGCTGGATGCCATTGCCGAGGACATCGCGCACCTGAAAGCGCGTGGCGCCGACGTTGTGCTGGTCTCGTCCGGCTCGATTGCGCTTGGCCGCGGCATTCTGCAACTGCCGTCCTCCGTCCTGCCCCTAGAACAATCGCAGGCGGCCGCCGCTGTCGGTCAGATCCACCTGGCCCGCGCCTGGCAAGAGGCGCTGGCACCGCACGGGCTGACGACCGCGCAGGTTCTGGTGACGCTGGAAGACAGCGCCGACCGTCGTCGCTACCTGAACTCGCGCGCCACGCTGGAAACCCTGCTGGGGTTCGGCGCCGTGCCCATCGTGAACGAGAACGACACCGTGGCCACGGATGAGATCCGCTATGGCGACAACGACCGGCTGGCGGCACAGGTCGCGGTGACTGTTGGCGCGGACCTTTTGGTGCTTTTGTCGGACGTGGATGGCCTTTATACCGGCAATCCGAACAGCGATCCGGGCGCGCAACGGATTGATACCGTGGACGAAATCTCGCCCGAGATCGAGGCGATGGCAGGTGATGCAGGCTCGGGGCTGTCCAAGGGCGGGATGAAGACCAAGGTCATGGCGGCCAAGACGGCGACCGCCTCGGGCTGTGCCATGATCATCATGCACGGCGCCGAACTGCATCCGCTGAAACGCCTGACCAATGGCGCACCATCGACCCTGTTCACCCCGCATCTCGACCCGCATGCGGCGCGCAAACGCTGGATCGCGGCGATGAAACCGCAAGGCACGCTGCAGGTGGACGAGGGAGCGGCGCAGGCGCTGGCCTCGGGCAAGTCGCTTTTGCCCGCCGGGTTGCGTGCGGTCGAGGGCGATTTCGGGCGCGGTGAGCCGGTGACGATCCGGACGATGAACGGCTTGACACTGGGGCAGGGGCTGACCCGCTATACCGCCTCGGAAGCCACGGCCATCGCCGGGCATCACAGCCGCGACTTCGAGCGCATCCTCGGCTATCCAGGCCGCGCCGTCCTGATCCACCGCGACGACATGGCGGTGTGACGGCTTTCTTTGACCCGTCCCACCGATCCCACTACTAAAGACGCAGTCACTTCTGGCCAGAGGGTTCGTCCCATGAAAGATCTCGAGAATATCCCCGCCCTGATGCAGGACATCGGTGAAAAGGCGCGCGCCGCCGCAGCGGAACTGGCCTTTGCCCCAGCCGAGGCCAAGCGCAAGGCGCTGGAGGTCGCGGCGGACAAGCTGTGGGAGGCCCGAACACAGGTCATCGAGGCCAATGCCCGCGACCTCGATTTCGGTCAGCAAAAGGGCCTGAGCAAGGCCATGATGGACCGCCTCATGCTGGACGAGGCGCGCATCCAGGGGATCTGCGACAGCCTGCGATCGGTCGCGGCGCAGGACGATCCGGTGGGCAAGGTCATCGAGGAATGGGACCGTCCCACAGGCCTGCACATCCAGCGCGTGCGCACGCCGCTTGGCGTGGTCGGGGTGATCTATGAATCCCGCCCCAACGTGACGGCGGATGCCGGTGCGCTCTGTCTCAAGGCGGGCAACGCGGTGATCCTGCGCGGTGGGTCCGAGAGCTTTCATTCCTCCGGCGCGATCCATGCCTGCCTGGTCGAGGGGCTGCGCGCCGCCGGCCTGCCGGAAACCGCTATCCAGTTGGTGCCGACCCGCGATCGCGCCGCTGTCAGCGAGATGCTGAAGATGACCGACTTCATCGACGTGATCGTGCCGCGCGGAGGCAAGGGGCTGGTCGGCCTCGTTCAGCGCGAAGCGCGGGTGCCCGTCTTTGCCCACCTCGAGGGCATCGTGCATATCTACATCGACAAGGAGGCCGACCCGGTCAAGGCGTTGTCCGTGGTCCGCAATGCCAAGACCCGGCGCACCGGTATCTGCGGTGCGGCCGAATGCCTGCTGATCCATCGCGACGTGGTCGAGACCGTCGGCCAAGGCGTGATCCGCGCGCTGTTGGACGCAGGTGTGGAGGTGCGCGCCGATGCCGGGTTGCAGACCATTCCGGGCACCGTGCCCGCCAAAGCCGAGGACTGGGGCCAGGAATACCTGGATAGCATCATCGCGGCGCGGGTCGTCGACGACATCGACGAGGCCATCGGGCACATCCGCAAGTACGGCTCGAACCACACCGACGCGATCCTGACAGAGGATGACGCAGCGGCGGCGCGTTTTTTCGAACGACTGGATTCCGCGATCCTGATGCGCAATGCCTCGACCCAGTTCGCCGATGGCGGAGAGTTCGGCATGGGGGCGGAAATCGGGATCGCCACTGGAAAGATGCACGCCCGGGGCCCGGTGGGCGCCGAGCAGTTGACCAGCTTCAAGTACCTGGTGACCGGTGACGGGACGGTGCGGGCCTGAGGCCTGCACCGTCCGGGCCGGTCAGGCGATCTTGATCGTAAGGGCGTCATCGGTCGGGGTGGCATAGATCCTTTGGCCCGCCGCCTCGGCCTGGATCGGCAAAAGCACGAAATGCACGCGGTCCGCCCCGGGCCAGTCGGACGGGGCACTGCCATCGAGGTGTTTCCAGTGCTGCGGGTCGGCGGCAATGCGCGGTCCCGTGGCGTGGAGCGTCCAACCCGCCGCATCCCGATCGACACGCAGCGTGCCGCCATGCGGCAGTGCGCTTTCGCAGCAAAGGTAGGCGAGGAAGGCCAGCTGCACCTGAAGCCGGGGCAGGTCCTCCTGCGGAGTCCAGTCCACCTGCAGCTTGCCACCCTTGCCCAGGGCCGTCAGGGTGGACGCGATCTCTCGTCGGCCCATCATCTGTTGTTCACCGGCCTGGCCGAAGGCGACACGAAAAAAGCGGATGCGCGCGGCGGCGCTTTCGCAACTGTCCTGGATCAGCGCCATTTCGGGGCTCAGATCGGTGGGCCCGGCAAGGGCAATCAACTCCAGCCCGTTCTGGATGGCGCCGATAGGACTGATAAGGTCGTGGCACAGCCGCGAACCGACGAGGGCGGCGAGCTGAGCTTGGGACTGGGACATGGCAATCTCCGATCTGGAGGGTACAGGAATGAAAGAACTCAACTCGTTACTCGAACCAGGAATGCTGGTGCGGCATCCCGAACAGCCCGATTGGGGTACTGGGCAGGTGCAGTCCAACATCGGGGGCCGGATCACCGTAAACTTTCGGGAAGAGGGCAAGGTCGTCTTGGACAGTGCCCGGGTCACGTTACTCCCCGTTCATGATGGTTAACCTAGTCGGCCACAGGTTGATGAAGGGTTAACCAAGGTTAGGACGGAACCGCAAGCGTTGCACTCGCAGGCCCGCTTGCCTATGACCGTCCGACAGGTCCGACCGCAGCGCTTGGGAGAGATGACAGTGACAGAGGCCTTCTCGGTCCGGCTGGCGAGAGATGCCGAGGATATCGCCGCGGCGCAGCGTCTGCGGTACGATGTCTTCGTGACGGAACTGGGGGGCGACGGCGCGCTGGTCGATCACGATGCAGGGCTGGAACGCGACCGGTTCGATCTCTTCTTCGATCATCTTCTTGTCTGCGATGACAGCAAGGGCGGTGCCGTGGTCGGTGTCTACCGCCTGCTGCGCGACGATCAGGCTGCCCTGGCGGGCCAGTTTTACTCCGAGGACGAGTATGATCTTGGCGCGTTGCGCAACAGTGGTCGCCGCCTTATGGAACTGGGCCGCTCCTGCCTGCATCGCGATTACCGGGGCGGTGCGGCCATGTTCCATCTCTGGCAGGGATTGGCGGGTTACGTCCTGGACCACGGGATAGAGGTTCTCTTCGGCGTCGCCAGTTTCCATGGTACGGATGTGGACAGGCTGGCCGGGCCGCTCTCGCTCTTGCATCATCGTCACCTGGCGCCGCGCGAACTGCGTCCGAGGGCGCGTGAATTCCAGTCGATGAACCTGTTGCCCGAGGACCAGATCGACCGACGCCAAGCGATGTTGCAGGTGCCGGCGCTGATCAAGGCCTACCTGCGGTTGGGAGGATGCGTGGGGGACGGCGCCTTTGTCGATCACTCCTTCAACACCGTGGATGTCTGCCTGGTGATGGACACCGCGCGCATGACCGACCGGCAGCGCGCGCTCTATACCCAGGAACGCGCCACATGAGGCGGGCATGAGCCAGACCTGGAACGGCGCCGAGGAGCCGGACTGGCCCCCGATCGGTGCGCGGGGCTGGCTGCGTATCGCCTGGCGCGCACCGCTCATGGCGCTGGTGATCTTCGGGTGCCTGGGGCTGCTCTTGCTGGTACGTCTGTTGGAACGGCCGCTTTGCGGGGCCGGGCGACCCGTGACGCCGCACATCACCCGCTTTGTCTGCCGCACTGTGCTGGTGATCATGGGGTTGCCCGTCGAAATGCGCGGGCAACGCATGAAGGGGCCGGGTGCCATCGTGGCCAACCATACCTCGTGGCTGGACATTTTCGTGCTGAACAGTCGAAAGACGATCTATTTCGTCTCCAAGGCCGAGGTGGCGGGATGGCCCGGAATCGGATGGCTGGCGCGGGCTACGGGCACTCTGTTCATCAACCGCGACCGGCGCGAGGCGCAGGCCCAGGCCCAGGCTTTCGAGGATCGTTTGCTGAACGGACACCGACTGTTGTTCTTTCCCGAAGGCACCTCGACCGACGGGCTGAGGGTGCTGCCGTTCAAGACGACGCTTTTCGCCGCCTTCTATTCCGAACGCCTGCATCACCGGTTGCAGGTGCAGCCGGTGAGCGTGGTCTATCATCCGCCCCGGGGCGCGCACCCGCGGTTTTATGGATGGTGGGGCGATATGGATTTCGGTGCCTCCCTGCTGCGGATCCTCGCGGCACCGCGACAGGGCAGGGTGGTGCTGAACTATCATCCGCCGGTCCGGGTGGATGATTTCGCCAACCGCAAGAGCCTGGCGCATGCGCTGGAAATCCGGGTCCGGGAGGGACACGCAGCGGAACTTGGCCCCGTGTCACCGGAGCTGCCGGGCGGAGCGTAGCCCGGCGTACAGTGGCTTTCGGGGCGCGGCCCCGAATTTCGGGAGTGTCAATCGGCACGCAATCTTAACCCCCTATAGGCGTCCAAAAATGACCCCCTTGGAGTGCTCCGGTAGCTGGCCC
>NZ_JASHJL010000020.1 GCF_030733205.1 Mameliella sp. MMSF_3455
TGCCCCCACCCCCCGGAGGTATTTTCCGAGAGAAGAAGCCGCAAGCGCGCGCGCCCTGGCTTCTTCTCTCGCAAAATACTCATGACACCGCCTTCCGCCGGCGCAACGCCGGGCTGGGCATCGAGAGATTACCCCCCTGCGTAGGACGGGGTTTGCCCCGCGGCGCCGTCAGAGGTTGGGCTCTCCCTGCAGGCCCAAGAGCTTGCGGAACCCGGTCCAATACCCGGGCAGCTTGGGCGGCGCCTGCAGCCCGGCCAGCGCCTCTTCGGCCCAGGGCGCCATCGCACGGGTGACGAAGTCTCGACCCCAGTCAAGGTAGGCCTCTGCATCCTCGGGGCGCAAACGGCAAGCGGACCCCACCAGCCCGACCAGCGTTTCGGGCGGAGAGTACCATTCGTCCTGGATCCCGGTCACGCGTCTCTGCATAAGCGGGCCGATGATCCGCATCAGGCGCTTGTCCGAGAAGGTCAGCAGCATCTTGCCCATCTCGTCCCGCGAATAGTGGATCAGGGGCGGAAAGGTGTCGAAGAACACCGCCTTGCCGTCGATCACCGCGAAATTGCGGATCGAGGGGTGAAAGCCGATCCGCCCCTCCTGCTCCCGCGCCCAGAGCCAGAAGCGCGCGATGACCTGGCCCGCAGCTTCCATCATCTCCAGCGTCGCGGTCAGCGTTTCCTTCTGCATCCGAGGCCGCATCAGGCTGTCGACCGGCAGGGCCTCCTGCACGATCACCGGCACGCGTGTACCGCCCAGTTCGACAAAGTGGAACTCTGTCGCCGGCATTGGCACGCCGCCCGCCAGCAGGGCCCGGACGTAGTCATCGTGGCAGCGCTGCAGCCTGTCCAGCGCCGCCGCGTCCCCCATGCCGCGGTAGACCTTGATCACCCGGTCGGACAGCGGCCCGCTGTCCGGGCGGAACGGCGCGCAGAAATAGCCCAGCCGGGAAATCGTCTGCCCCCGGGATTGGGCATCGGCCCGGATCAGGCGGGCGAGTTCATCGAGATCGGTCATCAAGGGGCCTCCTGTGCGCGCCCCCTTACCCCGTCTCGAGCCGTTTCGCCACCTCTTGCGCAAGCGCCTCGATCTCGGCCCGGGCCGGGGTCTTGGCGCCTTCATGCGCCCCGCGCCCCTGTCCCAGCGCCTCGGCATAGCCTACGCGGTTGCCAAGGCTGGCCTGCGCCACGGCCGCCCCAAGCCGGGTCGCCGCCTCGACCACCTCGGCATTCAGCCGTGTGCCGGCCCGCGTGCGGTTCATGACCAGCAGCGTCGCGCAATTTTCGCGCGCGGCCAGGTCCAGCACACCTTCGGTGGCCCAGAGATCGACATGGCTGACCGCCACCGGCACCACGACAAGGTCCGCCACCCGCAGCGCCGGGCGCAGGTCGCTGTCGGCCTTGGGCGGAGTGTCGATGATGACAATGTCGTTGACTGCCGAAAGCTTGCGCACCTCGTAGGAGATCCCCCAGGCCGAAGAGGTGGCGAAATCCAGCCCCTCGCAGGTTTCGGGCTGGCTTTCGACCCGGGTCATGAACCAGCGCCCCAGGCTGCCTTGCGGGTCCAGGTCCACCACGGCCACCCGCTTGCCCTGACCGTGAAAGGCCAGCGCCAGGTGTGCCGCCAGCGTGGTCTTGCCGCTGCCGCCCTTCTGCTGTGCCACGGTGATCACATGTCCAGCCATTCCATCCCCCGAGAAACCTGCCAGCGACTGTGCACCTGCGGCAAAGGGGAATCCAGCCCCCTGCGTCAATTGCTTCACCTTCCGTTAACCATTGCATCCCTACGGTTCGGAAGGGTTGGTTAACGGCCCGACGCTGCCAAGAGTCCCGCCATGCGTCCTCTGGACCTTTTCCTGGCCACCATCCTGGCCACCAGTCTTGCCGCCCCACCTGCCGGGGCGGGTGCCTGGCCACGCAAGCAGGGCAGCGGCTTTGGCAGCATCGCCGTTCGACTGGGCTGGCCGCAGGACCTGAACACCTGGACGTCGATGGACCCGACGCAGGACTATTCGACGCTGTTCTTCGAATACGGCCTGACTGACCGGCTGACGCTGGGTTTCGACATCGGCCATTCGGTCGGCGGCAGCGGGAAATCGGTCCTGTTCCTGCAATGGCCGATCCTGCAGGCCGAAACGGGCGCGCAGATGACCGCCCAGTTCGGATTGGGCACGATCGCCGGAGACCAGGTCCTGCGGCCCGGGCTTGCTGTCGGCTGGGGGTTGAAAAACGGTTGGCTGTCCATCGACAGCGTGGCCGAGGCCTATGTCGCCAGCGGCCGGACCGACCTCAAGATCGATGTCACCTGGGGCCATAACCTGCCCAGGGACCGCAAGCTGATCCTGCAGTTGCAGACCGGCCAGCCTGATGGCTACGACCCCTTCGCACGGGTCGCGCCCTCGTTGGTCGTGCCGTTGAAGGGCCCGCTCAAGCTGGAAACAGGCGTCACCTGGGGGCTGACCGGCGACACCTCGATGGGCCTGAAGATGGGGCTCTGGACAGAGTTCTGACCAGCACCCGGGTCAGGCGGACACCCCCGGCGCCGGAATGACCCGGACGCCCGAAATGCGCCAATCGCCGTCGACATTCTGCATCCGGTACTCGACGATAAAATTCTTGCCCGCCTCGTCCTGGATCAGCACCTGTTGCCAAAGCGCCCCATCCAGCTCGCGCAGCGGGCCGAACTCGACGTCGCTGGGCCGCCAGACCATCGGATAGCCCTTTTGCACCATCGCGCCGAAATTCCGAGGCGTGCGAAAGGTGTTGCGGATGCCCGGGCTGGCGAATTCGAAGGCGGCGCCAAAATCGTCCTGCAGGAAGGCGTCGATCTGGCCCTGGATCGTGCCCTGGATTGCCGGGTTGGGCGCCAGGGCATCCTGTGCCGGCGCCGCCCCCGCCAGGCCGACCGCAACAGCCAGGCCCATCAACAAAGTGCGCATGTCATCTCTCCTCGTGGCTTTCCCATAGGTAAGCCACGAGGAGAGGGCGTCAAAGTTTCAGAGGAACAGCACGGGTCAGCCCAGCTCGCCCGCCAGGCCCTTGTCGATCAGGGCCACGGTCTCATCGACGCCATAAAGCGCAATGAACCCGCCGAACCTCGGGCCCTGCGACTGACCCAGCAGCACCTCGTAAAGCGCCTTGAACCAGTCGCGCAGGTTTTCGAACTCATGCGCCTTGCCGACGGCAAAGACGAGGCTTTGCAGTGTCTCGTCGTCGGTTGCCCCGTCATGCGCCCTGAGCTGCGCGGCAAGGTCTTCCATCGCCGCGCGCTCCTTGGTGTCCGGCGCGCGGAAGACCTTGGTCGGCTTGACGAAATCCTCGTAGTACTTGACCGCGAAACCGGCTGCCGCATCCAGGTCGGGATGCGTTTCGGGCGAGGCATCCGGCGCATAGCGGCGGATGAATCCCCACATCGCGGCCTTGTCCTCGGCCCCGGCGGCACTGGCAAGGTTCAGCAGCATCGAGAAAGGCACCACCATCTTCGATTCCGGCACGTCGCCGTTGTGAATGTGGTAAACCGGGTTGTTGACCTGCGCCTTGAGTTCCTGCCCCGGATAGGCGCGCAGCTGCTGGTGGTATTCGTCCACCGCCTTGGGGATCACGTCAAAGAACAGCCGCTTGGCGGTCTTGGGCTTCTGGAACATGAAATAGGACAGCGACTCGGTCGAGGCATAGGTCAGCCACTCGTCGATCGAGATGCCGTTGCCCGAGGACTTGGAGATCTTCTGGCCCTTGTCGTCCAGGAACAGTTCATAGGTGAAATGCTCGGGCGGGCGCACGCCCAGCGTCCGGCAGATGCCGTCATAGATCGGCGTGTTGGTGCTGTGGTCCTTGCCGTACATCTCGAAATCGACGCCCAGCGCGGCCCAGCGGGCGCCGAAGTCCGGCTTCCACTGAAGTTTCACGTTGCCGCCCGTGACCGGCAGCGTCCATTCCCTGCCATCTTCGTCGTCGAAGGTGATCTCGCCCTTGGCCGCATCGACGTTCTTCATCGGAACGTACAGGACGCGGCCCGTTTCCGGGTGGATCGGCAAGAAGATCGAATAGGTCTCACGCCGCTCATCGCGCAGCGATTTCAGCATAATGGCCATGAGGTCATCATATTTCTCGGCGGCGCGCAGCAGGATCTCGTCGAACCGGCCGGACCTGTAGAACTCGGTCGCGCTGATGAACTCGTACTCGAACCCGAAGGTGTCCAGGAACCGCCGCAGCATGGCGTTGTTGTGATGGCCAAAGCTCTCATGCGTCTCGAACGGGTCGTAGACACTGGTCAGCGGGCGCTGAAGGTCCTCGCGCAGGCGGTCCTGGTTGGGGACGTTGCCCGGCACCTTGCGCATCCCGTCCATGTCGTCCGAGAAACAGATCAGGCGGGTCGGAATGTCCGAGATCACCTCGAAGGCGCGGCGGATCATGGTCGTCCGCGCAACCTCGCCAAAGGTGCCGATATGCGGCAGGCCCGAGGGGCCATAGCCCGTCTCGAAAAGGACGTAACCCTTTTCAGGCGGAGCCTTTTCATAGCGTTTGAGGATCCGGCGCGCCTCTTCGAAGGGCCAGGCCTTGGCGCTCATCGCCGCGTCGCGCAGATCGGACATTTCTCGGTCTCCTTGGGGGGTGTTGCGGGCGCTTCTCTATTGCCCCCCCGCCTCCGCGTCAATAAATTGCACGGCGACCCCTTTGCAGACCGAGGCCCCCGCATGTCCGACGCCACCCAGCCGCTCAACCCGCAGGACTGCCTCGTGGCACTGATGATTGCCGTTTCGGTCTCGGACGAAAGGGTGCGGACCGTCGAACTTGTCAAGATCGACGCCTCGGTGAAAATGCTGCCGATCTTTTCGGGTTATGACACCGACCGGGTGCGCGCCATGTCGACGCTGGTCTTCGAACTTTTCGAACAGGAAGACGGGCTGGACGCGCTGTTCGGCCTGATCCGCGACAACTTGCCCGAACGGCTGTTCGAAACCGCCTATGCGCTGGCCTGCGATGTCGCGGCCGCCGATGGCACGCTGCAGGAAACGGAACTGCGCCTGCTCGAGGAGATTCGCTATGAACTCAACCTCGACCGGCTGCATGCCGCCGCGATCGAACGTGGTGCCCGGGCGCGACACCTGACGCTGTGAATTTGACTTAAAACCACCCGAATCCCGGGCTGGCCTGTTGCAAAAATCCCATAGGTTTTGGCGCTCTGTCCCCTGTACCGGGCCGGGTCGGGTATACCTGACTGACCGGCGGGTAACCGCGTAGTAACGTCTCTCTAGGCATTTTTTCGCCGAAGCTGCCAAGCTTGTACCTGGAGGGACGAATGAAACGATTTTTTGCCGCCGCGCTGGCCGCGGCACTTCTGTGTTTTTCACCGCTCATGGCCGCCGCCGCCCCGCTGGTGGCCAAGGTCGATGTGTCGACCCAGACCATGACGGTGATCTACAACGGCAAGGTTGCCTATCGCTGGCCGGTCTCGACCGCGCGCGCGGGCAAGCACACGCCGCGTGGCCAATGGAATGCCTACTGGCTGTCCAAGTATCACCGGTCCAGCATCTACAACAATGCGCCGATGCCCTACTCGATCTTCTTTAACGGTGACTACGCGATCCACGGCACCGACCAGATCAGCCGCCTTGGCCGTCCGGCCTCGGCCGGCTGTGTGCGCCTGCACCCGGAACACGCCGCCGTCCTGTTCGAGCTGACAGAACAGGTCGGCAAGAAGAACATGAAGGTCGTGATCGACAACTGAGCCGTCAGGCTGGCTGCCACCGGCCCCATTGACGCGCAGACTAGGCAATGGGCCCTGCATCGCAGGGCCCATTTTCTTTGACCTCTACCGACCGTCCCGGCACGGCGGATCGGCCCGGCCGCTTCCAGGTTTCGATCGCGTTCGCCGTGCGAGCGTTTCGCTTTGCGGGTTTCCTGTGCGGATATCCCGGACAGGAAGGCACGCCGCTGTTCCGATTCGATGGTTCCGGGCAACCCGGCGGTCTGCCCGTCGCAAGGCGCGTTGTCAGACCGGATCGCTTTCGTAAAGCACGCCCCAGCGCCCGATCAGCCCCTGTTGCAGTATCTTTGCCCGGCTGTTCCAACTGCGTCCGCCTTCGGGGCGTTCTCGCTGCGCCTTGGTCAGCGCGTCTCTTCGCGGCATGTCGGCGGCAAAGATCGCAAAGACAAGCTCCGTGCCGTCTGGCAGATCGACGAACCCGGCCAGCCCGCTGACGAAATTCAGCGTGCCGGTCTTGGCCCGCACCTTCAGCGGCGCATTCTCGATCACCCGGTACCGGGAATCACGGATCGGCATGTCCTTGAGCAGCGGCTTGATGCCCATCTTCATGCGCAATCCGCGCAGGCACCCCATCATCTGCATCGCACTGACCCGGCTTTTGTCTCCCAGGCCGGAGTGATCGACCAGCGCCAGCCCCTCGACCCCCAGCTTTTCCCGCGCCCAGTCATTCATTTCCGCCGCCGACGCCAGTAGCGAGGCGGGGACAGCCCCGCTGCGCGCCACGCTGGCCGCAAGACCGACGACCTCGGCGGTCAAGTTCGTCGACCATTTCAGCATGTCGCGCAGGATCACCCGCAAGGGCTTGCTTTCGTGACGGGCCAGCTCATCGCCGCCGGGCAGACCCGCGGCAATCTCGGGCTTGCCGGTCTTGATGCCCTGCGCCGCCAGCAGCGTCTGGAACACCTCGCCCGCGTAGGCCTCGGGCTTCTTGATGGGCAGCCAGCGCGCGCCGCCGTCACCCAGCGCGCCACGCGCCACGGTCCAGTTGTCGCGGCCAGAGCGGTCTTCGTAGGTGTAGACCGGCATGCGTCGGTCGATCAGGTCCATACGGGCCACGCGCACGTCGGGCCTGTGCGCGGCGGACCGCGCCTGCATCGTCACCGTGTAGTCACTGCCCGCCTTGCGCCATTCGAAATGCACGCGGTTGTAGTTCAGGTTCAGCCCGGAGACCGACGGGTTATAGCCGACGTGGTCCGGCTGGCTGGCGTCGATGCCGGTGAGCGAGGGCAGCGCCCCGCCCCAGACCTTCAACCCCCCGGTCAGGCCGGTGACACCGGCGGCACTGACCGCGGCGGCCAGCCCGGCCAGCGCATCGGTGTCCAGCGTCGGATCGCCCCCGCCCGCCAGCACCAGGTCGCCCTGGACAATACCATCCTTGACAGGGCCGGTGGCGATCACGCGGGTCACGAAATGATGCGCCGGACCAAGCATATCCAGCGCGTAGCCCGCAGTCAGGGCCTTGGCCACGCTGGCCGGGGGCAGGCTCACGTCGGGGGAATGTGTCTCCAGCACCTCGCCGTTGTGCAGGCGCGCGACGGCAAAGCCGACCTCACCATCCAGCGCCGCGCGTTCGATCAGCGCCTCGGCGGGCGGCTGGATGCGTTTTCGGAATTCGTCGGAACGTGCAACCGGGCGCAAGGAGGTCTCGGGTGCCCGCGCCCAGCCGGGCAATGCCGCCCCGCCTAGCGCCGTTCCGGCCACTCCGCCCAGGAATGCACGTCTGGAAATGCCATACGTCATGGGGCTGATCTAAGCGAATCCCGGCACCACGAGCAACCGGCAACTGGGGGCACGCCATTCACGTTTTCAGCCCTGTTGCCCAGTCACCCGCCGCGCGGATTGCGGTCGAGCTGAGGTCGGTCATCGGCATGTTCACGAAACACCAGGCCGGGGCGGGTGCACTGGCCAGCCGGGGCGAGGCATACGCCGGAATTTGCGCCGCGCCAAAGATCCGCGCCGCCGGAGAAAGGCGCGCCGCCATGCGCAGACCGGGCCGCGCCAGCACCCCCACCGGCACGCTGTGCAGGATGCCCTGCCAGTTGTCCCAGCGATGGAACTGCGCCAGGTTGTCGGCCCCCATCAGCCATGTGAACCGCACCCTTGGAAACAGGTGCCGCAACCGAGCCAGGGTTTCAGCGGTATAGCGCGTGCCTGCGCGGGCCTCGAAATCGCTGACGGTGATGCGCGGATGGTCGACGATCGCCCGGGCCGCCGCCATGCGGTCCTCCAGCGACGCGGGAGGATTGGGCTTCAGCGGGTTGCCGGGGCTCACCAGCCAGACAACGCGATCCAGGCCGAACCGCTTGAGCGCCTCGCGCGACAGGTGCAAATGCCCGGCGTGCGGTGGGTCAAAGGACCCCCCCAACAATCCGATCCGGGATCCACGCGGCATGGCCCGGCCATCCAGGGCGCCCGCCCCGGCCAGGAAAAGGCCCTGCCCCTGTCTGCCTGGCTGCGGCACGCCGCGTCCTCCCGCCAAGATACGCCTGCGCGCACCGGGCAACCGGATACGCGGTTGGACGGGCATGTGCAAGAAACCCATGCGCGCGCGGGCCTTACCCGACCCGGCGGGCCATGTCGCAGGCGGGCGGCTTGCGGGTCGATAGACCGCACGGCCTGCCCCGCTTTCCGTCTGCTTGCCCAGGGCACTCACCAGCCGGACGCCGTCCAAGGCACGGTCCCGCGAGGTCGAAAACAGGTCACTCACCCGTTCCGAGCGTTCCGCATCACCCTTGCCTTTCCCGGTCCCCGGTCCGTGGGCACAGTCTCCTAGATGACCGCGAAGTGTTCAGATCGGTTCAAGGCAAATCTGCCCGGAATTTTCCGCCTCTCCCGCCGCAGATTGCACCGCCGACGCCAACGCGCTACTCCGTCACGAACAACGCGCAAGCTGCAGGAGCGGATCATGGCCTCGTATCAGTATGTCTACCACATGGATGGCGTCTCCAAGACCTATCCCGGCGGCAAGAAATGCTTTGAAAACATCCGCCTGAGCTTTCTGCCCGGGGTCAAGATCGGCGTCGTCGGCGTCAACGGCGCCGGTAAGTCGACGCTCATGCGGATCATGGCCGGAATCGACAAGGATTTCACCGGCGAGGCCTGGGCCGCAGAGGGCGCCAAGGTCGGCTACCTCCCGCAGGAGCCCGCGCTGGAAGAAGACATGACCGTGCGCGACAACGTCATGCTGGGCGTCGCCGAGAAGAAGGCCAAGCTGGACCGGTTCAACGAACTGGCCATGAACTACAGCGACGAGACCGCCGACGAGATGGCGCAGTTGCAGGACGAGATCGACAGCCAGAACCTCTGGGATCTGGACAGCCAGGTCGATGTCGCGATGGAGGCCCTGCGCTGCCCCCCCGATGACGCCATGCCGGGCAATCTCTCGGGCGGGGAACGCCGCCGGGTTGCGCTGTGCAAGCTGCTTCTCGAAGCGCCCGACATGCTGCTGCTCGACGAACCGACCAACCACCTGGACGCGGAAACCATCGCCTGGTTGCAACAGCACCTGATCGACTACAAGGGCACGATCCTCTGCGTCACGCACGACCGTTACTTCCTGGACGACATCACCGGCTGGATCCTCGAACTCGACCGCGGCCGCGGCATCCCCTACGAGGGCAACTATTCCAGCTGGCTGGAGCAGAAGGCCAAGCGGCTGGAACAGGAAGCGCGCGAGGACAAGGCCAAGCAGAAGACCCTCGAACGCGAGCTGGAATGGATGCGTCAGGGTGCCAAGGCCCGTCAGGCCAAGTCCAAGGCCCGGATCAGCGCCTACAACGAGATGGCCAACCAGTCAGAGCGCGAAAAGCTCAGCCGCGCCCAGATCATCATCCCCAACGGCCCGCGCCTGGGCCAGAAGGTGATCGAGGTCGAAGGCCTGAAAAAGGCGATGGGCGACAAGCTCCTGATCGAGGATCTCTCCTTTTCGCTGCCCCCCGGTGGAATCGTCGGCGTGATCGGCCCCAACGGCGCGGGTAAATCGACGCTGTTCAAGATGCTGACCGGACACGAAAAACCGGACGCCGGCACGCTGGAATACGGGGATACGGTGCAACTGGCCTATGTCGACCAGTCGCGCGACGATCTTTCGGCCGATGAGACCGTCTGGGAGGCAATTTCCGGTGGCGCCGAGCAGATCAAGCTGGGCGACGCGGAAATGAACAGCCGCGCCTATTGCTCGGCCTTCAACTTCAAGGGCGGCGATCAGCAGAAAAAGGTCGGCCTGTTGTCAGGTGGTGAGCGCAACCGCGTGCACATGGCGCGCCTGTTGAAAGAGGGCGGCAACGTCATCCTGCTCGACGAACCGACCAACGACCTCGACGTGGAAACCCTGCGCGCTTTGGAAGATGCCCTTGTCGATTTCGCCGGTTGCGCCGTCGTGATCTCGCACGACCGTTTCTTCCTCGACCGGATCTGTACCCACATCCTGGCTTTCGAGGGCGAGGCGCATGTGGAATGGTTCGAGGGCAACTTCGAAGACTACGAAGAGGACAAGAAACGGCGCCTCGGCGCGGATGCACTGGAGCCGAAGCGGCTGAAGCACAAGAAGTTTTCGCGGTGAGCAACCGGGTCGCGTCAACCTTTCGAGATCTCAGGTCTTAGGCAGTTACAATGAAAGCGCGCGATATCTACGAGGCTTTGGTTTTCCTTGAGTACCACGGAATGCCAGAGACTTGGTTGGTCGAGATCCATCACAAGTCTTCGCCAGAGCGCTACGCGAAGGGCAAACGCTATTGGCTTGCACAAGCCGAAAAAGGAAGCGAGCTAAAAACGGTAAGCGAGTATTACGGTCATCGCCTCTGTTTCGTGGCAGAGGGTGTGAGGAGCGGCCGAAGAGACTTTGGAGCACTTGCAAGTGAAGCCAAACAGCGGTGGCCTTATTAACTTTTGGTAACGGAAGGGGTATTTTTCTGCAACCAACTCGAGACAACGCTTGGACAATGCACTTGTAGCATGGGTTCGCACCCTGACCTTCGCAGAGCTTGGTACCCAGCGTCAGGGTGATCCCCGCTATTCACGCCACCACCTCCAAGGAAAACCCGCGCGGTAGCCCATTGACCACCGCGCGGGTTCATCTTCTCAAGCGGCCCGACATCCGGGCCGAAGCATCAGCCGTCGTCCGACGGTTGCGCGCCGTCGCCCGGCATGCGCTCCTGGAACAGCGCGGTGATCCTTTGGTTCAGCGCATCGTCGGCCTGGGCGGCCTCGCCGATGGCGGTATAGGTCGGCACGTCGATACCATCAGTCTGGACGATGACCTCTTTCATTTCTTCCTGTGCCTGGCGGACCAGCGCCTGCTGGTCCTCTTCGTTCTCGGCCGCCTGCAGCCGCGCCTGGTAGGTCTGGCGCAGGGCCATGACCTTCATTGCCGCATCGACGAAGCTGTTGAGGTCGCTGTCGCTGTATTGCGCCTCGGCGGCCTGAGCCGGGATCAGCTCCGCCTGCGGCCCGGATTGCGCCAGGGCCGGGGTCAGCGGTGCCGCGGCCAATGCCACGAGGGTTGCAGTGCCAAGAAGGGTCTTTCTTACGCTCATGATCGGTCTCCCGTCAGAGGTGGATTTCGCGGGTCTTACCGCACTCTGACCCTGACCAAATCCCTATGAGCCGATGTTTCAACCGTCCGGGCAAAATTCCTGACGTGACGGCGGCGGTCCGCCGCCGATGCCATCGCCTCAGACGAGCCAGGCCGCGGCCCACATGCCCAGGGCAAAGACCGAATGCGCCACCAGCCCCATGAAGCGCCCCTTCCAGGGCCGCTCTGTCCGCGACAGGGCCCAGCCCAGCCCCATCCCCGGATGCAGCAGGAACCATCCGCCCGCGATGGTCACGATCCCCCAGATCCAGGCCTTCCAGAACACCGGCGCGTCGAACCATGCGCCCCCGACGATCAGTGCAAAGACCACACCGTAGACAACCCCGACAAAGTAGTGGAATGCCCAGCCGAGCGCGCGCTCACCGTCGACCGGGGCTGCCGCGCCGATGTCATCGTGAAAGACGCGCCCCCGGAACAGCCAGCCGACCCAGCGGCCCACGTTGCCCCAGTTCGGACGCCCCTGTCCCGTCAGCCGGTCCAGCAGCAGCGCCCAGAGGTCCATCGCCACCGTGCCGCCGATGCCGATTACCACGCCTGCCCAGATCAAGCCCATCGCTCGCCTCCCCTTTTTGCGCCACCATGCCCGCGACAGGCGCGATAGACAATCGCTGCCGATCACTCGCCGACCGCGGCCCGCCGCGCCCTGGGCAACAAACTTGACCGTTGCGCCACGGCCAGCCTAACCTTTCCGTGTACTTGGATTAATTGCTCAAGGAATTGATACATGCACCGTCTTTTGATGCTGGCGCTCTGCTTGATGACGGCCTTCAGTGCAGGCCAAAGCCACGCCCAGAACAACCAGTTCACCGTCATCTTCCGGAACGACTGCAACCGGCAGATCCAGACCGCGATCAACTATCGTGACCTGTCCGGCAACTGGATCACCAACGGCTGGTACCTGCTGGACCCCGGGGAAACCGCCACGGTCGCCTTTACCACCAACCGCATCTACTACATGTACGGCGAAAGCATCGCCCCGGTGAACAGCCGCATCTACTGGCGCGGCGCCGTGCGCCACTTCCATATTCGCGGGTCGTCGCACACCTACGGATTTCGCCAGCGCACGATGGACATGAACAACTGGGGCCGCTGGACGGAACGCTTTACCTGCAACTAGGCCGGCCCGCCTCATACCGTGGTATCCTCGGAACAGGTCCCGGACCAACCGGGACCGATTCTGGAGGAGAAACTCATGTATTTCATCCGTTTTCCTGCCCTCGCGGCGGCCATTTTTGTGATTGCCACACCGACCCTTTCTGAAACCGTGACCGCCGCTGGCGTGGGGCACGGCGCGTCGACCGCCACGCCGATGCCGGTGTCCGATGGCCTGGTCATCGTGCACGCGACCTCGATGTATGAAAGTTTCGAGACCGAGGACCCGATGAATCCCTTTGCCAGCGCAAAAGGCCCCTGCTTCGGTGCGATCCTGATCGACAAGGGAGATGTCTCAGGGGACGGGCTGTGCCACTACACCGACGGCGACGGCGAAGTGGCCGTGGTCAAGTGGATCGCCAAGGCCATCAATGCCGAGGGACGCACCCAGGGCGACTGGATGGTCATGGGCGGCACCGGCAAATGGGCCTCGATCACCGGAGCCGGCGAATTTGACGCGGGCGGCGACCCCTATACCAACCGGATCAGCGGTGAGATGACCCTGAACTGACCGGGCCTCCCCGGAGCAATGCCCCGGGGAGCGACTCGTCGCGCGATCTGCCGCAAGCTTCCGGCGAGCGCATTTCAATCTTTCTTGCTCCGACTCAGCAAACCTGCGATATCCAAGACCGCTACGTTACCACTATCGCCTACCTGTCTCCGTCATACGGCGTCAGCGCAACCGATACTGCTCTGACATTGCCGGGCCGCAGCACTTCCGCGTGCGGCAAATCTACAGGAGACCACGGAATGGCCACTGGCACCGTGAAATGGTTCAACACCACCAAAGGCTACGGCTTCATCGCGCCCGAAGGCGGCGGCAAGGACATCTTCGTCCACATCTCCGCTGTCGAGCGTTCGGGCCTGACCGGCCTGCAGGACAACCAGAAAGTCAGCTTCGAACTGCGCACCGGCCGTGACGGCCGCGAAAGCGCGTCGGACATCGAACTGCTCTGATCGGCGCCGCCCGGGGTCGTCAGGCCTCGGGCGGAACCATCCTCTTGTTGCCCTCCTCGTCGAGGGCAACATAGGTAAAAACCGCCTCGGTCACCTTCTCGCGCTTGCCGATCCGGTTGCGGATCACCCAGGCCTCCAGCCCGATCCCCATCGAGGTCCGGCCCACCCGCGCGACCCGGCCGTAGATTTCCAGCACGTCGCCGATCCGCACCGGGCGGATGAATTTCATCGCGTCCACCGCCACCGTGGCCACGCGGCCCTGCGCCCGTTCCCCGGCGATGATGCCGCTGGCCAGGTCCATCTGGCTGAGCACCCAGCCACCAAAAATATCGCCGCTGACATTGGCATCCGCCGGCATGGCCAGCGTCCGCAGGGTGGGATCGCCCTTTGGTGCCACCTGCTCCATTCCCTGTCTCCTTGCTGTCGCGCGCGGCGCCGTGCCCCGCCCCTGTCCCGACCATAGCCGGTTTTGTACAAAACGTCAGAAACCGCGTACGTTTTGTACGTTTTGTACAAGCCGTCCCGGGCCAAATGCCCTCTTGCGCCGGGCCGCCGGGGGCGTTTTCATGGTCAGGAATTCCGGAGGGTCCCCCATGCTGCGCAACATCCCCGCTATCCTCTCGCCCGAGATCCTGTACAGCCTTCGGGCGATGGGACACGGCGATGAACTCGTGATCGCGGACTGCAATTTTCCCGCCTATTCAATGGGCTGCAAGGTACACCGGCTGGACGGCCTGTCCGCCACCCAGGTCTTGCAGGCGGTGCTGACGGTCATGCCTCTGGACAGTTTCGTGAAAGACCCGGCACATACCATGCAGGTGGTTGGCGACGCCGAGGCAACCCCTGAGATCATCGAGGAATTTCAAACGCTTATCGATGAGTTCGCGGACAACCCGGCGCCGATCGCGACGCTGGAACGCTTTGCTTTCTACGATCGGGCAAAGACCGGCTTTGCCGTTATTCAGACTGGGGAATCAAGGCTTTACGGCAACATCATCCTCAAGAAAGGCGTCATCCCGCCAAACTGAACTGGCCGGTATGGTTTTCGTGACTGTCGGAAAAGGGCCCCTTCCCCCATCTTCAGAGACAGAAGAAGGAGCCCCGCCATGACCAAGCACAACCAGCCCCGCCCCGCACAGCCCACCATTCCCATCCCGGGCCGCACAAAGCCCAAGACCTACCAGTTCACCGACTGGGCCGCATTCTGAGCCGGACACGGCAACCCATTGATCAAAGATGTTTTTCCCGGCTCACCCCGGGGCAGATGCAAGACCCGCGGGATTGAGACACCCGCCTCCGGACCTCGGCGAGCGCGCCGCCAGAGGCCACCGAATTACCCGATCAGAGCCCTGCGATGTCCCGCAGTTGCGTCACGATCCCCTCGACCCCGTCCCCGCCTTTGAGTGCAGAGAACACGAACGGCCGCCCGGCGCGGACCCGCGTCGCGTCGCGCTCCATCACCTCCAAGGAGGCGCCGACATAGGGCGCAAGATCGGTCTTGTTGATGACCAGCAGATCCGACCGCGTGATCGCCGGCCCGCCCTTGCGGGGGATCTCTTCTCCGGCAGCAACATCAATGACATAGACCGTCAGGTCCGCCAGTTCCGGGCTGAAGGTGGCCGACAGGTTGTCTCCCCCGGACTCGATCAGGACGATCTCGACCTCCGGGTGTCGCTGGCGCATCTCGGCCACGGCCGCCAGGTTGATCGAGGCGTCCTCGCGGATTGCCGTGTGCGGACATCCCCCGGTTTCCACTCCGATCACCCGATCCGCAGGCAGGATCTGCATCCGCATCAGCGCTTCCGCGTCCTCCTGCGTGTAGATGTCGTTGGTGATCACGCCGATGGAAAAATCGTCTTTCAGGCGCTCGGCAAGCCGTGCGGTCAGGGTGGTCTTGCCGGCGCCGACGGGTCCGCCGATGCCGATACGCAAGGGGCCGTTCATCCGTGTCATGACTGGAATAGCCTTGGTTCAAGTGTTTCGTGTTTCATGGAAGCGACATCGGACAGAAAGGCACAGGAGGCCATGTCATCCAGTGTCTGCCCCTCGGTGCCTGCGGCCACCTCGGCACAAAGCGGCGCCAGCCGCGACATCACACCCTGCGCCGCGGTCTGTCCCAGCGGCATCAAACGCTGTGCCGCGGAAACGAGATTGCCCGCAAAGGACTGAAGGTAAAGCGCGATCACCGGTTCCACGGCCATGTCCAACTGCCGCGCCGCATCGCCAAGTGCCACAGGCAAGAGCATCGGCGGCAGGTCCAGCCGCCAGACCTCTGCCGTGACCTGGGCAAAGGCCGCGCCCTGCCGCTCTGCCTCGCGCAGGCGTTCGCGTGAAGGCTGCCAGGCGCGCGCCAGCGCATCAAGTTCCGCCACGGGCCGCCCCCCCTGCCAGGCCAGCCGGACCCAAAGCGCATCGGCCTTGCCGGACCCATCGCGCAGCACATCTGCCAACCATGCCTGCAGGCTGTCCGCATCCGTCACCCAGCCTTGCCGCACCGCGCTTTCCAGCCCGTGCGACCACGCGAAGGCCCCCACCGGGTAGGCAGGGGACAGCCATTGCGTCAGTGTCAGCAGGCGCGGATCAATGGGCATGGGCGCTGTGGCCGTGTTCGTGGCTGTGGGTGCGCCCGTGACCATAGGCGCCACCCTCTGGGGTGAAGGGATGCATGGCCTCCGTCACCTCGGCCCCGAGATGTTCCAGCATGTGCCGGATCACCGGATCGCGCCGGATCAACAACATGCCCTCGGCAATCTGGCAGGGCGTATGCCGATTGCCGATGTGCCAGGCAAGCTGCGGCAGGCTCGGCCCGCGCACTTCAAGGACTTCTTCGCTGGCGGCCGCCACCTCGATCCGACGTCCGTCAGCCAGCAACAGGGCATCCCCCGCGTCCAGCGAGGTGGTCTGCTCCAGATCGACAACAAAGGCCAGACCCGCCTCTGTCACCAGGCGCTTGCGCCGCAGGAACCGCGCCTCGTAGTCCAGGACAACCCGGTCCGCTGCCGGGGCCTGCCAGTTGCCCGCCTCTTCAAGGACTTGCGCAAGGGGGAGTTCGCTCACTCGATCACCTCGATGTTGGAATAATTGTAGCGGTCCGACCCGTCCGTGTAGTCGCTGCCCGCGTAGTAGGAAAAGCCGAAGGCGGGCAGGTAGTACAGCAGATCAACCGTGCCGCTGTCGTCAGGTTCGTAACGGATCTCGATCGGGATCAGATCGTATTCGCAGGCGCCAAAGTTGATCTTGGACAGCGGTCCGAAATCGTAGATCTGACGTTCCCTGTCGAGATCGCCAAGGTTGTTGATCGCCACGTCATAGGTCACCTGCCCGCCCGGTTCCGGCACCGCCAGTTCCTCTGCCCGGCCCGGAAAGGCATAGGTGACACGCGTGTCTTGTTCCGGCACCCCCTCGACCAAATCGACTAGTTCGACGAGGTAGACCCCCTGCGCCAGCAGGTTGCGTGTGACCAACCCGTCCGAGGCTGTATAGATCGCCTCGATCATGCCCGGCCTCACGCGTCGGTATTCCTCTGTATCGACGTCATCGACAGTAAAGCGGATGCCCTTGTCGATGTCCGATCCCACGGGACAACCCCAGGCCACGGGGGCAAGGAAAGCAAGGCCGGCGGCCAGGAACAAGCTGCGCATGTTCAAACTCCAATCCGTTGATCCGCGTCCGGTGACGCCCGGACCAAGATCATGTTGCGGGAGCCTCTGGCGGAGATCAAGCGACGGCCCGCAGGCGCGGGCACGCCCCTCCACGATGGGTCAAAACAGGAAATACCGTTGTGCCATCGGCAATTCGCTGGCCGGCTCGCAGGTCAGCAACTCGCCGTCGGCGCGCACCTCGTAGGTTTCCGGATCGACCTCGACCGTAGGTGTCGCATCGTTCAGAAGCAGGTCCTTCTTGCCGATGCCACGCGTGTTCCTGACCGCCACGGTTTCCTTCGCCAGCCCCAGCCCGGCGCCGATCCCCTCGGCCTGCGCCGCCTCCGAGACGAAGGTGACAGCAGAGTTTTCCACGCTGCGGCCATAAGCGCCGAACATGGGCCGGGTGTAGACCGGCTGCGGCGTGGGGATGGAGGCATTGGGATCACCCATCTGCGCGCAGGCGATGGTGCCGCCGATCAGCACCATCTCGGGTTTCACGCCGAAAAAGGCCGGGTTCCAAAGCACGAGGTCTGCACGTTTCCCTTCCTCGATGCTGCCGATCTCATGGCCGATGCCATGCGCAATGGCCGGATTGATCGTGTATTTCGCGATATACCGCCGAACGCGGAAGTTGTCGTTGTCGCCGGTCTCCTCGCTCAGGCGCCCGCGCTGCTTTTTCATCTTGTCAGCGGTCTGCCAGGTGCGGATCAGCACCTCGCCCACCCGGCCCATGGCCTGGCTGTCGCTGGCGATGATCGAAAAGGCCCCCATGTCGTGCAGGATATCCTCTGCGGCGATGGTCTCGCGCCGGATGCGGCTTTCGGCAAAGGCCACGTCCTCGGGGATCGCCTTGTCGAGGTGGTGGCAAACCATGAGCATGTCGAGGTGTTCTTCGAGCGTATTCACGGTAAAGGGGCGGGTCGGGTTGGTGGACGAGGGCAGGACATGCTCTTCGCCACAGATCTTGATGATGTCAGGGGCGTGGCCGCCCCCCGCACCCTCGGTGTGGAAGGCGTGGATGGTGCGGCCTTTCATGGCCTTCACGGTGTTCTCGACGAAGCCGGATTCATTGAGCGTATCGGTGTGGATCATCACCTGCACGTCCATCGCGTCGGCCACGCTCAGGCAGCAGTCGATGGCACCCGGCGTCGTGCCCCAGTCCTCATGCAGCTTCAGCGCGCAGGCGCCGCCCTTGACCTGCTCCTCCAGGGCTGCGGGCAGCGAGGCATTGCCTTTGCCCGCAAAGGCCAGGTTCATCGGGAAGGCATCCGCCGCCTGCAGCATCCGCCCAATGTGCCAGGGTCCTGGCGTGCAGGTGGTGGCCAGCGTGCCATGCGCCGGGCCGGTGCCTCCGCCAAGCATGGTGGTCAGGCCGGAATGCAGCGCGTCCTCGATCTGTTGCGGACAGATGAAATGGATGTGGCTGTCAAAACCGCCCGCGGTCAGGATGCGCCCCTCTCCGGCAATGGCCTCTGTGCCCGGGCCGACAACGATTTCGACGCCGGGCTGGGTGTCCGGATTGCCCGCCTTGCCGATCTTGTGGATACGCCCGTTCTTCAGCCCCACGTCAGCCTTGTAGATACCCGAGTGATCGACGATCAGCGCGTTGGTGATGACCGTGTCCACCGCGCCCTCGGCCCGGGTGGTCTGAGCCTGCCCCATGCCGTCACGGATCACCTTGCCGCCGCCGAACTTCACCTCTTCGCCATAGGGGCCGGTCAGGTCCTTTTCGACCTCGATGATCAGGTCCGTGTCGGCCAGCCGCAGCCGGTCGCCGGTGGTGGGGCCGAACATCGCGGCATAGTCGGAGCGTTTGATTGTGGCTGGCATCCTGTCCTCGTGCTTGTCATCGGCGGGAGCCAGTTGGCTCCGGACCGGGTCCTATTCCTTGAAAACCTCGTCCACGGGCACCTGCAGGGCGCTCGCCAGGGCGTTGGTATGGTTGGCCATGCCCATCACGGCCAAGAGCTCTCCGTACATCTCGGGCGTCATGCCCTTGGCGCGGGCCGCCGCGGTGTGAGAGTGGGCGCAATAGTCACAGCCATTGGTGCCGGAAACGGCAACATAGATCATTTCCTTGACCAGCGGATCCAGCGCGCCGGGCGCCATCACCGCCTTGAGCCGGTCCCATGTCGCCTTCAGCAGCGCCGGGTCATGCGCCAGGGCACGCCAGAAGTTGTTGATGAAATCCGTCCCGCGCACCGCGCGGATATCGTCGAACACCGCCTTTGCCTCGGCGCTCAACTCCTCGTCGGACAAAAGTTTGACCGTCGCCATTACATCCTCCACCTGGGTCCGCGCCGGGCCAACCGCAGCGCGTTGGCCCGGGTCTGGCGATGCAGCGGGGCCAGCGCGGCGCCAAGGGGATCTTCCCCTTTCCACGCCGCGCGGGACGCCAGTTCCATCGCCAGCGGGAAATTTATCGCCTTTTCGCGCATCATCCGTGTCGTCTCGGACGGGGTCACGGACCATAGCCCGGCCATCCCCAGGACGCGCATGGTCACCACCGCCTGCGCTTCGGCGGCCATGCAGGCACAGCGCGAGGCGGTGAGCCAGAGATCGAGAGGGGACAGCCGAACCATATGCGTCACACCATCGCAAAGACGCGGGCCGGGCCACCCGTGCCGCGTGCATGTTTCGGCGCGCCGACGATCAGCGTCGCGCCGGAGGCCGGGACATTGCCGAGGTTGGCTAGGTTCTCGATCCCGTAGCGATTGGTCGGCAACCATGCGTAATGCGCGTCAAAGCTGGCAGAGTTGCCGGGGTCCAGCGACAGCGTGTCCGTCGCAATGGCCCGCGCGCCCGTTTCCTCGACCAGCATCTGGGCCGCCTCGACGTGGAAACCCGGGAAATGCATGACTCCGTCGTCGTCCGCGTTGCGAAACCCGTCACTGCCGATCTTGGCGGACCACCCGGAATCCATCGCGACACAGGCCCCCTCGGGGATATCGCCATGTGCAGCGATCCAGGCCTTGAGGTCATCTGGCGTCACCGTCGTGTCAGCGTCTTCCGCCGCCCGGGCCGCGATATCCACCTTGACCAGCGCACAGACCAGGCTTTCGACCGGAATTTCATCCACCGAGTGGCCGTCAGCCGAAAAGTGCAAAGGCGCATCCACATGGGTGCCGGTGTGTTCATTGACCGTCAGACTGTACAGGTTGAACCCGTCATTGGCGAAATCGGCCCCCTTGTCGTAGGAAATCCCCGGCTCGCCGAAATAGGTCGGAAAGCTCTCGTCGTAGGTATGGGTCATGTCGACGACACCGCCACCGTGGCTGGCCGCCATCGCCGGTCTTGCGAGGCCGGTCCCCAGAACCGCCCCGGCGCCGGCAGCGGCCCCCGCCCTGAAGAACGAACGCCGCGACAGCATCCGGTCCTTGACAGAGTTCATCACGCACACATCGCACATGGTCTTTCCTTCCCTGGTTGGCTTCTGCAATCCGACCAGTCTGTGCCGACTCGGGCGTGTCAGTCCAGCGCGCCCATCACCTGCTGATTGAATCCGTAGATCTGGCGTGCCCCCGAAATCGGGATCAGGTTGACCTCGCGTGCCTGCCCCGGCTCGAAGCGCACCGCAGTGCCCGCCGCGATATCCAGCCGGCAACCGCGCGCGGCGCCCCGGTCGAAATCGAGCGCCGGGTTGGCCTCGGCAAAGTGGTAATGAGAGCCCACCTGCACCGGGCGGTCGCCGGTATTGGCCACTTGCAGCGTCACCACCTCACGGCCTTCGTTAAGGGTTAGGGTGCCCTCGGCCGGGAACAGCTCTCCGGGGATCATCTCCGACCCCAGGTGATCAGCCCCGCAACCACGATCAGTGCCACGGCGGGCAGCAGGCTCAGCCAGGTTTCGGCGCCATGCGGATGCATGTGCGAGCCGGGATGCGCCAGGGCGGGGGCGGCGGCCAACATTGCGACGCCGGTTGCGATCAGGTTCTTCATTCTTGGTCCCTCGTCTTTCTTCTCTCTGAAAATACTCAAAATCACCGGATCGGGTCGTGGACCGTCACCAGCTTGGTGCCGTCCGGAAAGGTGGCCTCGACCTGCACCTCGTGGATCATCTCGGGCACGCCCTCCATGCATTGTTCGCGCGTGATGACCTCGGCGCCCGCCTGCATCATGTCGGCGACGGACCGCCCGTCGCGAGCGCCCTCCACCACCGCATCGGTGATCAGCGCGATCGCCTCGGGATAGTTCAGTTTCACGCCGCGGCTCAGGCGCTTGCGGGCCACCTCGGCGGCCATCGCGACCAGAAGCTTGTCTTTCTCGCGCGGGGTCAGTTGCATGTCGTCACAGTCTCCAGGATGTCGGCAGGGTGTCCCGGCTCAGCCGGTCCAGCACGGGCAGCAGGCTGCGCCGCAAAGTCAGACTATCGCGCGCCAGCATCCGCAGGATCAACAGATCCTCGCGCATCAGGGACGCGCCGCAGGTATCGGGCAGCAAAGCCCGCAAAGCCGGCAGATGCGCCTCGGCGTCCGGCGCGACATAAACCAGGCTGGCCATCGCGCCCGCCCCGCCACCAAGCGCCGGCCCCTGCATCCGCGCCTCCAGGTCACCGTCCAACCGCACAGCGTCAAGGTAGATCGGCGCGCCCTCGCGCCAGACCTCTATCCGGTCATCGAAGTGCACGTCCTTAAGGCGTTCACCCATCGCGCTGCGGCCAAAGATGACCGGCTCGACCAACAGCAGACGCGCGTCCGCCGCCAAATCGATACGCAGGCGGCGTCTCAGCCGGGCACCTTCGAACAGGATCAACTCCTGCGGCAGCCAGTGCAGGGTCGCGCCCGTCACGGCCTCGAGCCGAGTCTCGACACGGGCAATGTCGGAACTGGCCTTGTAGGCCCGTTCCGCCGCCTGGGTCGTCAGGGTCAGGTGCGATCCCTGGCCTGCTGTGGCTGCAAGGTCCAGACGGTCGCCACCGGTCAACCCGCCCGATGTATTGATGACGATGGCCTCAACCCCAGACCCGCGGCGCGGAAACAGGGATCGCAGGCAACCGGAGGTGCGCAGCCGGTCGATCGCCGACTTGTCGCCGCGGGACTTGCTCGACAGATCCAGCGTGCCGCGCGCCCGGGGCAATGTTGCCGGCGTGGCAGCCCCTCCCGCCCGGTCCTTTCGCATGTGCAGTGTCATGGTCCCCCCGCGACCTCTTTCGGCACGATAGCGCCACTGGGGATCGCCGAATGCAACATGCTTGGGCATTTTTCCGGGCGGACAGGCAGAAGTTTCGCACAATAATTGGGCTGCATTGCCAGTTTAAGGTCAATAATTGTGCATTCTTCGCCGCGCACCTGCCAGTTCCCCGCCTGCGATTGACCGAAAGGCACCTGGACCAGATGACTCGAGGCGCCCAGGCCGCGCTGCTCAGGAGATGGACGGAAAGGGCGTGTGGCGACCGGTCAAGTTCGCACCTCGGTCAGGCCGCCACACTGGATGCAACAAATGGTTGCGGGGGAGGACCTAGTCGCTCGGAAACGTGGCGACAAGGGCCGCTGGCCCGCAGGGAGACAGGAATGAACCGTTTCACGAAACTTCTGTCCGGTGCTGCCGCACTGGCCATCATGGCGGGCGGCGCAAGCGCCCAGGACTGCACCATCAAGGTCGGCGTCCTGCACTCGCTGTCCGGCACGATGGCGATTTCGGAAACCACCCTGAAAGACACCGTGTTGATGCTGGTGGACGATCAGAACGAACAAGGTGGGCTGCTGGGCTGCGAGCTGGAGGCCGTCGTGGTCGACCCCGCGTCGGACTGGCCGCTGTTCGCCGAAAAGGCGCGTGAACTGCTGACCGTGCACGAGGTCGACGTGATCTTCGGCAACTGGACCTCCGTGTCGCGGAAATCCGTTCTGCCGGTGATCGAGGAGCTGAACGGCCTGCTCTTCTACCCGGTGCAGTACGAAGGCGAGGAATCGTCCAAGAACGTCTTCTACACCGGCGCCGCACCGAACCAGCAGGCGATCCCGGCCGTGGACTACTTCCTCGAGGAACTGGGCGTCGAGAAATTCGCCCTTCTGGGCACCGACTACGTCTATCCCCGGACCACGAACAACATTCTGGCCAGCTACCTGGCATCGAAGGGCATCGCCGAAGAGGACATCTTCGTCAACTACACCCCCTTCGGACATTCCGACTGGGGCACCATCGTTGCCGACGTCGTAGCCCTCGGCGAGGACGGCAAGCAGGTCGGCGTGATCTCGACCATCAACGGCGACGCCAACATCGGTTTCTACAAGGAACTGGCCGCAGCCGGCATCTCGGCCGACGACATCCCGGTCGTCGCCTTCTCGGTCGGTGAAGAAGAGCTCTCGGGCCTTGATACCGTGAACCTGGTCGGCCACTTGGCCGCGTGGAACTACTTCCAGTCCGCCGAAACCGAGGCGAACGAGGCATGGGTGGCCGCATGGAAGGACCGCATGGGCGACGACCGCGTGACCAATGACCCGATGGAAGCGCACTACATCGGCTTCAACATGTGGGTGAACGCCGTCAAGCAGGCCGGCACGACCGACGTCGACGCCGTCCGCACCGCCATGTACGGGCAGGAATTCCCGAACCTGACCGGCGGCACCGCGGTCATGCTGCCGAACCATCACCTGACCAAGCCGGTCCTGATCGGCGAGATCACCGAGGACGGTCAGTTCGACATCATCAGCCAGACCGATCCGGTGCCGGGCGACGCCTGGACCGACTTCCTGCCTGAATCGGCCGTTCTGAAGTCGGATTGGAAGGACCTCGGCTGCGGTATGTACAACACCGAGACCGAGACCTGCGTCCAGATCAAGTCGAACTACTGACCTGATCCCCGCCGGAGCGGCCGCCTGCCGCCCCGGCGACCAAGGTTCCGATTGGCGGGGCGGCCCGACCGCCCTGCCCACCCCCTCCCAAGACACAGGCTGACACATGCTCCGTGCCCTTCTTGCGGTTCTCCTGATCGCGTGGCTGCCCGCGCCCGGCTTCACCCAGGATCTGCAATCCCTCCTGCAAGAGCACCAGGCGGAAGTCGCCAAGCCCTCGCGCCGCACCGTCGCGCCTGTGCTCGAGGCGCTCTCTGCCTCCGGCCTGCCCGAGGTCCCGCGCTTCCTGGAACGCTGGCAGGACAAGGCCGTCTATGTCCGCGAAGAGGACGGCCTGTTCTTCTATGTCGAGGAAACGGGCGACACGCTGACCCTGCTGGACCTCTCCAGCGGAGATCCTGTTACAAGTGGCGTCGATCCGGACACTCTCGACCAGGTCAAACCGAACGGCGGTGTGCGCCGTGCCATCGCCGAGGCGCTGGTTCAGTTCCAGCTGTCCGACCCCGACATCACCAAGCGCCGTGACGCTGTCGACGCCATCGCGCGCGGGTTGGACCCCAGCCAGATCCCGCCGCTCTCTGCCTCTATCGACGGCGAAGCGGATGCCGCGCTGAAGACACGCAAGCAACGCCTGCTGAACTACCTTGTCGCCCGTTTCGGCGACACGCCCGAGGCCCGCATCGAAGCCATCGAGGCGCTGTCCTCGGACCTCAGTGTCGACGCCCGGGCCGTTCTGTCCCAGATCCTCGCCACCCGGACCGAAATTGCCGAAGACATCCCTGACGGGGCAAACGTCGCGCGTGTGCTGGAGCCCGGCACCGATCTGCCCGAGGCCGAGGCCTATGCCATGATCGGGGAACAGACCGACCTGCCTGCGCTGGTCGATGCCTCCTCGATCCGCACGACGCTGGAACGCCACGTCGAGGACGGCAAGGTCGGCGGCATCGCGGTCGGCCAGCTTGGCACGCCCGACCGGCGCCTGCGTGCCTATGACACCCTGGCCGAGGCCGGCACGCTGCCCCCCCGCGCCACGCCCGAGATCATCGCCGAAACCCTGGCCGCCTGGACCATCTACGAGGCCTACGAAGAGCCGGACAGCGCCATCACCGATGCCGCCGAAAGAACTCAGGACGCGGTCCAGACCCGCGTCGGGATGAGCCAGGCGGGCGATCTTGCGCTGGATGCGATCTCGCTGGCCTCGATCTATTTCCTTGCCGCCATCGGGCTCGCCATCACCTTTGGCGTCATGGGCGTCATCAACATGGCGCATGGCGAATTCATCATGATGGGCGCCTATACCGGCTACGTCGTCCAGCTCTTCATTCCCGACTACACGCTGTCGTTGATCGTCGCCCTGCCGCTGGCTTTTGCCGTGACCTTCGCCGCTGGCGTTGCAATGGAGCGTTTGGTGATCCGCTGGCTCTACAATCGACCGCTGGAAACCCTGCTGGCCACCTTCGGGGTCTCGATCGCCCTGCAACAGTTGGCCAAGAACATCTTCGGCACGCAGGCCCGTCCGTTGACTTCGCCCGAATGGCTGGACGGGGCGCTGGTATTCAACGACGTCATCGCGATCAGCTATATCCGCATCGCCATTTTCGTACTGGCGCTGCTCTTCCTGGCCCTTCTCCTTTTCATCCTGAAACGCACGCGGCTCGGGCTTGAGGTGCGCGCCGTGACCCAGAACCCGCGCATGGCCGCCTCGATGGGCATCAACCCCGACCGCATCAAGATGATGACCTTCGGGCTTGGCTCCGGCATCGCAGGCATCGCCGGCGTGGCCATCGGGCTCTATGCCAAGGTCACCTCGGAAATGGGCGCCGACTATATCGTGCAAAGCTTCATGACCGTGGTGGTCGGCGGCGTCGGCAATGTCTGGGGCACGCTCGCCGGTGCCTTCATGATCGGCACGCTGCAAAAGGGGATCGAATGGTTCAACCCGTCAAACACGCTGGCGGCACAGACCTACATGATCCTCTTCATCATCCTCTTCATCCAGTTCCGGCCCAAGGGCATCGTCGCCCTCAAGGGCCGCGCGGCAGGAGACTGAGACCATGCGCACCCTGTTCTGCAGCCACAGCAACGGCGTCCTGATCCCGCCAACACCCAGCGCCACCAGCGGCACGAGCGCGCGCGCCCCTGCATCACTGGGCGCGAAACATGACGGGCAAGGCCACAGGCCGGGGGCAGCACCCGTTGTTCCGCAACAACGCCCCCCTGCCCCCGACTGGAGCAATCCCAAGAACGGAGCGCCCAAATGAACCGCAGCTTCATCGCCCGAAACCCTTCGGTACTCTGGTTCCTCGCCTTCCTCGGGATCTTCACGCTGGCCGTCACCCTGATGGCCGAGGCGACCGGGACCGGCTTCATCTCGACCAGTTTCGTCAAGACCCTGGGCAAGACGCTCTGCCTCTGCCTCGTCGCCATCGCGATGGACGTCGTCTGGGGCTATTGCGGCATCCTCAGCCTGGGTCATTTCGCGTTCTTCGGGATCGGCGGCTACGCCATCGGGATGTGGCTGATGTACGCCCGTACCGAAACCATCGTCACCTACAGCATGGCCGCGCAGGTTGTCCCGCCCAGTCCGCAAGAGGTTTCCGACGCCATCGCCAGCCAGATCTTCGGCGTTGTCGGGGCCTCCGAGTTTCCGCCGATCTGGGCCTTTGCCCATTCGCTGCCACTGCAACTGCTGATGGTGGTGCTGGTGCCCGGCCTCTTGGCGCTGGTCTTTGGCTGGCTGGCCTTCCGCTCGCGCGTGACCGGCGTTTACCTGTCGATCCTGACCCAAGCCATGACGCTGGCGCTGTCGCTGTACCTGTTCCAGAACGACAGCGGGCTGCGCGGCAACAACGGCCTTTCGGGCCTGCAGAATATACCCGGCTTCGAATCGACGCCGCAAAGCATGGTCTCGATGGTCTTCTTCTGGGCCTCCGCCCTGGCGCTGGCACTGGGATACATCCTGTTTGCCTGGGTCGTCTCGGGCAAGATGGGCAGCGTGATCCGGGCCATCCGCGACGATGAAACCCGGGTGCGATTCCTTGGCTACCACGTCGAAAGCTACAAGCTCTTCGTCTTTACCCTGACAGCGGTGATCGCGGGCATCGCGGGGGCGCTTTATTATCCGCAGGCGGGCATCATCAACCCGGCCGAGATCGCGCCCATCGCCTCAATCTACCTTGCGGTCTGGGTCGCCATCGGCGGGCGCGGACGGCTTTACGGCGCGGTGCTGGGCACCGTCTTTGTCACCCTCGCGTCCAGCTGGTTCACCGGCGGTGGCGCCCCCGACATCGACCTCGGGTTCTACACGATCCAGTGGACGGACTGGTGGCTGGTGCTCCTCGGCCTCTCCTTCGTCGCCGTCACACTGTTTGCGCCGCAGGGCCTGGGCGGGCTGGTCGACAAGATTGCGAGAAAATCATGAGCAAGACCCTTCTCGAACTGTCCGGCGTCTCGGTCTCCTTCGACGGTTTCAAGGCGATCAACTCGCTGTCCTTCCAGATCGGAGAGCCCGAACTGCGCGCCATTATCGGCCCGAACGGAGCGGGCAAGACCACCTTCATGGACATCATCACCGGCAAGACCAAGCCGGACGAGGGCCATGTCCTCTGGGGGGACAAGGGCATTTCCCTGCTGGGCATGTCCGAATCCGCCATCGCCCGCGAGGGTATCGGCCGCAAGTTCCAGAAACCCACCGTCTTCGAGGCCCAGACCGTCCGAGAGAACCTTGCCATGGCGCTGAAGAACCCGCGTGGCCCCTTCGACGTGCTGCTCTACAAGAAGACGAAGCACGGCGCCGAGCGCATCGAGGAGATCGCCGAGCAGACCGGCCTCACCGACAGCCTCACCCGCCCCGCCGGAGAGCTCTCGCACGGGCAGAAACAGTGGCTGGAGATCGGCATGCTGCTGGCACAGGAACCACGGCTCTTGCTGGTCGATGAACCGGCTGCGGGCATGACCCCGGCGGAACGCGAAAAGACCACCGAAATGCTGGTCGAGGCGGCCAAGACCCGTGCCGTCGTCGTCGTGGAACATGATATGGAATTCGTCCGCCGGCTGAACTGCAAGGTCACCGTGCTGAACGAGGGTTCGGTGCTGGCCGAAGGCTCTATCGACCATGTCACCAGCAATCCGCAGGTGATCGAAGTCTACCTGGGCCGCTGAACGATGCGCGGCCGCTTCTTCTTTGTGAAATTACCCAGATGCGCCCCAGTCCACCCTCGCGGCGCCGGGACGACAGGAAAGCCCACCCCATGCTGAGCCTCTCCGACCTGACCCTGCACTATGGCCACAGCCAGATCCTCTACGACATCTCGATGGAGGCAAAGCCCGGTGCCGTCACATGCCTGATGGGCACCAACGGCGTCGGCAAGACATCCCTGCTCAAGGCGATTTCGGGCACACATGCACGGTCCGGCGGCGCAATGATGCTGGACGGGGCCGATATCGCCCGCACCACCCCGGCCCATGCGCTGGCGCGCGCCGGTGTCGGCTACGTCCCGCAGGGTCGCGATATCTTTCCCCTGATGACCGTGAAAGAGAACCTCGAGACCGGATATGCCTGCCTGCCCAAGTCGGAATGGGGCATCCCGGACGAAACATTCGAGCTTTTCCCGATCCTGAAGCAGTTCCTGGCCCGCCGCGGCGGCGATCTTTCGGGTGGCCAGCAACAGCAACTCGCGATTGCCCGCGCGCTGATCGCGCAGCCCAAACTGCTGCTGCTGGACGAGCCGACAGAAGGTATCCAGCCGAATATCATCAAGCAGATCGGAGAGGTGATCAAATACCTCCGCCAAAAGGGCGACATGGCCATCATCCTGGTCGAGCAGTTCTTCGATTTCGCTTACGATCTTGGCGATCACTTCGTGGCGCTGGAACGCGGCCGCGTGATCCACGATGCGCCCAAGGCGAACACCCCGCGAGAGGTCCTGCTGAAGAAAGTGTCGGTCTGATACGGGCATCGACCCGCTTGGGCCGCGAACCGTTTTTCTGCAGCTGCGAACGTGCGCAAGTTTAAGAAAACAAGGGCCGGGAAGCCCAAACGATGCCGCCGTTCTGGCAGGCTTGTTAACCTCTGGGCGCTTTAATCTGCTGTAACCACCGATCATTGACGGAACAGCAGATGACCAAGGACCTTCAACAGAAACTCGCGCATTTCCAGCTGGATGGCGAAAACGCAGATATGCTGCGTGAGGTCGGGGAACTTCTCAAACCCGAACTCGACGCGGTTCTCGAAGCCTTCTACAGGCGCGCGCAGGCCAATCCCCAAACCGCGGCCTTCTTCGACGGGCCGGAACGGATGGAATATGCCCGCAACGCCCAGAAAAAGCACTGGACCCGCCTGCTGTCGGGAGAGTTCGACGCTGAATACATCGCCTCGGTCGACCGGATCGGGCGCACGCACGCCCGGATCAACCTGCCGCTGGACACCTACATGTCCGCTTACTCGCTGGCCACGACCGACCTTGTCGCGGCCCTGTTCAAACGCATTCCGCGGCGCAAACGCAGCCGCCTGGCCGTCATGGTCGGCGTTCTGACCCGGGCCTTCGCGCTGGACATCGAACGGGTAGTCGAAACCACGTTCCGCATTCTCGCAGAGGAACAGACGGCCGCCTTTGGCCATATCAACACCGCGATCGAGAAACTGGCGCAGGGCGATCTGACCCATGTCATCCCCGGCCCCGAACACAGCGACTATCCAAGGCGTTTCGACGATGTGCGGACCAAGCTGAACGGCGCCACCGCGAACCTGCGGGAGACCATGACCCAGGTCACGGGTACGATGTCGAACCTGGTCAAGATCATCGAGGAAGTATCCGCCGCCGCCGACGACCTGTCGGAGCGCACCGCAAACCAGGCCGCATCGCTGGAAGAAACCGCCGCCGCGGTGCATGAACTGACCGAAAACGTCGCCAACTCTGCCCAGAACACCCAAGAGGCCAACCAGGTCGCCGCGACGGCCTCGCAGACTGCGCAAGAGGGCGCGCGCACGGTCGAGGAAGCCGCTGGCGCGATGACACGCATCCAGGCATCCTCGGACCAGATCACGCGGATCATCGGACTGATCGACGACATCGCCTTTCAGACCAACCTGCTGGCCCTGAACGCGGGCGTCGAGGCGGCGCGGGCCGGCAGTGCCGGCAGCGGCTTTGCCGTGGTGGCCGAAGAGGTGCGGGTGCTGGCCGGCAATGCCTCGGACGCCGCGCGCCAGATCACCGAGCTGGTCTCGAACAGTTCCAGGGAAGTGACCAGCGGCGTCGACCTGATCGACAATGCCGGACGCAATCTCAAGGCCATCGTCGAAAGCTTTGAAAAGGTGTCGGGGCTTGCTGCCGCGATCGCCACCGCCTCCAGCGAGCAGTCCACCGCCCTGTCCGAGGTCAACTCGGCGGTCAGCCAGATGGACTCGGTCACCCAGCAGAATGCGGCGATGGTGGAACAGACAACCGCCGCCGCCTCGATCATGCGCCAGAATGCCAGCGAAGTGGCCGCCGCGCTGGCCGGTCTCAGGATCGGCGAAACGGTTCTTCAACGCCCGAACCGGCCAACCGCGCAGAGCCAGGCCGCCTGACCGGCGCGCGCGAACTTACTGCAGGCAGGGAAAGGCGGCGCGGATCGCACTTTCCCGCGCCGCCTCCAGATAGACGGGCCGATGCGTGGCCAGAATTCGCTGCGCCTCGGCCTTTGCCCGCGTGCGCGCATCTTCGGCCCCGCCCATTTCCCAACTGCGAGGATCGCTGCGGTCTGCCAGGCGCGGATAGAGATAGTCCCGTTCCATTGCTGCGCGGGTCTGGTCGGCCCCCAGGAAATGCCCTTGGCCAAGGACTGCGTCCCGGATCGCCTCGACACCCAGCGTATCCTCGCTGACCTCGATCCCGCGCAACACCCTTTGAACCGCCCCCAGCATCTCGTTGTCCAGGACGAAACCTTCAAAGCTGGCACCCAGCAAAGCGGCGGTCATGCCCGCGCTCTCGTAGACAAGGTTGCCCCCGGCAAGCCCTGCCGCCAGCGCCGTCATCCCTTTTTCCATGCCGTACTGCGCATCCACCGCCTTGGCATCCGTCATCGAACAGGCCACGCCCGACGGCAGATTCAGCCAGTTCGACAATTGCGCCGAGGCCGCGTTCAGCAGGGCGACCTCTCCGCCGCCGCCCGAAAAGGCCCCCGTGCGCAGATCGACGACGAACGGCCAGTTGGAAAAGACCATCGGATGCCCCGGGCGGATGGCATGGACCATGACCAGGCTGGCCAGGGTCTCGGCCAATGACTGCGCAAGGAAGCCGGCCAGCGTTGCCGGCGCCGTCGCACCGGCCTGTGCCGCGGTGATGCAGGACAGCGGCATGTTGGCCGCGATGCAGGCATAGACCACCTCGACCGCGTCGGCCCCGTACCGCATCGGAGAGATCACCGGACTGATATGCGCCTTGAGGAAAGGGCGGGCGGAAAAGGCGCCTTCGCCTCCCAGCGCCATGTCCATCATCGCCACGACGGGCGCCACGTTTTCGGCCAGGGTAAAGGCGCTGGCCACCGGCTTTGTCGTCCCGGTCAACAGCGCGAAGGCGGTATTCAGGTCGAGGTCACGCGCAGAGGGCACATCGGTGGCGATACAGCAACGGGTGAACCAGCTGATGTTTTCCAACGCGTCCTGCAGACGGGTGAAGTCTCGCAGGTCCTGCAGGGTGGCCGCCCTGTAAAGACCGCTGTTCAGGTCCACGACCTGCACCGCCGCGCCGCCGGTGCCAAAATACACCCGGTCGCCGCCCACCTCGATATCGCGGGCGGGATCGCGGCCATGAAGGACAAAGCGCTTTGTCGCCCGGTCCACCGCCTCATCGACCAGAGCAGTCGGAAACAGCACCCGTGCGCCGCGCACCTCTGCCCCGGCGGTCAACAGATCGGCGCGCAGCCGGTCGGGCACCTCGCCCATGCCCAGATCGGCCAGCAGCCGCTTGGCAGCATCGTAGATCGCCGCCATGTCGGCCTCTGCCAGCGGCGCGTATTGCCCGCCCACCTGGCCCGGCGGTGCGGGACTGGCAGGTCCCTTGGCCCGTGCCGCATGGCGTGCAAGGCGACCGCCGGGCCGCATCCCCTCTCGCACCTGGCGCGGACCGCGCTGATCCTTGTCGACATCCATGCCACTCACTACGGGCTGCGCCGCGTCCCATGACAAGCCGCCGCGTGCACCTGAAGGCTTTCCAAAACTCCTTTTTCGAGACGCTTAAGTCACGAAAGCCGCCTTGCCCAAGAGCAGGAGTTTGCCCCCGATTGGCCGCAACAGCAGGAGGCCCGCACATGAAGACCACCACTCGCGCCGTCGTCATCGGCGGCGGTATTGCCGGATGTTCGACGCTCTACCACCTGACGCAGGAGGGGTGGACAGATGTCATGCTGCTGGAACGGGATGAGCTGACCTCGGGCACCACATGGCATTCCGCGGCGCAGGTGACGAATTTCGGCATGACCCAGACCATGGTCGGCCTGAAGAGCCATTCCATCGCGCTGTACAAGGAACTGGCCGAAGACCCCGACTATCCGATCACCTACCACCATGCCGACGGCGGCATCCGCCTTGCCAACACGGAGGCGCATATGGACGGCTACCGCCATTTTGCCAGCATGGCGCGGGGCATGGGAGTCGAGTTCGAAGTAATCGACGCCGCCGAATGCGCCCGCCGCCACCCGCTGATTTCCACCGACAACTTGATCGGCGGCCTCTGGGATCCGCTGGACGGCGACATCGACCCGGCGCAGCTGTGTCAGGCGCTCGCACGCCGGGCGCGCAAGGCGGGGGCAGAGGTTCACCGCAACACCCCCGTCACCGCCCTGCGCCAACTGCCCGATGACACCTGGGTCGTCACCACCCCAAAGGGCGAGATCCACGCAGAGGTGGTCATCAATGCCTGCGGCTACCGCGTGAACGAGGTCGGCGCCATGATGGGCGTGCACCACCCGGTCATGTCGATGGAACACCAGTATTTCGTGACCGAGGAAATCCCCGCCATCAAGGAAGCGGGCCACCGGATGCCACTGCTGCGCTGCCCGATCTCGGACTACTATTCGCGGCAGGAAAAGAACGGGTTGCTGGTCGGTTTCTACGAACAGGACTGCAAGACATGGGGCATGGACGGGATCGACCCGAACTTTGTCAACGCGCTCTGCCCCGATGATCTGGACCGCGTGATGGACGTGCTTGAGGGGGCCTTTGCCCGTATGCCCGCCCTGACAGAGGTTGGCATCACCACGGTCGTCAACGGCCCCATCACCTATACCATCGACGGCGCGCCGTTGGTCGGCCCGATCCCGGGCAAGCGCAACGCCTATTGCATCATCGGGCTGCGCGCCGGTCTGGGCGAGGGCGGCGGCCACGGCTGGCTGCTGGCGCAGCAGATCGTGCATGGCGAGGCTTGTTACGACACATGGGTCATCGACCCGCGCCGCTTTGCCGGCCACGCCAATGTCGAACTTTGCGCGCGCTACGCCGTGCAGGACTACCAGAACGAATTCCGCTTCCACTTCCCCAATGAACACCGCCCGGCGGGCCGGATGGCAAAGACCACGCCCCTGACGCCGATCCTGCAGGCCGAAGGCGCGCATTTCGGCCCCGTCAACGGCTGGGAACGGGCAGAGGTCTTTGCCCCCGGCATCCACATCACCCCCAGCTTCCGCTTTGACGAGGCGCATGACGCCGTGGCCGCCGAGGTGGGTGCCGTCCACACCGCTGTCGGTCTGTGTGAGGTCAACGGCTTTAACCGGCTGGAAATCACCGGCACCGACCGCCACGCCTTCCTTGACCGGCTCTGCTGTGGCCGGGTGACAAATAGGGACGGCCGCGTTGGCCTCGGCTACCTGTTGAACGACCACGGAATGATCAAGGCCGAGGCGACTTTCGCCAACCTGCCCGCCTCTGACCGGGGGCCTGCCCGCGTCTGGTACGGCTCTGCCGCCGCGTCCGAATTCCACGACATGGACTGGCTGAGGACACACAAGCGCGCCGATGAGGACGTGCAGATCCGCAGCCTGACCAACGATCAGACCATCCTCGTCCTCGCCGGGCCAAAGGCGCGCGACGTGCTCGCCGCCACCTCTCGCGGCGACTGGTCGGCCGCCGGTTTCCCCTGGCTCTCCGCCCGCGAATGTTTCATCGGCTATGCCCCGGCGACCGTTCTGTCCGTCAGCTTTTCCGGCGAACTCGCCTATGAAATCCACGTCCCCAACGCCTCGCTCTTTGCCGCCTACACCGCCCTGCGTGAGGCTGGCGACAAGCACGGCCTACGCCTTTTTGGCAGCCAGGCGGTCGACTCCATGCGGCTCGAAAAGGGCTTCCTGCACTGGAAAGCCGACCTGCTGACCGAATTCACCCCGTTCGAGACCGGGCTGGACCGCTTCGTGAAACTCGACAAGGAGTTCATCGGCAAGGAGGCCCTGCTGAAACGGCAAGCCGACGGCCCGCGCAAATGCCTTGTCACCCTCAGCCACACCGCCACCGACCGCCGCGCCGCGCCCGGTGCCTCGATGATGATGGGCGACAAGGTTGTCGGCACCGTGACCTCGGGCGCCTACGGTTTTCGCACCGGGCTGAACCTTGCGCTCGGCTTCGTCGACCCGGACCTGGCCACGCACGGCACAAAGATGGAGCTTGACCTGCTGGGAGAGCGTTTCACCGCAGAGGTCATCACGCCCAGCCCCTACGATCCCGCGATGACGTTGCCGCGAGGATAGGCCACCGGTCTTGACCTTCCCCCAACCGGAACCTCTATCTCGACCGCCAGAACCGGAAGGAACCACAAAGGGAATGCGCGTCATGACCAATACTGTCCACCGCCGGGGCCTCCTCTTGGGGGCTTTGGCCATGATCCCCCTACCCGCCGCGCTGCGCGCCGCTGCACCGGAAATTCATGTGCTAAAGGACCGCAACTGTGGTTGCTGCAGCGCTTGGGTCAAGATCCTGCGCCAGGAGGGGTTTTTCGTCACGACAGAGGACACGCACAACGCCGCCCTGATCCGCTACAAGATGGACAACGGCATCCCGCCCGCGATGACCTCTTGCCACACGGCGCGCATCGACGGCTACCTGATCGAGGGCCACGTCCCCGCCGCCGACATCCGCCGCCTGCTGGCCCAACGCCCCGACGCGCGCGGACTTGCCGTCCCCGGCATGCCCTACGGCTCCCCCGGGATGGGCCCAGAGTCACAACGCGAGGCCTACGACGTCCACCTCATCCGCCGCAACGGCACGACAGAGGTCTTCACCCACTACGAGGGGGCTTGATCCCGTCCGGCGAGATACGTCACCTCGGCGATGCATGTGCCTCCAAACATTACTGGCAGTCTCGGTTTCGTCTTGTGGCGTGTCACGCACACCGCAGAATATGGGCAGAACCCCGTCGAGCTTGCGAAAAAACACAATCGCCTAAAGTGGACCATGTAAGACATGTAAGAACTGCATGCCCGGCACTGGCTGGCTCAGCAGTGAGCATGCGCGCATCGTATAGATTCAATTTCAATTGCCACTACCGGTTTTTGCATACGCATACCAATCATCAAGTTTTTGGAACGGCGAATTTTGGACATAGTCACCCGGCCAAAGCCCGTATGTTCTTATCGCCGCCAAACCCTTGTTTGCGTCAACACGCACCACGCATTGGGCCATAGCTTCGGCTTCGTAACCCTGTACCCGGTACTCGATGACGCCACCCGAAAGAACACGGGTCTGGACTCGCTCGCAGGCATTCGGATACCGCGACATTTCGAACCAATGGTCGCAAGCGGTGCAAACTTGGGCTTGCGTCCATTCCGGGGCCTGAAATCCAAAGACTTTGATACCCAATGCCTTTGCGCGCTCAGGCCTGTCGATTTCATAGAACTCGCCAGGACCTTTCTCTAGAATTTGGATCAGCATGTCATTCGGGAAAACACCTTGGTAGCCAAAGCGCCCCTCTACAGTGCCCAGCCGCATCATCAGGGCGACGGCCTCGGTGCCTACCCTGAAAGCTTCTGCAATAGACTGCTCAGTGTATTGTCCTCTGGGCGGCAACGCATAGGGCGCATGAAATCCCAAACGCGCCTTCTGGTGCTTCGACCGAATGGGAACATGGATTTCTTCAAATTGACTGGCTGCCACGAAGATCAAGGCACAGGCGGACAAGCATTCTGCGCCCTCTTCAAGTCGGGTTCCGATCCATCCGCCGTCAAGACGCTCAGCAATACTGATTGCCTCGGAAAAGCTCCCGCCTTGTGAGTCCAGGCAAAGTATGTCGGTATGATCCGGGGCAAGGTTCCATAGCCTTTGAGCATCCCCGTACACAATCTCCCCCTTGAAAAGAATCGTGCACACCCGGTCGTCTATTCTCTTGATTTCAGCAGCTTGCGCTATTCCCGAGATCATCACAATCAGTGCAATTAAGAAAATGTTTCCGGCGACTTGCTTCAAACAGCGTGCCAATCCTTTGACTCCCTCGACATGAACCGAAAAAACGAATGCACCAGTTTCGGGCAGGAGACCAGAGTCAAATAGGAACAGAATGAACGAGAGATTTGGCCACAAGCCGCACGTGGGCGCCAAACCGTACATTTGCTGACGAATGGTATAACCGCCTCTGCCCCCCTTGCTTCCGCATTCCCCCTTACCTGCCCACGCGTGCACACCCGAACGCCCCCCTTGCCACACGGGCCCGATCCGGTCACAAATCGCCAAAACCCCGGACACTCAGGAGGCCCCTATGGCCCGCTACGCCCTCGGCAAGACCGATCTCGAAGTCACAGAGCTTTGCTTCGGTGCCTCCGCCCTTGGCGACATGCCCGACACCTACGGCTATTCCGTGAGCGAAGAGCGCGCCCGCGCAACGGTCGAAGCCTTCTTTGACGGGCCGGTAAATTTCCTCGACACGTCGCGCAATTACGGGTTCGGTCGGTCAGAGGAACGCATCGGCGCGGTCATCAAGGAGCGCGGCGGCCTGCCCGAGGGCTTTGTCCTGTCGACCAAGCTGGACCGCGACATGGAAACCGGCCGCTTCGACGCCGCCCGTGTGCGCCAATCGCTGGAGGAAAGTCTGGCGGCCCTGAACCTGGACAGCATCCCGCTTTTGCATCTGCACGACCCGGAACATGCCCGCGACCTGGGCGAGATCACCGGTGAGGGCGGTGCTTTGGACGAATTGTTCAAGCTCAAGGAAGAGGGGCTGGCGGAGGCCGTCGGCCTTGCGGCGGGCCGGCTTGACGTGATGGACCCGATCTTGCGGGCCTACCCTTTCGACGCGCTGATCTCGCACAACCGGTTTACGCTGCTGAACCGCTCGGCGGATGCGATGTTCGACTATGCCTATGACAATGACATCGCCGTGCTGAACGCCGCGCCCTTTGCCAGCGGCGTCCTGGCCAAAGGCAGTGCCGCCATGCCGCGTATCACATACCAAAAGGCCGACGAGGCGGCCCTAGCCCCGGTCCGCGCCATCGAGGAGGTCTGTGCCCGCCACGGCGTACCCACCGGGCCGGCGGCGCTACAGTTCTCGCTGCGCGATCCGCGCATCACCTGCACCGTGGTTGGCGTGTCAAAGCCCGAACGCGTGCAGCAAACGATCGACTGGGCCGCGATGAAACTGCCAGAGGCACTTTGGGACGATCTGTCGAAACTGCCTTTCTCGGACGAGGATCCCGAAGCGAACCGCGACTACAAGCCGGGCTGAGATCGCCGAGAACCGTCGGGCGGATTTGCCCGACGCCCTCGATCAGGCCTCCCTAGCCCAGTCTTCCCAGTCGTTGCCGTGCCAGATCACCTCGCCGTCCCAGGCAAAGGGGATCTGGTGCACCACCACGTCCTCGCCCCGCATGAGCACGACGCGATAGGATGGCTCCAACGGCCCCATGCCTGAGAGCTTCGAGGGCGACAGGTTCGGGATCACCTGGTGCACGGTCGAGGCAACGCCGGAAAAGGGAATGCCCGCCAGCGTGCCGGACAGGGGCTCATGCACATGTCCAAAGAAGATGTGCACGATCTTGTCGCGGTGGGCTTTCAGCAAGGTCCGTAACCCGGCCTGGTCGCGATCGTTCAGCGACAGCATGTCCGAGGACGGATCGCCCAGATGCAGCGGGTTGTGGTGAAAGAACAGGAACGCGCGGTCGCATCCTTCCAGCCGCGCCGCAAGCCAGTCCTGCCGCGCCTTGCAGAAATGGCCGGCATGGCTCTGCCGCTGGACGGTGTCGCAATAGATGAAACGCCCTTCGCGCAGGTCCTCGGCATGGTTGATAAAGCCAGCCTCGTCGCGCGGATGATCGGGGAACTGGTCCAGGAAGACTGCCCTGTCGTCGTGGTTCCCCACCATCAGGCGCACCGGGATCGGCAGCACCCGCAGCGCCTGTTTCAGCGCCGCATAGGCCTCGGGATCGGCCCAATGCGTCAGGTCTCCGGTGATCACCAGCCGCACCGCATCCGAATGATGCTCGGCGATATGACCAAAGGCGCGCGCCAGACGTTCGTGCGGATCGATCCCTTCGATCAGCATGCCCGGCACGCCCAGGTGAATATCCGACATATGGATGAATTTCATGACACGCCCCCGCACGATTCGGCACGACCCTATGACAGGCGGATCACAGGATCACGACAGGCGCGGCATCAGCGGACGGCGGGCATCTACGGCTTGCATGTCATCCGCACACAGGCCAATGACACCGGCAAATTGACAAGCGGCGCGGGTGCGGCAACTGTGCCACCAGCCAAAACCGACAGGGGGATTTCCGATGAAACTCATGACATTCACCGCGCTGGCCTGCGGCCTTGCGGGTGCCGCGCTGGCCCAGGACGACTGTGCCGCCGGCAAGACCCTGACAGACGGCGTGCTGACCATCGCCACCGGCAATCCCGCCTATTATCCTTGGGTGCTGGATGACGCCCCCGAAAGCGGCAAGGGCTTCGAGGCGGCGGTGGCCTATGCGCTGGCCGAGGAAATGGGATTTACCGCCGACCAGGTCACCTGGGTGCGCACGTCCTTTGACCAGTCGATCCAACCCGGCGCCAAGAATTTCGACGTCAACCTGCAACAGTTCTCGATCACCGAGGAACGCGAGAAGATCGTCGATTTCTCCGATCCCTACTACAGTTCCGCGATGGCGGTCCTGACCACGCAATCCGTGGTCGATGGCGGGGCGCAACCGACCGTGGCCAGCCTGAAAACCCTGCTCTGGGGGGCTGATGCCAACACCACCGCCGTACCGATGCTGATGGATCTGATCGGCCCGGACAAGCAGCCGATGCTTTACGACGACAACGTCGACGTCACCGCCGCCATGCAGGCTGGCCAGATCGACGCCGCGCTCTTTGACCTGCCGACCGCGCTTTATCTCTCTGCCGTGGTGGTGGAAAACGGCACGATCCTCGGCCAGTTCCCGCCGGAACGCAGCGACAACCCGGACCAGTTCGGCCTGTTGATGGAAGAAGGCAGCCCGCTCAAGACCTGCGTCAACGAGGCCCTGGCCGCGCTTAAGGACAGCGGCAAGCTGGCCGAGATCGAGGCGGAGTGGCTGCAGGACGCCACCGGCGTTCCGGTCATCGAGTAATCGCCAGACGCCCCCCGGCGTTCTTGGCTTTCCAAGTACCTCGGGGGAGCGGGGCAGAGCCCTCTGCCCCGCTCCCCCTCGCCTGACGGACAATTGATGCCCACCCGCAGACAGATCTTCGAGACCCGCCAGCGCAGACGCGCAAACCTGATCGCCGCCGGTTCGACCCTGGCGGTTGTCTTGGCCATCGTCCTCCTGGTGCCGCTCGCGCCCGGCTGGGACCGCGTCCAGCGCAGCTTTTTCAACGGTGAGGTCTTTGCCAAGACCTTTCCGGGCCTGCTCGAGGCCTTCCTGCTGGACATCGCGATCTTTGCCTGGTGCGCCCCTCTGATCGCGGCACTCGGTCTTGCGGTGGCTATTGCGCGTGACCTGCGTACGCCCGCGCTCTACCCGGTGAAACTGGCGGCAATCCTCTACACGGACATCTTTCGCGGGTTGCCGGTGATCCTGGTCATCTACCTGATCGGCTTCGGCATTCCCGGGCTTGGCCTGCCGCGCCCGTGGAATTCACCGTATATCTGGGGGTCGCTGGCACTGATCCTCGTCTACGCAGCCTATGTCGCCGAGGTCATCCGTTCGGGCATCGAGTCGATCCACGAGAGCCAGCGCGCGGCGGCGCTGTCGCTGGGCCTGTCCACGTCCGACAGCATGCGGTTCGTGATCCTGCCGCAGGCGATCCGCCGCGTGGTGCCCGCCAACATGAACCTTTTCATCGCGCTGCAAAAGGACGTGGCGCTGCTCAGCTTCATCGGCCCGGTCGAAATCTTCCGACAGGCGGGCGTCTACAAATCGCTGCTGGCGAATTTCACGCCCTACGTCGGCGCCGCGCTGATTTTCTTGGCGATCACGATCCCCGCGACCCGCTATGCCGACCACCTCATGAACCGCCAGCGCAAGGCCCGCAGCTGATGACGACACTGTCCCTGAAAAACGTCCGCAAGAGCTTTGGCGGCAACGACGTCCTGCGCGGCATCGACCTGGACATCACCACGGGTCAGATGATCTGCCTGATCGGCGCATCCGGGTCCGGCAAGTCCACGCTGCTGCGCTGTCTGAACCTGCTGGAACCGATCGACGACGGCACCATCACGCTCGACGGCACGGACATCTCCGAGCCCGGCTTCAACCCGCAGCCGGTGCGCCAGCGCATCGGCATGGTCTTCCAGAGCTACAACCTGTTCCCCCACATGACGGCGATGGACAACGCCATGCTGGCACCGCGCCGCATCCACGGCCTCGGCCGGGCCGAACTGGAACCGCGAATTGCCGAGCTTTTCACCCGTTTCGGCCTGGGCGAACGGATGCAGCACTATCCCGACCAGTTGTCCGGCGGGCAGCAACAGCGGGTCGCCATCGTGCGGGCACTGGCCATGCGGCCAGAAATCATGCTGTTCGACGAAATCACATCGGCGCTGGACCCCGAACTGGTGGGCGAGGTGCTGGACGTTCTGCGGCAACTCAGGACCGAAGGCATGACGATGGTCCTTGCAACGCACGAGATGGGTTTTGCGCGCGAATTGGCGGACACGGTCTGCTTTCTCGACCAGGGCCGCATTCTCGAATCCGGCCCGCCCTCACAGGTCTTCGGTGCGCCGCAAGAGGCCCGCACGCGGGCCTTCCTGTCCCGCGTCTTGTAGGCCTCGGGCACGCCTACCCCGCCTGCACCCTCTCAAATGCCCGAATTTGCCCGACTTTTTGCAGGGTCGGGTTTTCCTTCGTTGACGCAACGGCCCCTTCTGAACAAACTGAAATCATCTTGTTGATGAACCTTTTTTCGAAGGACTGATACCGTGCGTACCGCCGCTGCATTGTCCACACTGATCACCGCGCTGGGGCTGGCTGCCTTTGCGCCCGTTCAGACCCGGGCGCAGGAGTTCGTCGGCTTCGACCGGACGAGCTTTGGCAGTGTCGTTCTGCGCCGCAACCAGGCGGCTGGCGGCGGCAGTGACATCAACTTCGAACTGGCGGTCGGCGCATACAACAACGAGCCGATCCTGAACTACTCGCCCAACAGCGTTTTTTCCAAGATGGGGCTGGCCGTGGGCCGCCTGGACATCCTGACGGATACCGGCGTCTATCCCTGCACCGCCTTCATCGTGGACGACAAGCACATCCTGACCAATCACCACTGCGTGCCCGGCATCCTCGACAATGAACGCGCCGGCGCCACACGGATCGACTCGATCCTCTTCGTGGCCGGCTACCGCCAGCCCGGCGTCGACGAAGGCACACGGCGCTATACCGTCGTGCCGACGCCGGTCGAAACCTCCAAGGAACTCGATTACGCCGTGCTCGAGGTGATCGGTGATCCTTCGGCCGATTACGGCACGCTGGACCTGGCCGCCGTCACCCCGCAGGACAACGATCCCTACTGGGTCATCGGCCACCCGATGGGTGAGGCCCAACGCATCAGCCGCGAGAAATGCCGCGCCAATTCGCCGGCCCTGTCGAACCGCCAGTTGCTGCACACCTGCGACACGCTGCCGGGCAACTCAGGCTCACCGGTGATCGACGCCTCCCTGCAAAAGGTTGTCGGCCTGCATCATGCCGGGTCGAACCGCGACGCGGTCAACTATGCCATACCGATGGCCGATATCCTGGCCCAGTCACAGGTGCTCAAGGCTGCCGTCGTGCCCGGTGCCCCCGATCCGGTCACGCCGCCGGCACCGGCGCCCAGCGACGAAGACAGCAGCCGGCCGCTGCCCCCGGAGGAAGTCGCACCAGAGCTCGCCCTTTGCGACGCGCTCTATGCCGAGGCCAAGGAATTCGGCGAATGCTTTGCCTACGAGGCCTACCTGCAGGTCTGCGGCGACCATAATTATTCGATCCTGGCCAAGTCCTTCGTCGCGCGTCAGTGCACCGTTGCCGACACGCCCAAGGAGCCGGTGCCCCCGGTGGTCGATACCCGTCCCGACGAGCCGCTGCTGTGGTGGTGCACCTCGCCCAACCTCAACACCACCGAACGCACGATCTGCGGCGACCGCTATCTTGCCGGCCTCGACGAGGAAATGGAGCGCGCCTACAAGAATCCCGCTCGCCCGGTGAGCGCCTCGGACCAGCAGACCTGGCGCATCAACACCCGCGACCGCTGTGGCGCAAACACCGACTGCATCTCGCGCGTGGTGATCGACCGGATCACCTACCTCAAGACGCCGGAAAAGGTGGTGACACCGCCGCCCAGCCGCACCGTCCCGATGTACGTCACCGGGACCGACAACCTGAACGTTCGCTCCGGACCGGGCACGCAATACGGCGTCATCAACCGGATCGACTTTGGCGACAAGGTGACCGTGCTGGACCGGAACGGCGGCTGGAGCAACGTGCGCCTTTCCAACGGTCAGGACGGCTGGGTCTCGAACCGCTACCTCGCCTCGGACAAGCCGCGCCAGCGTCCGGTAACGCAATGCACCGCCACGGTGGTGAACCTGAACCACTACAACAGCCGGACCCGCCGCGACGGCAGCGGCTTCCTGAACATCCGGACACAAGCCAGTACCCGCGGCCGGATCATCTCCGAGACTTATCTTGGCGACACTCTCAGAGTGCTGAACCACAGCGGCAACTGGGCCCAGGTCCGCTGCCTGTCGGGACAGTGCCGCAATCCCCATCGGGGCAGTGGCGGAGTGACCGGCTGGGCCTCGAAGAAGTACCTCTCGATCCGGTGCCAATAGTTCGAATTTCACCCCAATCCCTCTTTGAACAGGAGAAGATGTTATGCAACCCAACGACCTGATGAAGGTGAGCGTCATCGCCCTGACCGCTGCCTTCGCCCTGCCCGCTTCGGCGCAGGATCAGACCAAGCTGATCGATCCTGAAGACGTCGATTACGCCCTGCCGGCGGACGCGACCGCCCAGGAAAAGGCCGCATACGCGGTCCTGGACAAATACTGTGCCGACTGCCACCAGCAGGGCGCACTTGGCGACGGGCTGACCACGCCGAAGGCGGGCTTCGGCCACGTCCTCGACCTGCGCCGCCTGTCCAACGACCCCAAGTTCGTGGCCGTGGGCGAACCGTCCAAGTCCAAGCTGTACCAGGTCATCACCGGCGGCGCGCCGGCGATGCCGGACAACTGCTGGGACCCCAGCTGCGTGCCGAACGAGGCCGAGCTGCAACAGCTTCAGGACTGGATCGTCGCGCTGGGTGACCTGGCCCCCGAGCCGCGCACCTACATTTCGCTGGCCGAGATGTATGCGATGGCCCATGCCGACATGCAGAGCCTGCCGACCAACCGTCGCGACCGCGTCCGCTATATCTCGATGCGGCCGATGTGGAACGACCCGGATGTCACAGACGAAAACTACACCGCCTACCTGGCTGCAACCGTCAAGCTGCTGAACGCGCTGAGCTGGAACCCCAACGTCTACAAGTTCGAAAAGGTCGACGATCACGGCATTCTGCTGCGCGTCTTCCTGCCCGATCTCGACTGGACGCACGAAACCTGGGGCTACCTCGAAGCCAAGTATCCCTACGGCATGGAAAGCGACACCGACCCTTACCTGGGTTCACTGCAGCACCTGGCCGGAACCAAGATCCCGGTCATCCGCGCCGATTGGTTCGCCGCGACCGCGTCGGTCTCGCCCCTGTACTATGACATGCTGGGCCTGCCGGATACCGTGGCCGGGCTGGAAAAGCTGCTGAACCTCGACATGAAGAAGAACATCCTGAACGAGCAGGTCGTCCGCGCCGGCTTCCAGGACTCGGGCGTGTCGACACACAACCGCCTGATCGAACGGCACCCGATGGGCACCGGTTTCTTCTGGACCTCCTATGACTTTGCCGGATCGGCCAAACGCCAGAGCTTCTTCGAGTTCCCGCTGGGTCCGACAGAGGCCTACGGCCCCGATCTTGCCTTCCTGCATGACGGCGGCGAGTCGATCTTCACCCTGCCCAACGGCTTTCACGCCTACTACCTCAACACCGCCGAAGGTGATCGTCTGAACGTCGGCCCGACCTCGATCGTGCGCGACACCGATTATCCCGACGGCACCGGCGAGGTGGTCAACGGCATCTCGTGCATTTCGTGCCACTCCAAGGGCATGCGGTTCAACGACGACACCGTGCGTGACGTCGCCCTGAACAACCTGTCCCTGTCGGCCTCGGCGCGTCAGACCATCGACGCGATCTATCCGGGCAAGGACGTGGTGAACGAGTATTTCCAGCGTGACATGGAGGCCTTCCTGGCCACCCTGGAGAGCGCCGGGATCGAACCGGACACCAAGGCCGCCGGACTGGAACCGGTGCGCGGCCTCTTTGTCTATCACGTCGACTACTTCATCGACTTCGACCAGGCGGCCAACGAACTGGGCCTGACCTCGGATGCGCTGCGCAGCCGCATGGCCTTTGCCGGACACGAGATGGCCAGCTTGCTGACCCGTCTCGACACCTCGCCGATCGCGCGGGATGAATGGACGGCGGCCTACCCGGTCCTGCTTGAGAAACTGACGGACTACTACCCGTACAAGACCGACCATGTCGTGACGGCGGACCTGTCCTACTCGGTCAAGCAGGTGGTCAAGGACACCGACTACGAGCCGCCGGCCAAGAAGGTGAAGGTGGTCAAGGACGATGGCTATGTCGACACCAAGGTCGTCAAGAAGGACGCCGACTACACGCCCACGGACAAGGACTACGTCGTGACCGGCAAGGAACCGATCAAGACGCATGACGACGCCAAGAAGTACGGCGCCGATTATGACCCGGTCCAGCACTCGGCCGCGGCCCAGAGCCACCTGACCGTCTACACGGACAAGCCCACCTACAAGGTCGGAGACGAGTTGAAGGTCTTCATCGAACCGCGCCACGACTGCCGTCTGACGCTGATCTCGATCGACGACGACCACGACAGCTGCGTGCTGTACCCCTTCCCGGGCCTCGATGACATCGTCATCCCGGGCGGCACCCAGTACGTCTTCCCGCCGAAGGGCGCGCTGCGCACCTCGGAACCCGGGCTCGAGACCATCCTGGCGATCTGCAACGGTGGCGACGCGGCCATCAAGAAGGCGACCCGCGATACCTCCAAGGTGTCCTGCGCAGCCGGTCACAAGACCGTCTCCAAGGATCACTACGAAGGCATCGTCAAGGAGACCCTTGTTCTTGACCTCGACACAGGCGCCAAGGACAAGAAACACACCGCCAGCGGCGTCGACTACCGCGCCGTTTCCAAACACAACCCGGACGTGACCAAGGCCCAGATCTCGGTCGTGGTCCGCGAATACTGAGGAGATGAGAGCGATGCGAAAGCTTTTCCTGAGCGTCGCTCTCTGCCTTGGCCTGCCCCCTGCGGCAGGCCTTGCGCAGCAGGGCGAGATCTTCATCCAGGGTGACGACCCGATCATGTCGTTCAAACCCGAACCGCAAAGCGCGATGGCGCGGTGCCTTCTGAACTCGAACGCCGGCAATTGTGCCGGTGTGGACATCGACCCGGACGGAATCGCGCTGGAAAGCGCGGGACCCGGCGTGGAGTTCGAAACGCTGGTGCTGGACCTCGACAACAAGAAAGTCACTGTCAGCAAGGCTCCCCCGCCGACCCCGACCTACACCGACACGGCGAAACCCAAGCCGCAGGAACCCGTGACGGCACGCTACGACGAGCCGAAGCCGCTGGACTATGACGCGCCCGCGCCGCCCAAGACGGGCAAGGTTGTCATTCCGTCGGTCGCGATCACGATCGAGTTCGATTACGACAGCGACAATGTGCGGGCCGACCAGAGCGGCAAGATCGACACGTTGATCGCCGCGTTGAGCGATCCGGCGCTGAAGGGCACCTCCTACGCGGTCGTGGGGCATACCGATGCCGTCGGTTCGGCTGGGTACAATTGCGACCTCAGCCTGCGCCGCGCGGCCTCGGTCACGCGGATCCTCGAAGGGGCCTATGTCGGTGTGCCGCTCTACCCGGTCGGCTGGGGAGAGCACGTTCTCAAGAACGAGGCCTATCCGGATGCACCGGAGAACCGCCGCGTCACCTTCCTGCGCCTGCCCAACACGCCGGGCGCGGTGTTGCAGACCGCGACAAAGGTCTGCGAGTATTAAAATTCAGCGCCTCGCCCGTCGCCGGGCGGGGCGCATTATCTCCCCCGCTCCGGCCAGGGGCCGCAGGGCGCACGGTCTGCCCCTTGCCTGCCCCGGAACGCCCAGTCGCAGAAGATCAAAGGCTACCTTGGCGTAACCTGCGACCACGCCGCCAACCGGGCGCACCACCTCGACGACAGCCAGATCGACCTGCCGGAAATCGCCACGGAGCCTCCGAGCGTCTGAACCCGGCCCCTAGAGGGTCACCCGGGCACAGCCCTCCCGGGCACTGTCTGCGATGGCGTGGATGACACGCTCGAAGGTCAGCGCGTCCTGCATCGACGGATAGGCCTGCCCGCCGTCGCGGATGGCCGCCAGCAGGTCCCCTGCCTCGATTGTCTTGAGGTCACCAAAGCCCAACTGGTGCCCTGGGGCCGGGACGAATGCGCCGAACGGCGGATGGTCTGGCCCGGTCAGGATCGTGCGGAACCCTTGTTCCGCCTTCGGGCCCTCGTTCAGGTAGACCTGCAATTCGTTCATCCGCTCCTGCGCAAAACAGATCATGCCCTTTGTGCCGTGGATCTCCCAGTCAAGCTTGTTCTTGCGCCCCCAGGCTGACCGCGAACTGGAAATCGACCCGTGCGCGCCATTGGCAAAGCGCAAGAGCGCCGTCGCCGTATCCTCGTTTTCGACCGCGGCCCGGCCCGACCCGTCGGGCAAGGGCCGCGTTTCGTGGATGATCTGCGTATCGGCCACGAGGCTCTCGATCGGTCCGGCAAGCCCCACGACCATCGACACCAGGTGACAGCCAAGGTCGCCCAGCGTGCCAAGGCCCGCATCCTGCAGCCGAGCTCGCCAGGTCCAGGGCAGGTGGGGATCGGCCTGATAGTCCTCATCCACCCAGCCGCGCACATGCACGACACGTCCGATGCGCCCCTCGTCGATCAGCTTTTTCGCGTGCAGAAAGGCCGGATTCCGTATGTAGTTGTAGCCCACCATCGTGACGGTCCCGGCCTCTTGCGCCGCCCGGGCCATTTCTTCGGCCTCGGCCAGAGTCAGCGCCATCGGCTTTTCGCACCAGACGTGCTTTCCCGCCCGCAGCGCGGCGCAGGCCATCTCATGATGCAGGTTGTTGGGTGTGGTGATCGAGACCACGTCGACCGCCGGATCGGTGACAAGCGCGCGCCAATCGCCTGTCGCACGGGCAAAACCGAACTGGTCGGCCATCCCCGCTGCGCGGTCATCGGGCGTATCACAAAGCATCTCCAGCCGCACTTCGGGCAGGTCGCGTCCAAGAACCGCCCGCGCGGCGCCCCAGGCCAACGCATGGGTTTTTCCCATGAAGCCCGTCCCGATCAGCCCGATTCCCAGTCCTGCCATCTTGCCCTCCCGCTTCGTGCAACAGACCTAGCCGCGTGACCCGATTCTTCCCAGCCGTATTGCAAGCGGGGGATTGGATTTCTTTCAAAAACCCTCATGATGCGTGCGCAACTCATCAACCTTCGGGACATGACATGGCCAAACGTCCGACCATCACCGACCTGGCCCGCGAGGCGGGGGTCAGCGTCGCCACCGTGGACCGCGTATTGAACGGGCGCGCCAAGGTGCGCGAGGAAACCGCAAGACGCGTCTACGAGGCCGCCCAGCGGATCGGCTACCATGCCGCAGCATTGATCGGGCAACGGATGTTCGCGGATCTGCCGGAAGTGCGTTTCGGCTTTGTCTTTCCCAAGGCGCGGCAGCCGTTCTGGCAGAACGTCGCCCGCGAGATGGAGGCGGCGGTGGCGCGGGCCCCGGGCATTCGCGGCTCGATCGCGGTGGAGTTCTCACCGTCGCAAAGCCCGGGTGACATCGCGGGCCTGCTGACCGGGCTGGCGGACCGTTGTGATGCGCTGGCGGCCTCGGCGGTCAACCACGTCCAGATCACCGATACCGTCGCCCAGCTGCAGGCGCAGGGGGTGCCTTGTTTTGCCATGCTCAACGATTTCGCGCAGGGCGTGCGACATGGTTACATCGGCCTGAACAACATGAAGGCCGGGCGCATCGCCGCCCACATGATGTTCCGCACGGTCGCCAACCCCGGCAAGCTGGCGGTCTTTGTCGGCGGTTATCGCTGGCATGGGCACGAGCTGCGCGAGACAGGTTTCAGGAGCTATTTCAGGGAGTTCGCCCCCGAATTCCGAATCCTCGACACGATGGTCAACCTGGAGACACGGCAACTGACCTACGAAACCACGCTTGAGCTTTTGCAGCGGCATCCGGATCTCAAGGGACTTTATTGTTCAGGCGGCGGTATGGAGGGCGCGATTGCGGCCCTGCGCGAGGCGCGCGCGCCGGGGCAGGTCACGCTGATCCTGCACGAGTTGATCCCCGAGTCGCGCGCGGCGCTGGCGGATCGTTATGCGGAAATGTCGATTGCGACGCCCCTGGAACAGCTGTGCAATGACACCGTGGCATTGATGATTTCCGCCGTGCAGCAACAGGAAAGCGCCACCCCCGGACAGCATTTCATGCGCCCCGATCTCTACCTGCCGGAGTCGGTCTGACCGCGCCGGACGGGCCGGCGGCGCTTGTACGTTTTGTACAAAACGTACGGCGTTTTCTGAATTTTGTACAAAACCCGCAGACCCTTGGACTCACCCCGTCAGCGCGCGCTGCCACTGTGCAGCCGAGACGTCCAGACGCGCCGGGACCGCAGGATCAGGACGGGCCGCCCGGCCACGGCTGATACGTTTTACATCATTTGGAAGAAAACCATCCCGACACCCCCATCGCGGTCCATCATGAATGAGAGGTTCCGGGAGGCGAGGAATTGACCGGGGGCCTCGCCCGGCTCAGGTTGACGCAAGGACGCGGCGCGCTGAGGAGAGCGGCGCGGATGCTTCGATGATCCGGAAAGGCAGATTGGCATGGGCAAGACCCTGGATGTGATCACCATTGGCCGGTCCTCTGTGGACCTCTATGGCGCGCAGATCGGTGGGCGGCTCGAGGACATGGCGAGCTTCAACAAGTACCTCGGCGGCTCGCCCACCAACATCGCCGCCGGGACCGCGCGGCTGGGGCTGAAATCGGCACTGATCACCCGTGTCGGGGATGAACACATGGGCCGTTTCATCACCGAGGAGCTGAAAAGGGAGGGCGTCGACACGCGCGGTGTCGTCACCGACCCGGAGCGCCTGACCGCGCTGGTGCTTCTGGGCATCCGCGACCAGGAACAGTTCCCGCTGATCTTCTACCGCGACAACTGCGCCGACATGGCGCTGTGCGAGGACGACATCGACGAGGGGTTCATCACGCAGGCACGGTCGGTTGTTGCCACGGGCACGCATCTCAGCCATCCGCACACCGAGGCGGCGGTGCTCAAGGCGCTGAGGATCGCGCGCGGGAACGGGATGCAGACGGCGCTGGACATCGACTACCGCCCGAACCTCTGGGGGTTGTCCGGGCATGGTGACGGTGAAAACCGGTTCATCGCCTCGGACGCGGTCACGGCGAAGCTGCAAAGCACGCTGCATCTGTTCGACTTGATCGTCGGCACCGAGGAGGAATTCCATATCGCCGGCGGCACCACGGACACGATCCAGGCGCTGCGCAATGTCCGCAAGGTCTCGGGCGCGACACTGGTCTGCAAGCGCGGCCCGATGGGCGCCGTCGCCTTTACCGGAGAGATCGCGGACACGCTGGACGACGGCCAGAGCGGTCCCGGCTTTCCCATCGAGGTCTTCAACGTGCTGGGCGCCGGCGACGGTTTCATGTCCGGCCTGCTGAAAGGCTGGCTGACCGACCAGGACTGGCCCACCTCCCTGACCTATGCCAACGCATGCGGCGCCTTCGCCGTCTCGCGCCACGGCTGCACCCCCGCCTATCCGTCATGGGCCGAGCTGGAGTTCTTCCTGCAGCGCGGCGTCAAGGAAAAGGCGCTGCGCAAGGACGATGTGCTGGAGCAGGTGCACTGGGCCACCAACCGCAAGGGCGACTGGTCGACCATGCGGGTCTTTGCCTTTGACCACCGGATGCAACTGGAAGAGCTGGACGGCGCCACCCCGGAAAAGATTGGCGCCTTCAAGGCGCTTTGCCTGGAGGCCTGCGCACAGGTGGCTGGCGGGCAACCCGGCTACGGACTGCTCTGTGACAGCCGCCTGGGGCGCGACGCGCTTTACCAGGCTGCCGGAACCGGCCTGTGGATCGGACGGCCGGTGGAGTGGCCGGGCTCTCGTCCACTGAGACTGGAACCGGAGATCGGCCCGGACTTTGGCGGGCTGAACGAATGGCCGCTGGAACATGTGGTCAAGGTGCTTTGTTTCTACCACCCCGACGATACACCCGAGATGCGCGCCGATCACGAGGCGACCGTGACGCGCCTGTTCCACGCCGCGCGGCGCAACCGGCTGGAATTCCTGCTGGAGGTGATCCCGTCCAAGGCCGGGCCGGTCGATGAGGATACCACGGCGAATGTGATCCGGCGGTTCTACGAACTGGGGGTCTATCCCGACTGGTGGAAGCTGGAACCGATGACATCGGATGCCGCCTGGCAAAAAACCGTGCAGGCAATCGAGGAGAACGATCCCAACACCCGTGGTATCGTGGTGCTGGGCCTGGGGGCCGAAGAGGCGGCGCTGAAGCAAAGTTTCGAGGTCGCGGCACGTTTCCCCATGGTCAAGGGCTTTGCCGTGGGCCGCACGATCTTTGCCGATGCGGCGCAGGCCTGGATGACGGGCGCCATGACCGACGCGGAAGCGGTGGCGCAAATGAAGGACAATTTCGCACGCCTCTGCGGCTACTGGGATGCCGCACGCGGGGAGGACTGAACCATGACGACGATCCGACTGACCGCCGCGCAGGCGATGGTGCGCTATCTTTCGGCGCAGATGAACGAGGATGGAGAGAGGTTCCTGGCGGGCTGCTGGGGCATCTTCGGCCACGGCAACGTCGCCGGGCTGGGCGAGGCGCTGTACCAGGCGCAGGAGGAGCTGCCCACCTTTCGCGGTCACAACGAACAGACGATGGCGCATAGCGCGATTGCCTTTGCCAAGCAGAGCGGGCGGCAACGGGCGATGATGGTGACCTCCTCGATCGGGCCGGGGGCGACCAACATGGTCACCGCCGCCGCGCTGGCGCATGTGAACCGCCTGCCGGTGCTGCTGGTGCCCGGTGACGTCTTTGCCAACCGCAGGCCGGACCCGGTGCTGCAACAGATCGAGGATTTCGAGGACGGCACCGTCTCTGCCAATGACTGTTTCCGCCCCGTCTCGCGCTATTTCGACAGGATCACCCGGCCCGAGCAGCTGCTGACCGCCCTGCCCCGCGCGATGGCCACCCTGACGGACCCGGCGCAATGCGGGCCGGTCACGCTGGCCTTTTGCCAGGACGTGCAGGCCGAGGCCTACGACTATCCGGCCAGCTTCTTTGAGCCGCACGTCTGGTATCGCCGCCGCATCCGCCCCGATCACCACGAACTGCACCGCGTGGTGGAAAAGATCCGCGCCGCCAAGCGCCCGGTGATCGTCGCCGGGGGCGGTGTGCACTACGCGGATGCCTGCGGCGACCTGCAGGGCTTTGCAGAGGCGCACAACATCCCCGTGGTCGAGACGCAGGCGGGCAAGTCGGCGCTGGCCTGGGATCACCCGCTGAACCTGGGTCCCGTGGGCGTGACCGGCGCGTCGTCGGCCAATGCGGTCTGCGGCGAGGCGGATCTTGTGCTGGGCGTGGGCACCCGGTTTCAGGATTTCACCACCGGGTCCTGGACGGTGTTCAAGAATCCGGCCGCCACGTTGGTGAGCCTGAACGTCAACGCCTATGACGCGGTCAAACATGGCGCGCTGCCCCTGCAGTCGGACGCGAAGACCGGGCTGACCGAACTGGCGCTGGAGCTGACCTCGTACCGGGCCGAGGATGTCCCGGCGCAGCTGAAACAGGACTGGTTCGCCGCCGTCGATCCGCTGACCGATGCGCCCGCCGACGGCAACCAGCTGCCCACCGACCAGCAGGTGATCGGCGCGATGCAACGTGCGAGCGGGCCGGACACCGTGGTGATGTGCGCCGCCGGCACCATGCCGGGCGAATTGCACAAGCTGTGGAAGGCCCCGCGCCCGGGCGCCTATCACATGGAATACGGCTTTTCCTGCATGGGCTACGAGATCGCCGGCGCCATGGGCATCAAGATGGCCCAACCGGGGCGCGACGTCGTCTGCATGCTGGGCGACGGCAGCTACATGATGGCCAATTCCGAGCTGGCGACAGCGGTCGCGATGGGCACCAAGATCACGCTCGTGATCACCGACAACCGCGGCTTTGGCTGCATCAACCGGTTGCAGATGGGCACCGGCGGGGCCGAGTTCAACAATCTCCTCGACCACTCCAGCGCGGCGCAGAGCAATATCGATTTCGCCGCCCATGCCGCCAGCATGGGGGCGGCGGCCATCCACGTCCAGACCATCGCCGAACTGGAAGAGGCGATGAAACGCGCCGCCGATGCCGCAGGCCCGTTTGTCGTGGTGATCGACACGGACCCCTACCCCAGCACGCCGCACGGCGGTCACTGGTGGGACGTGGCCGTGCCCGAGGTCTCGCCCCGCGAGGAGGTGACCGAGGCCCGCAAGGGATATGAGGCCCAGCTCAAGGAACGCATCTGACAGGACCGGCCCGCACGGCCCCTGCCCCAAAGGAAAGACACGCCAATGATCCGCTACGGCACCAACCCCATCGCCTGGGCCAACGACGACGACCAGACGCTGGGCGCCCATATCCCGACCGACCAGATCCTGTCACAGGCCGCCTCGATCGGCTTTGAGGGGATCGAGGGCGGCCACCGCTGGCCCGCCGATCCGCAGGCGCTCAAGGACCTGCTGGGCAGCCACGGGCTTGTCCTGCCATCGGCCTGGTATTCGCTCGAGCTTTGCGCCCGTTCCGTCGAGGACGAGAAGACGGCGATCCAGCCGCACCTGGACATGTTGAAGACCAACGGCTGTTCGGTCTGCATCGCTGCCGAATGTTCCAACACGGTGCACGGCTCGAAGGAGACACCCGTGTCGCAGCGCCCCCGGCTCTCTGCGGACGAGATGGCCAGCTATGGCGCCAAGCTGGAGGAGATAGCGCAGTTCTGCGCCGACCAGGGGCTGACGCTGGTCTATCACCACCACATGGGCACCATCATCGAAAGCCCCGAGGACATCGACGGGCTGATGGCCGCCACCGGCCCCGCGACGCACCTGCTGTTCGACACCGGACATTGCCATTTCGGCGGCGGAGACCCGGCAGCGGTTCTGGCCCGCCACGCCCCCCGCGTGCGCCATTTCCACGCCAAGAACGTGCGTCAGGACATCATGAACCAGGTCCGGGGCGAGGACCTGACCTTTCTCGAAGGCGTGCGCAGGGGCGTCTTCACCGTGCCCGGCGATGCCGAGGGCGCGATCGACTTTGCCCCCTGCCTGCAGATCCTGTCCGACACCGGATACGAGGGCTGGCTGGTGATCGAGGCCGAACAGGACCCCGATCTGCGTGACCCGATGAAATACCAGACCCTTGGCCTGACCACGCTGCGGGAGACAGCGCGCGCCACTGGGTTGGACAGGGGCTGACCCATGTTCGACGTCCAGCATCCCTTCTTCATCCCGCTCTGGCGCCGCATCTTTGTGGTGGCCGCCTGCCTGGGCTGGGCGCTGCTGGAACTCAGCTGGGGCAACCCCGGCTGGTCGATCCTGTTCGGCGCCATCGGGGTCTATTGCGCGCACCAGTTCTTTGTCGCCTTCGACGCCGAGGCGATCCGGAAGAAGTACACCGACGAAGGAGGATCGTCATGAAAGACACGGCTTATTTCGACGTCACGTCCTGTGACCTTGCTGAATTTGCCCGGCTGACCGGACAGAGCCTCTCTGCCGCGGACCTTCGATTTGCCTCGGCGGTGGAAAAGAACGTGCCGGTCTATGACGTGGCCTCGCTGCAGGCGACACTGGGCGATCCCGCCCAGCGCGCCGAGTTGCTGGCCGAATGGGGCTTTGTCCTGGGCCGATCCGCCGGCGTCCTGGCGCTGAAAGGCGCCTATGCGGACACTGCCCCCGTCGACGCGGCCACCGCCGTCTTCAACCGGATCATCGCCCGCGAGAGCGAGGCCGGACTGGGCGCAGGCGACCATTTCGCCAAGGCCGGGTCGAACGCCCGCATCTGGAATTCGCTGCAGAAACACTGTCTCGAAGATCCCGAGGGCTTTGCGCTCTACTATGGCAACCCGGCGATCGCGGCGGTCTGCGAGGCCTGGCTTGGGCCTTTCTACCAGATGACCGCGCAGGTGAACCTCGTGCGCCCCGGCGGGCAGGCCCAATCGGCGCACCGCGACTATCACCTTGGCTTTCAGACCGCCGAGGTGGCCGCGCGATTCCCGGCCCATGTGCATGACCTTTCGGCGGTGATGACCCTGCAGGGCGCCGTGGCCCATTGCGACATGCCCATCGAAAGCGGCCCGACGAAACTGCTGCCCTTCTCGCAATTGTTCCGCCCCGGCTACATGGCCTACCGGCGCGAGGATTTCCGAGAGTTCTTCGAGGAGAAACATATCCAGTTGCCCTTGGCCAAGGGCGACGCGGTTTTCTTCAATCCGGCCCTGTTTCATGCGGCGGGCGAGAACCGCAGCACCGACATCGAACGCATGGCAAACCTGCTGCAGGTGTCCTCGGCGTTTGGCCGTGCGATGGAGACGGTGGACCGGACGGCCATGAGCCGCACGCTTTACCCCGCGATCCAGACGTTGCGCGCCGCCGGGCGCCTCGGGGACGAAGCGCTGGCCGCCGCCGTGGGCGCCGCCGCCGAGGGCTATTCCTTTCCCACCAACCTCGACAGCGACCCGCCGCTGGGCGGCCTGGCCCCGGAAACCCAGAGCGCCCTGTTCCACCGGGCCCTGTCCGAAGACCTTACTCCCGCGGAATTCGCACAGGCGCTTGCAGAGCAGGACGCGCGCCGCCAACCCTGATCCAAGGAAGACCAGCATGACCCAACTGCTCCGCAAACCCGCCGGGACAACCGGCAAGGTCCATCAGATCACCGTGGACAATGCCCGCACGTCGGAAAGCCCCGACTGGGGCTATGTCGGCTTTGACCTCTGGCGGCTGCATATCGACGACCACGCCGAGGGCCGAACCGGCGACCGCGAGGTGATCCTCGTGCTGGTCGAGGGCAAGGCACACATCAGCGGCGGCGGCCGGGATTTCGGCGAACTGGGCGAACGCATGGATGTCTTTGACCGCATCGCGCCGCACGCGGTCTACCTGCCCGCCGGAGCGGACTGGACCGCGACGGCCACCACGGAGTGCACCCTGGCGGTCTGCTCGGCCCCGGCGATCGCCGACTACCCCGCCGCCCGGATCGGTCCCGAGGGCATCGACCTGGTGGACCGCGGCAAGGGCACCAACACGCGCCACATCCACCCCATCGCGATGGAGGAACGCGACGTGGCCTCCTCGCTGCTGGTGACAGAGGTCTACACGCCTTCGGGACACTGGTCGTCCTATCCGCCGCACCGTCACGACGAGGACAATTTCCCCGAGATGACCTACCTCGAAGAGACCTACTACCACCGGCTGAACCCGGCGCAGGGCTACGGGCACCAACGGGTCTTTACCGAGGACGGGTCGCTGGATGTCACCATGTCGGTCAGTGACCATGACGTGGTGCTGGTGCCCAAGGGCCACCACCCCTGCGGCGCGCCCTACGGCTACGAGATGTATTACCTGAACGTCATGGCCGGCCCGATGCGCAAGTGGCGCTTCCGGAACCACCCCGATCACGACTGGATCGCCCAGCGCGACGCCTGAGGCGCGCGCTGCTGGCTTCTTCTCTGCAAAAATACTCCGGGGGTCAGAGGGGGCAGCGCCCCCTCGTCCGACATCGGTGACAGAGCTGGTCTTGGGCAAGGGCACCGGGCGGCGCCCGGGGCTCAGGGCAGCAGCTTGCCCGGGTTCAATATCCCCTGCGGATCAAGCGCCTGCTTGATCGCCCGCATCACATCCAGCGCCACGGCATCCTTGCGCCGCGCCATCGAGGGACGCTTGGCCAGGCCGATGCCGTGTTCGGCGGAAAACGAGCCGCCGAGCCCCAGCACCACGTCCTCGACCGCCTGCATCACCGCGTCCTTCCGGCCCGCGTCGCCGATCCAGACCGGGTAGTGCACGTTGCCGTCGCCCAGGTGAGAGACGACGACGGGCTGCGCGTCGGGGTCGATGTCCGCCAGCCGCGCGCCCGCCTGTTCAAGGAAGGTCTCGACCTTGTCCAGCGGCACCGAGACGTCGTTGTTGACCAGCGGCACATGCGACAGCGAAACCTCGGCCGCCGCCTCGCGCAGGGCCCACATGGCCTCGCGCTGGGCGTCGCTTTGGGCGACCGCGGCATCCAACACGGCGCCCTCTTCCAGCATGTCGCCCAGCACCTCTTCGAGGTAGGCCGCGATCGGCACCTGCCCGTCAGGCCCCGGCTCGGCGTCGCGCGGGGCGGTGGCACCCAGTTCGACAAGGATGGTCACGTCGTAATCACCGTCGAGGACCGGCCGGGCCTCGGGGTGCATCCGCGCGTATTGCTGGACATAGAAACGCGACATGAACTCGAAGGCCTCGACCGCGCCGCCGGTCACGTCCCTGAGCCGGTTCAGCACCTCCAGCGCACCCGACAGCGTTTCGGTTGCCACCATCGCGGCGGCAAAGGCACGCGGCTGCGGCACCAGTTTCAGCACCGCGCGCGTGATCACCCCCAGCGTGCCCTCCGATCCGATCAGCAGGTGACGCAGATCGTAGCCGGTGTTGTTCTTGTGCAGTTCCGACATCAAGTCCACGACCCGGCCATCGGCCAGCACCGCCTCCAGCCCCAGCACCAAGTCACGGGTGTTGCCATAGCGCAGGACGTTGGAGCCGCCCGCGTTGGTGGCGAGAATGCCGCCAATCCGGGCGGAGCCCTTGGCGCCGAAGGTCATCGGGAAGCTCAAGCCTTGCGCCGCGGCGGCGGCGTGGAGGTCGCTGAGGATCACGCCCGCCTCGACCACCGCCAGCCGGGCGGGCCCCCGGATTTCCTCGATCCGGGTCATCCGGTCGAGCGAGAGCATCACCGCCCCTTCGCCCGAAGTGCCGCCAGCAAGACCGGTGTGCCCGGAGACCGGCACTACCGGGACCCGTTCCGCATGGGCCGCGCGCAGCACGGCGGACACCTCGGCGGTGGATCGCGGCCGCGCCACGCAGAGCGGCGTCCAACTGTATTGCCCGGTCCAGTCCCGCGACCAGGCGGCCACGTCCTCGCCAGTCAGGAGGCCGGGCTCGTCCAGCGCGGCGCGCAGTTGCTGAACAAGGCTCATTGCGGAACCTCGAAAGTCAGCGAGGCCCAGAGGCTTTCCCAGGCCGGATCGGAGTCTTTCTCGATCTCCAGTTCCCGCATGACCACGGCGTCGACCAGGTAGAAATGCCCCGGCTTCACCTCGAGCCGTGCGCGCCCCTCTTGGTCGGTACGGTAAAGGCGGATCGTCACCTCGCCCTGAGGGTCGCGTTCGAACAGTTCCACCTGCACCTCCACGCGCGGTTCGCCCTGGTAGAGCACGCGCACCGGAAAGCCGTCCGACAGGTCGTCGGTATAGGGGTTCGCCTCGGCCACGATCTCGGTCACAAGGCCCACTTCGCGGTCGGCGCCCGCGGCATCGCCCAGCGCCACAAGGCTCTTGGCGTGGCGGGAATAGCGTTCGCGCACGCGATCCTGCCCCAGTCCGCGGTCCAGATGACGGTCCAGCGCCCAGGCGAAATCCTTGTGCTCGACGAAGGTGACGAATTTTTCCCACTCGGTATAGGTCAGGCTGTAGTCGCGGGTGACATGCACGATGGTCGCCAGCCCCGTGCCCTCGGGCACCATGTTCAGCGCCGGCTTGTCACCCAGCCGTCCTTCGACGGGTTCGACCCCTTCGGAGGTAACGATGTCGAACCGGGTGAAGTTGCGGGGGTTGTAGCTGTAGGTCGCGCCCTTCAGCTCGGTCCCGACGAGGGTCTGCGCCAGCACCGGCGCCTCGTCGGGGATCACGAAACCCTCGGGCTCGATCCAGAATTCATGAGCCGAGAGCGGCCCGGCCAGCAGGGCCAGGACCCAGGTCAATCGCAACATTCGGCGCTCCTTCATGCCTTTTGCGGCAATCTAGCGCCCTGTCCCCTCAGCGCAACGGGATCAGGCCGCGCCGCGCAGCCGGGTTTCCATTTCCCCGGCCAGTTCGGCCACCCGCTTGCGGAACCGCTTGTCCATGCCGCCCCGGGCCAGTTTCATCGACTGCAGGAACAGCCGGGCCGACAGCGTGCGCGCCGCCATCACGGTGGTGACATTGATCCGCGAGCGCGCGGGAGACAGCGCCACGACATCCAGCGTCAGCGTAATGTCCAGCCCGCCCGACACGGTGTCAAAGACCATCCGCTCTGGCGGCTGATAATCGGTCAGGGTGATCGCGGCCTCGCGCCGCTTGCCGCGAAACCTGAATGCCACGTCCCAGGCCATGCCCGCGCCCGGGCCATCCCCGGTCCGGGTCACCTCCAGGCCGCGGCGCATCGCCTGGCGCTCGATGCTGTCGAAATCCGCCATCATGGCAAAAACCCGGTCCTGCGGGGCCTCGATATCTTCGCGTGCCGTGAGTTCCATCCGCCTGCTTTCGCCTCATCTTGTCCGGCTTGTTTCCGGGACCCTACCGCAACCCGCGTCTCAGTCCAGCCTATCCGCCATCCAGTTAAGCAACATGAAATGCGCGATGGCGCCCTTTCGCGCGGGCAGCAACCCCTCGCGTAGGCCCGCCGCCGCCTCGGCCACCTCTTCGCGCGTGACCCAGATCGCGTCTTCCAGTTCGGCCGGGTCCACCGTGATCTCGTCGCTTTGGGCCTCGCCGTGACAGCCGAACATCAGCGAGGCGGGAAAGGCCCAGGGCTGGCTGGCCAGGTAGCGGACCGGGCCGACGCGGATGCCCGCCTCTTCCCAGGTCTCGCGCCGCACGGCGGCCTCGATCGTCTCGCCCGGTTCGACGAAACCGGCAAGGCAGGAATACATCCCCTCGGGCCAACCCGGCGAGCGGCCCAGCAGGCAGCGGTTGCCCCGGGTGATCAGCATGATCACCACCGGGTCGGTGCGCGGGAAATGCTGCCCGCCGCAGGCCGGGCAGATGCGGGTCCAGCCGGCCTGGTGCATCTCGGATTCGGCGCCGCAACGCGAGCAGAACCGGTGACTTCCGTGCCAGCCGTGCACCGCCTTGGCCGTCGCCGCCAGTTCCGCGTCGCGGGGCGTCAGCCGGGTCATGATGCGGCGCAACTCGGCAAAGCGGGCTTCCGGGCAACTTGGGTGGCTGTATTCGCTGGGGTCGAGAAAGCTGGCCTGCGCCTCGGCGTCGAAATCCGGCGGCGTCCAGCCCGAGATGTCGTGCGAAAAGACCGCTGCGCCCTCCTCGCGGCCCAGCAGGATCGGCGGGCCGTCTGCCTCCGCCAGGATCGGGTGATCCAGTGGCAGGCGCACGGCCTCCATCATGCCTTCGCCCGCCACCAGCGGCTTGCCGCGCCAGATCGGGATCGTGCGCGCCCGCGCGTCCTGCATGGCGGCGGCCAATGCGCCGATGTCGCCCCGGATCTCGGCTGCGCGATCCAGCCCCGATCCCCCGAATGTCACCTCTTCCGCGTGCCGCATCCTGCCCCCTTTGCCTGCGACCGCACATTTGCCCGCCGGGGACCGGGATGCAAACCCAAAGCCCGCGCGATTTCCCCAAGGTCAACCCGCCACGACACGCGGGAATCGTGTTAGCGTCACACCACTGTTGGAATTTCCGGGTCAATACCGTCACGCAGCCAAACTTTGGGGAAAACCATGTCACAGTCCTTCGATGCACGTCTCTCGCGGCGCCAGTTCCTTGCCGGAACCACAGCCGGAGCCGCCCTGATCACCTTGCACCCCTATTCGGCCCGTGCGGCGGCCAACCAGGCGCATCTGCGGATCATGGAAACGACGGACATTCACGTCCACGTCCATCCCTACGACTATTACGCCGACCGTCCGCGCGACACCGTCGGCCTGTCGCGCACCGCTTCGATCATCGAGGGCATCCGCGCCGAGGCGACCAACACCATGCTGCTGGACAACGGCGATTTCCTGCAAGGCAACCCGATGGGCGATTACATCGCCTACGAACGCGGCATGAAAGAGGGGGACATGCATCCCATCGTGACCGCGATGAACACGCTGGGCTTTGACGCGGCCACCATCGGCAACCACGAGTTCAACTACGGCCTCGATTTCCTGATGAAATCGATGGCGGGTGCCGATTTCCCGGTGGTCCTTGCCAACGTTGCCAAGACCGAGGGCGCGACCCCGCGCGAGGACGAGACGCTGTTCAAGCCCTACGTCATCCTTGACCGGATGCTGACCGACGGCGCGGGCAACACGCACCCGATCAAGGTGGGTGTCATCGGCTTTACGCCGCCGCAGGTCATGAACTGGGACCGCAAGCATCTTGAGGGCAACGTCACCGCCCGCGACATCGTGGAGACGGCGAAATCCTACGTCCCTGAGATGCTGGAACAGGGGGCAGAGATCATCGTGGCGCTGTCGCACTCCGGCATCGGATCCGCCGACCACACGGACGGCATGGAAAACGCCAGCGTGCCGCTGGCCGGGGTCGAGGGCATCGGCGCGGTGATGACCGGGCATTCGCACCTCGTCTTCCCCTCGCCGACCTATGCCGACTATGCCGCGGTGGACGTGGACAAGGGCACGATCCACGGCAAGCCCGCCGTCATGGGCGGCTTCTGGGGCTCGCACATGGGTCTGATCGATCTGCTGCTGGAGCGTGACGGAAACAGCTGGCGCGTGGTCTCCACCACCTCCGAGGCGCGCCCGATCGCCAAGCGCAACGAGGACCGGTCCGTCACCGCGTTGGTCGAGGATTACCAGCCTGTGATCGACGCGACGCAAGAGGACCACGAGGAAACCCTGGCCTATGTCCGCCGCGCGGTGGGCCAGACCTCGGCGCCGCTGCACAGCTATTTTGCGCTGGTGGCCGATGATCCCTCGGTCCAGATCGTGTCGATCGCGCAGAAGTGGTACATTGAACAGATGCTGGCCGGCACCGAATACGCGGGCCTGCCGATCCTGTCCGCCGCCGCGCCCTTCAAGGCCGGTGGCCGTGGCGGGCCGGATTATTACACCGATGTCGCCCCCGGCGCGGTGGCGATCAAGAACGTGGCGGACCTGTACCTTTACCCCAACACCGTGCGCGCGGTGAAAGTGACGGGCGCGCAGGTCAAGGACTGGCTGGAACGCTCGGCGGGCATGTTCAACCAGGTCGATCCGGGCGCGCAGGATGCGCCGCTGCTGAACCCCGCCTTCCCGTCGTACAATTTCGACGTGATCGACGGGGTGACTTACCAGATCGACCTCAGCCAGCCGTCCAAGTACGGCCCGAAGGGCGAGCTGGAGAACCCCGACGCGAACCGTATCGCCGATCTGCGCTTCAACGGCGAACCGGTGACGGCGGACATGGAGTTCGTCATCGCCACCAACAACTATCGCGCCTCGGGCGGCGGCGATTTCCCGGGCGCCAAGGGCGATACGGTGATCTTCGAGGCGCCGGACACCAACCGCGACGTGATCGTGCGCTACATCGTCGAACAGGGCACCATCAACCCCTCCGCCGATGCCAACTGGTCGTTCAAACCGATGGAAGGCACCACTGTCCTGTTCGAAACCGGCCCCAAGGCGCGCGACTACGCCGATGACGTAAAGGGCGTCACCATCGAGGACGCGGGCGAAGGCGCCGACGGTTTCGCGCTTTTCCGCATCTCGCTGTAGGACCGCGACACGAAACTTTGTGGCGGGCGGCTTTCGGGCCGCCCGTTTTCCGTCTAGGCCTTGGCCGAACGCTGCGAACCGGAAAACCGATGCCCTATGATGCCGTGATCTTCGATCTGGACGGAACGCTGGTCGACACCGAAAGCCTTGCCTTCGTCACCGGGCGCCGGGTGCTGGCCCGTCACGGCGCCGACCTGACAGAGGCGATTTTCCTGCAGCTGGTCGGCACCGCCAGCGACACCGGACGCACGATCCTAGAACAGCACTTCGGCGCGCTGGATTTCGACGCGATCCATGCCGACTGGCTGGAAGAGGACCGCCGCCAGACCGCGCAGGGCATCCCGCTGAAACCCGGTGCGATCGACCTGCTGGACCACCTCGCGGGGCGGGCGGTGCCCGTGGCCATCGCCACCTCGTCGCGGCGTACCTCTGCCCTGCACAAGCTGGCGCGGTCGGACCTCGCGCGGCGCTTTGACGTCGTCGTGACGCGCGATTGCGTGACCCGGGCCAAACCGGCCCCAGACCCCTACCTGCTGGCCGCCAGCCGGCTGGGGGCAGAACCGGGCCGCTGCCTTGTCTTCGAGGACAGCAACACCGGCGCCGAGGCCGGCTTTGCCGCGGGGATGACCGTCGTGCAGGTGCCCGACCTCGTGCCGCCCTCGGGCCGGCACGCGCATCATCTGGCAGACGACCTGCTGCAGGGGGCTGGACTGGCAGGCCTCATCTGACGCGCTTGCGCAGGGCCGCGCGCTCGCCTACTCCATCAGGGAAGAGGTCAGTCAGGGGCTTTGCCATGTATCGTTTTCTTCTCGGCATGATCGTCATGGCGCTGATCGGCGCCCTTGTCACCAAGCCCGGCCCCGAGGCCGCGGAGGCGGAAGTGCGCCGCCAGATACAGCTGACCGTCGCGAACGAGGGTCTCGACGGCAAGTCCGGCCTGGACGCGGCGGCGCTGCTGCTGTGCCGCGCCGACAACCGCGCCTGCACCGATCTGCTGATGTCCGGCATCGACCTGACCTACGAGGACCGCTACGTCTACGCGCGGATCGACCTGCACGGCTACCGGATGACGGCCACCTGCTACGGCCTCTATACCCGGTTCTTCTGTCCCGGCGGGCTGGTTCGGGACTAGGCGCAGGGCCGCAATCGACCGCTCACAGACGGGCCTGGTAGAGCTTGACCTTGAGCCCGCCGAAACTCACCGGCGGGCCGGCTGTCAGGTCCAGCCCCGTGGCCTTGGCCAGCCCCCCGTCAGACGTGACCATGCCCAACCGCCAGCCCGCAAAGCGGTCCTGCAACACGGCGCCAAGGGTGCCATACAGCGCGAACAGCAGCTTGCGGTTGCCGATCCGCGCGCCATAGGGCGGGTTCACCATGACAAGCCCGGGTGCCCCCTCGGGCCGCTGCAGATCGCTGATTGCCGCGCGGGTGAAGGAACAGAGCTCCGCGACCCCGGCCCGTTCGGCATTGGCCTGGCTCATCCGGATCGCCCCGTCATCCCGGTCGGCCCCGTGGAACCGCACGCAGACCTCGCGGCGCACCTTCTGCGGCGCCGCCGGAACCTCCACCGCCAACCGGTCCAGCGCAAAGCCCCGTGCCCGGCCAGGTGCCAGCCCGGCGGCGATCTCTGCCGCCTCGATGACAAAGGTGCCGGACCCGCACATCGGGTCCACCAACGGTTCGGACCCGTCATAGCCACAGGCCCGCAGGAAGAGCGCCGCCAGCGTCTCTCGCATGGGGGCCTTGCCCACCTGCTGCTTGAGGCCCCGCCGGTGCAGCGGCTCGCCCGAGGTGTCGACGGAAAAGACCGCAAGGTCATCCTCGATCCGCAGCAAGATGCGCACCGCCTCGTCCGAGGCCTCTTTCAGGACCGGCGCGCCCACCGTCTCGGCGATGGCGCCTTCGACGCGCTGGCGCGCGGCGCGGTCGTGGTAGATCTTTGAGTTGCGGCAGGTCACCTCGACCCGCACCGGCACGTCGGGGCGCAGCACAGCCGCCCAATCCAGTTTCCGCGCCCGCTTGTCCAGTTGCGCAAGGTGCATCGCCCGAAAGCTGGCAAAGCGCGCCAGCACACGGCCCGCACCGCGCAACTCGCGGTTGGCCCGCGCCACCTCGGGCCAGCCTCCCTGAAAGGTCACACCGCCCGGAACCTGCGCGGGTTGCGCGAATCCCGCGGCGTTGACCTCTTCCAGCAACAGAGGTTCCAGCCCCGGCGGCACGCTTGCGAAAATCTCGAATGTCTCGTCCATGCCGCCCTCATAAACGCCCCGCGCGGCAAACGGGAGAGTGCATCGCACCCCATTGCAAAATCCGCGCCGGGGCCTTAAATAGACGGTCGAGAGGTTGTGCGGGCAAGCGCCTCGCCAACCCGGTCAGGTCCGGAAGGAAGCAGCCGTAACGAGCCCCGCTTGGGTCGTTACAATCTCTCACCACAAACGGCCCGGTGCGCAAGCGCCGGGCCGTTGTCTTTCCGCCCCATCCATTTGCAGCATGTTCAACCCGACCGGGCGTGCCGCACGAAGGGCACCGGCTCGCGCTCGGCCTTGAGCGACCAGTTGCGCTGCCAGGATTCAAGATAGGCGCCCCGCTGGACGGATTGCAGGCGCGCCTCCGCCTCGTCCGGGGCTTCGCCCGCCTCGATCATCAGCCGCAGGGCCATCATGGCCGCCCGCCCCTTGCCTTCGCGGCTGTGCAACATGACGCGCCCGCCCCCGAGCAGCGCCTTGCGGACCTGTGTGCTGACTTTTGGCCAGCCTTCTTCGACAGAAGCATTGGGCGCATCGCCGCGCTTGATCGGCATATGTACCCAGCGCGTCCCCTTGTCCTGGACGTCCTGACCGAGGGTCTTGGCCCCGGCCTCCAGCATCTCGACTTGGCTGACGAGGGAAATCACCATCGCCGGGCGCCAGCTGGACAGGTGTTCCAGATCGCCGCGATAATCGCCCCCGGCGCCAGGCAGTTGCGAAAAGGCAAGGATGCCGCCCCCCACGGGCAGGACATGCAGAGTGACAGGCCCGGCGGTGCCGGCTGCATTCTGCTCGTCCTCGATCATGCAATGTCTCCCCAATCGGCAGCGACGGGCCAGCAGCCGCCCCCACGGCCGCGGATTTCCGCCACCCGGGATAATACACGCATGTCCAGACTGGCCTAGCGATTCGGATCGAAGACAGCCGGCAATCCCCACCAGAGTCGGGGACTTGCGGCAAGTTTTTCATGTTGTGCGCTCAGAATGCCACGGAAAGGCCCGCACCCGAAGGCACCGGCCCGCTCAGACCACCTGCCCGGGGTGCGACTCGGCCCAGTCTTCGAGAAAGGCGCGGATGTCCTCGCGCGCGACAAAACCGATCTCGCGCCGCGGCAGGGCAACGCCGTGATGCAGGGCCTGCTCGAGGCAGCCGATGTGATCCCGGCTGTCGCGGTCGGGCGCGTTTTCGGCGCCGTGCAGGATGGTGCCCAGCAGCGTGCCACCATAACCGTTGACGTGGCTCAGGTCCGGTTTCAGCCGCAGGAAGAACCCCATGACATCGGGCAGACCTTCCCAACCGGCGGCCTGCACAGGCGTCACGCCCATGCCGTCCGGCAGATCCCAGGGCAGGCCCAGCGCCACCAGCCGTTCCAGCACCGGCAACCTGTCGGGCAGGTGGAGCGTCTCGCGCAGGATGTTGGCATAGGCCGGGGCAAGGCGCGCGGGGTCGATGTATTCGCCCGGACTGGGCTGCCCTTCCGCGGCGCGGGCCAGCAGGGTTTCCTCGCGGCTGAGCGGGGTCGCCGCACCGCGCGCCTCGATCGCCTCGGCCACGGCGCGATTGCCATGCACGCGAGCATAGGCATAGGCCGTGGCGCCCTGCCAGACGCGCGCCGGATCGGCACCCGCTTCCAGCAGCATGTCCACCATGCGACGGTCACAGCCCCGCCGGGCCGCCTGGTGCAGGGCGGGCACCACCCAGGGCGCCTCTCCGCCAACCTCCTCGGGGTTGAAATCGTCCGGCCGGGCGCCATGCGACAGCAGCATCTCGACGGCCGCGTGATCGTGGAAATCCATCGCCCGCAGCAGCGCATTGGTGCCATGCGGATCGGCGCCTGCCTCCAGCAGCATCCGCAGTCCCTCATGGTGGCCCAGTTCGGTGGCGTGATAGAGCGACTCGTTGTCGTTGGGGTTGGCGCCATGGTCCAGCAACCAGCGGCCCAACACCATGTTGTCGGCATGGCCGATGGCGCCATAGAGCGCCGACAGCAGGTGATCCTCGCCCTCGGCGGCCGGGTAGCCGTCATTCACGTCGGCCCCATGCGCCAACAGCAGGTCAGCCACCGCCAGCATGTCCTCCTCCAGCTCGGGGCGGGCCTTGATCCAGCGCGAGAACGCCAAGTGCAGGATCGGGCGGCGCGGGCCGAGGGGCCGAGTGGCCAGACCTGGATCGCGTGCCAGCGCGGCAGCTACGGCCTCGCGCCGGTAGAGCGCGCATTCCAGGCCGAACACCCCATCCGCCAGGTCGGGCGTATCGGCCAGCAAAGCCACGATGACCGGGGTCTGGCCATGAAACAGCGCGATTTTCAGCCGTTGCAGTTTCGCGGCGCGGTCCAGCCCCGTCGTTTCGGCGGCGAGTTTCAGGCGCGGCCAACTGGCAAAACCGTTTTCCTGCGCGATAACATGCAGGAAATCGGCACGCCGCAGGCTGTCGGGCGCGCGCCTTGGCGGGTGCTGTTGCAGGCGCTGCAGCGCCCAGACCTCGCGCGCAATATAGGCACGGTGCAGGCGCTTGGCCTCAAAGCGCAGGGTGTCAAGGGAAAGCTCGGTCATGATCGGGTTCCTCCGTCACTGCCCGCGATCCGCCGTGTCGGGCCAGAGAAAACCGTATGATCGGTGGTCTTCCGTTCGGGCCGGTGCAAGTGCTTTCCGCGGATCAGGAGGCCCCCGGCAAGCGGCCCTGTCCCTGATGTGCCGCGTCGGCGCGCGGAAATCAAGCACTGCCTGCGCAATCCCGGTCAGAGGGCGGTGGACGGCCCGGCGCGCAGCGCTTACTTTGGCCGCAACACCAGACAGGACCCCCATGACCGACGCCCCCGCCTACCAGGTGCTCGCCCGCAAGTACCGCCCCGAGACCTTTGCCGATCTCGTCGGGCAGGACGCGATGGTGCGCACGCTGAAAAACGCCTTTGCCGCCGACCGGATCGCCCAGGCCTTCATCATGACCGGCATTCGCGGCACCGGTAAGACCACGACCGCACGGATCATCGCCAAGGGCATGAACTGCATTGGCGAGGACGGCAACGGCGGCCCGACGACGGACCCCTGCGGCAAGTGCGAACATTGCGTCGCGATCATGGAAGGCCGCCACGTCGACATTCTGGAAATGGACGCCGCCAGCCGCACCGGCGTCGGCGACATCCGCGAGATCATCGACAGCGTGCATTACCGGGCAGCCAGCGCGCGCTACAAGATCTACATCATCGACGAGGTTCACATGCTGTCCAAGAGCGCGTTCAACGCGCTCTTGAAGACGCTGGAAGAACCGCCCAGCCATGTGAAGTTCATCTTCGCCACGACCGAGATCCGGCAGGTGCCGGTGACGGTGCTGTCGCGCTGCCAGCGCTTCGACCTGCGGCGGATCGAACCCGAGGACATGATCGGCCTCTTGCGCAAGATCGCCAAGGCCGAAGCGGCCGAGATCACCGACGAGGCGCTGGCGCTGATCACCCGCGCCGCCGAAGGATCCGCCCGCGATGCGACCTCGCTGCTGGATCAGGCGATTTCGCACGGCGCCGGGGAAACCACCGCCGAACAGGTGCGCGCCATGCTGGGCCTGGCCGACCGGGGCCGGGTCATGGACCTGTTCGAACGCGTCATGCGCGGTGACGCCGCCGGCGCGCTCGAGGAACTGTCGGCACAATATGCCGATGGTGCCGACCCGCTGGCGGTGCTGCGCGACCTGGCCGAGCTGACTCACTGGATTTCCGTGGTCAAGATCACGCCCGAGGCCGCCGACGACCCCACGGTCTCGCCCGACGAACGCGGGCGTGGACAGGCCTTTGCCGACGGACTGGGAATGCGGGCATTGGCCCGCGCCTGGCAGATGCTGCTGAAGGCGATCGAGGAAGTGTCGAACGCGCCGTCTGCCATGATGGCCGCCGAGATGGCGGTGATCCGGCTGACCCATGTGGCCGAGGGCCCCTCGCCCGAGGAACTGATGCGCAAGTTGCAGGACAGCCCGCCTCCGCCCGCGCCAAACGGCGGCCCCGGCGGCGCGCCTGCCGGTCCGTCGGGCGGGATGACACATGCGCCGCAAACCTCTGCGCAGCACAACGGCGGCGGTCATTCCGGTGGAACGGTGACCGCGCTGGCCACCGAGGCCGCCGAGGCCCTGGCCCGCTATCCCACCTTCGATCATGTGCTGGAGCTGATCCGCGCCAATCGTGACGTCAAACTGCTGGTCGAGGTCGAGGGGGCGGTGCGGCTTGCCGCCTATCAGCCCGGCCGGATCGAGTTCACGCCCGCCGAGGACGCCGCGCCCGACCTTGCGCAACGGCTTGGCGCGGCTTTGCAACGATGGACCGGCAATCGCTGGGCGGTAATCCTGGTCAACGGCTGCGAGACACCGACCGTGGTCGAGAAACGCGACGCCGCCGAACTGGCGCTGAGGGCCGAGGCCCAGGAGCACCCGCTTGTGCAGGCCGCAATGGCCGCCTTTCCGAAAGCGACGATCACCCATATCCGCACCGCGCAAGAAGCGGCGACAGAGGCGCTGGAAGAAGCCCTGCCAGAGGTCGAGGACGAATGGGATCCCTTCGAGGAGTGACCGCACCGACCTGCCCCGCGTGGCATCAAATCGCCGCGGCACGGGGCTGACGCGGCGCCTGCGCCTTGTCCATCGCCCCCGCGACTGCGATATGTAGGGCAACACTTCTCGACACCGCGCCGACTGTTCGGCGGACTATCTACCAGGAGACAGAACATGCTGAAAGGTTTGGGCGGGCTTGGCGACATGGCCAAGATGATGAAACAGGCGCAGGACATGCAGGCCAAGATGGCCGAGATGCAGGAAGAGCTGGCCAACACGACCGTGACCGGCGAATCCGGCGCCGGCCTGGTCAAGGCGACCGCCACCGCCAAGGGCGAACTGACGGGCCTTGAAATCGACCCGTCGATTTTTGTGCCGTCGGAAAAGGAAGTGGCCGAGGACCTGATCCTGGCCGCCATCAAGGACGCTCAGGCCCGCGCCAGCGAACGCGCCCAGTCCGAGATGCAGAAGCTGACCCAGGAAATGGGCCTGCCCGCCGACATGAAACTGCCGTTCTGATCCGTGCCGGGGCGGGTGCGGGATCTGCTGCGTGCGGGCCTGACCGGGCTCGCCCTCGCCGCCGCGGCCCCGGTCGCGGCGCAGGACTGGGCCACGCGCGATCTGTGCTTTCCGCCCCGGATCGAGATTTACGACGAGGTCTTTGCCCCCGAGGGCCGGGCCGAACTGGAGGCGCGCGCCGCCGCGATCCCCAATGCCACTGGACGCTTCTGGCGCATCACGGCGCCGGATGGCGCTGTCTCCCATCTTTGGGGGACGATGCACAGCAGCCACCGCAGCGTGCTCGACTTGCCCGAGGCGGTGCGGGAGGCCCTGACCGGCGCCGACCGGCTGGGGCTGGAAATCGACCCGACCTTTCCGGACCGTGCAAGCCATGACGCCTACATGCGCGGCGACGATGTCTATCGCCAGGACGGCTCTGTCACCGCCTACCATGACCTCGGCCTGCCGGAACGGTTCGAAGACCACCTTGTGGCGCGCCTGCGTGCCCTCGGCTGGTCCGGCGACGCGCTGCCGGAACTGAGGCTGGGGACGCTGGCGGAGCTGCTGCTCTACGACCCCTGCGAGGATTTCTCTGCCGGGGTCCTGCCCTCTCAGGACAGCTACCTGCAGACGCTCGCGCATATCCGGGGCATCCCCGTCCTGCCGCTGGAAGACAGCGACCGGCTTTCGACCAAGCTGAACACGCCCGGCAACGAGGATCTCGCCCGCGCCATCATCGGCACCTACGCCGTCTACCTGATGCCCGGCGCCACGCCAGAGGCCCGCGCCACCGCGCTGGCGCTTTACCGGACCGGACAGGTCGGGCTGATGATGGCCTGGGACGAGGCACAGGTCACTGCCGCGCTTGGAAACGAGGGGCCCGCGCTCTACGCCCGGATGACCGAATACCTGGTGGATGAGCGCAACGAGGACTTCGTGAATGCCGCCCGCGACGCGCTGACCGAAGGCGGCGTTTTCATCGGCGTCGGCAACTTCCATCTGCCGGGCGAAAACGGCATGATCGCACTTCTGCGCGCCGAAGGGTTTGACGTCACGCGCATCCCGCTGCCCGGCGAGGCCCCCTGACATGGCCCGCGATGCCAACCCGATCGAGCACCTGATCGACCTGATGGCGCGCCTGCCCGGCCTCGGCCCGCGTTCTGCCCGCCGCGCAGTCCTGCACCTGATCCGCAAGCGCGCGATCCTTCTGGCGCCCCTGGCCAAGGCCATGGCCGATGTGGCCGAACGTGCCCGCGAATGCCTGAACTGCGGCAATGTCGGCACCTCGGAGATCTGCCCGATCTGCGCCGACGAGGGCCGCGCCAACGGGCTGCTCTGTGTCGTCGAAGAGGTCGCCGACCTCTGGGCGATGGAACGCGGCGGCACCTACAAGGGGCGCTATCACGTCCTGGGCGGCACACTGTCCGCGCTGGATGGCGTCGGCCCCGAAGACCTGCGCATCCCGCAGCTATTGCAACGGATCGAGGCCGAGGGCGTGACAGAGGTCATCCTGGCCCTGAACGCCACCATCGACGGCCAGACAACCGCCCATTACATCGCCGACCAGCTGGAAGACCGGGGCATCCAGCTCAGCTCGCTGGCGCAGGGCGTGCCAATCGGCGGCGAATTGGACTACCTGGACGACGGCACCATCACCGCGGCGCTGAACGCGCGCAAGCGGCTGTGACCTGAACCGGGCGTTGCCCGTTTGCCGCACCCGCACGCAGGGCCAAAGCCGGCATGACCCGGCACATCAAACTGTTACATCAGCCAAGTAGCCGCCGGAGCGACAGCGGGCGTTGCCCCGTAACGATTTTCGCCAAGTCACTCCGGGATGTTCCATGAACCGTGTTTCCCCTCTCGCCCTTGCCGCCGCACTGATGACCCTTCTGCCTGCGGGCGCCTTTGCCCAGTCCGCCTGCCTGCCCTCCGATCCCGCGGACGGCGACGACGTGATCTGCGCCGGCACCGGCCCGGGGATCGAGGATGACGGCTTTGACGATGGCAGCATTACCATCGCCCCGACCGGCACTATCGACGGTGGCGACCGGGGGCTGCGGGTGGATGACGATGTCATCATCGTCAACGACGGTTTCGTGCGCGGGCCCGGGGATCACGGCATCCAGGGCGACAACGATGTCCATGTCACAAACAACGGCACCGTGATCGGTGTGGGTGGCGACGGAATCAACATCGACAACGATGGCGTGGTGATCAACAACGGCGTGATCACCAGCCTTGACGACGACGGCGTGCAGCTTGAGGACCGCCCGCTGGTCGTCAACAACGGCACCATCACAGCCCCGGACGAGGGCATCAACGTCAACGTCGATTTCGCGCAGGTCACCAACACCGGCACCGTGATCGCAGGCGACGACGGCGTGAACGCGGGCAATTTCGCCGACATCTTCAACTCCGGCCTGATCCAGTCGACCGGTGACCAGGACGCCATCGACCTGGACAGTGGCAAGATCACCAACCACGGGCGGCTGATCAGCCTCGGCGCCGAGGACGGGATCGATTTCGACGCCGCCGCCGCCGGCCCGTCCCTCGTCCTCAACACCGGCCGGATCGAGGGCAATCTCGCCATCAACACCGATGCCGCCGACCTCGCGGTGCAGGAAATCGTGAACTCCGGCACGCTGATCGGGCGCGGCGGTGTCGCGGTAAGCCTGGGCGGCGGCGACGACATCCTGCGCCTGCTGGATGGCAGCGCGGTCTCCGGCGCCATCGAGATGGGCGCAGGCCATGACACGCTGGCCGTCATGACCCGCCGGGCGCAGCTGCTGACGTTTGGCACCACCGTTCCCGAAACGATCACCGTTCGCGGCGGCGGCTATGTACTGTTGAACGCCACGCCGGCGCCTGTGGCAACCCCCGCCGCCGTGGTCACCGCGCCGGCGCTGATCGTCGTGGACGAGGCGCCGGTCTCCTCTCCGGACCGGCTGTCGCGGGAACTGGGCATGGGGATCGGCGGCAGCGTGCTGGACTTCCAGGTGGCACGGGGCCCCTGGCTGGGCACCTTCGCCAACGCGGGCACCATCGCGCCCGACAGTTCGCAGGGGGCCGACTTTGCCAGCCGCGGTATCGCGGTGGGCTTTGGCACCGGCTGGCGGGGGATCTCTCCCTTCATCGGTTACGGCGAGGGTGCCAGCGACCTGGACGATGGAGTTACCGAAACCCGGATCAGGTCGTTATTCGTGGGCCTCGGCCTGAGCGGAGAGTACGGGCGGTTCAGCTATGACGCCGCGCTCTATTCCGGGCGGACCCACAACGAGATCAACAGCCCCGACACCCATACCGGCAGCGCCGATTTCGACGGCCAGTTGCTGGGGATCAGCCTGCGCGGCGGCGGCCTGCTGTGGCAGAACCCGTCCGCGGGCTACGGGATCGACCTGGTGATGCAGGGCGATTTCCTGCGCCACAAGACAGAGCGCCACGCCCTGTCCGGCCTGGCCGGGGGCAAGATCGGCGAACGGACGACAACCACCGCCGCGCTGCGCGTCGAGATGGGCCTGCCGATGCAGATGAACGACATGTCGATGCGACCCTACCTTGCGGTGACCAGCTTCGGCGGCAATCCCGACGACATCACCTTTTCGGTCGGCGGCGCCAGCACCACCTTCGACGCGGCCGACGTAAGCGGCGGCACTGCCCTTGCCCTGGGCGCCAGCTTTGCGACCGGCGGCAACGGGTTGAAAGGCCGCTTCGAGGTTTCGCACGACGCGGACGACAATACCTCTTGGGGGATCAAGCTGGGCATGGCGTTCTGAGGCACGTCCGCACCCCCGTGAGGGCAAAAGAAAAGGCGCCCCCAAAGGGGCGCCTGTCAGTGGGACGGCGGGCGGGGCGATCTGGCCCGAAGGGCCAGGAGCGGCGCCCTGCCGGACCTCAGCGGTCCTCTTCCTCGTCGTCCTCGTCCTTGCCGCCACCGGGCAAGTTGAAGAAGCTGTCCGCGTCGAGGTAATCGTCGTCGCTCTTGCGGTCGTCTTCCTCGTCGTCCTCCTCGCCGCGCGGATCGGACAGGCTGAAGGTTTCCAGCCCCTCGATCGACGACGGCAGACGCGGTTCCGGCTCCATCTCGAGGCTCTGCTCGGTCGAGACCAGCTTGCGACGCTCGTCGTCGGTCATGACCTTGGCCAGATCCTTGGCCGCCTTGGCCACCGCCGCGTCCAGTTCGGACTGCCTGCACAGGCCCAGGGCAACCGGGTCGATCGGCTGCATGTTCTGGATGTTCCAGTGGGTGCGCTCGCGGATCGACTGGATCGTCGGCTTGGTGGTGCCGACCAGCTTGGCGATCTGGCTGTCGGCCAGTTCCGGGTGAAACTTCACCAGCCAGAGAATCGCGTTCGGGCGATCCTGCCGCTTGGACAGCGGGGTATAGCGCGGGCCACGACGCTTTTCCTCGTCGCGGGCAGCCGGGTTGTGCTTCAGCTTGAGCTTGTGCAGCGGGTCCTTCTCGGCCTTGTCGATCTCTCCCTGTTCCAGCTGGTTGTTGGCAACCGGGTCAAAGCCCTTGACGCCCGCGGCCACGTCGCCATCGGCGATGCCCTGTATCTCAAGCTCGTGGAATCCGGTGAAATCGGCGATCTGCTTGAAGGTCATCGTGGTGTTGTCCACCAGCCAGACGGCGGTCGCCTTGGGGTGCAGCAGCTTGGACATGTTCATACTCCTTGGTCTTGCGGGACCCGCTGGCATGCCTCCTGCGCGGCCCGAGGCCGGTCTGGGGCCAAGGGCGGCTCCGGCGGGCGGAGCGGGTTACCGTTGTCGGGAAACTCGGCGTCTATATAGTGATCTCGCAGTCAAAGGGGAAGCGAAAATGCGATTGATCAGTGTTCTGCTGCTGGCCGCCCTGTCCATCGGCGGGGCTTTGCGCGCCGAAGGCGACCGGGCGGGAGAGTTCGACTACTACGTCATGGCGCTCAGCTGGTCCCCGAACTGGTGCGCGCTGGAGGGCGACGCCCGCAACGCCGAGCAGTGCAATAGCGACGCCGGCTGGCTGCTGCACGGTCTGTGGCCTCAGTATCATCGCGGTTGGCCAGATTACTGCCCGACGGTGGAACGCGCGCCCTCGCGCCGCATGACCGGCGAGATGACCGACATCATGGGATCCGGCGGGCTGGCCTGGCATCAGTGGAAGAAACACGGCGTCTGCACCGGCCTGTCTGCGGCGCAATACTACGCCCTCTCGCGCGAGGCCTACGGCAAGATCACCCGCCCCGAGGCCTTTCGCAAGCTGGACAAGACCGTGACCTTGCCCGCCTCGCTGGTCGAAGAGGCCTTCATCAAGGCGAACCCGCAGCTGGAACCGGACATGATCACCGTCACCTGCCGGGATGGTCACATCCAGGAGGTCCGCATCTGCCTGTCCAAGCGGCTGGACCCGGTGCCCTGCGGCCGCGATGTGGTGCGGGACTGCCGGATGACGGACGCGCGGTTCGAACCCCTGCGCTGAGGCGCGTCCCGGCACGAGCTGTCCCCGGCCGATGACATCGCGGCCCGGACCCGTCCGGACAGCCGGTCCCGGGTGCAATGCGTGTCCGGCCGCCGCATGAACCCGCTTTGGGCGCGGCCCCTCAAAGGGATGGGGCTATGGAAATCGGCAATGTCTGCCCCTGATCCCGGAACGGCTCAATCCTGCGCGCCAAAGCGATAACCAAAGCGCGCGATGTCCTCGGCACATAGCTCGGCCACGATGGTACGGGTTTCGTCATCGTAGTAGGCGGCATGGCCCGCCTGCCGGTCCGATCGGTTCTCGTGCGGCACCTCGGGCCGGAACCCTAGATGGGCGACCAGCGGCGCCATGTCCGCTTGAAGCTGTTCCAGCCGCAGGAAATGCCCGTGTTCGCGCCCCCCGGCATCGCGCATGTACCGCGCGTAGGGCCAGGCGCGCAGCGTGGCCTGCGTATGCCCCTGGTGCAGGAAGCCCGCGAAGTCATGCGCCTTGGCCAGCGTCACGGCGGGATGATCGAACCCCTGCGCACGCAGCCAATGGTAATAGCTGACCACCCGGTCCCAGGGATTGCGGACGAGGCAGAAACAGAACATCCCCGCGATCTCCTCGGCCGTCAGCGCACCGTCCAGATCGGCAAGGGTCGAATGTTTCCAGATCCGCCCCTGCGCGCGCTCTGCCAATGCCTTGGCCCGGGACCGCCGCCGCCGGGCCTTGGGCGTGTCCCCGATGGGAATGTCGTCGCGATGGGCGCGCGCCTCCAACGCCAGCGCCATCGAGGTGCCTCCGGTCTTGGGGATATGGACAAAGATGTACCGGCGACCGGGCGAAAGGATCATGGCCGCAGGTTAGAAAGGATCCGATCCGGAGGAAAGACGATTGCGCCGCGCCCGTTCCGACGATCACCGTGGCGCAAGGCAACTCTGAACGGGGCTTTTCTTGCGCAACTTTCTTGCGCATAGTCCGCCCGAAACCTGGCAACGGAGGATCTCATGGGCTGGCTTGCTGACGAAACCGGACTGGGCAGAAACACGGCGAACTTCGTGCCGCTGACCCCGCTGAGCTTTCTGCGTCGCGCGAGCACGATCTGGCCCGATCACCTGGCCGTGGTCTATGGCCCACACCGCAAGACCTATGCCCAGTACATCACCCGCGTCACGCGGCTGGCCTCTGCCCTGGCGCAATCCGGCGTGCGCCCGGGCGACGTGGTGGCGACCATGCTGCCCAACATCCCCGCCCAGGCCGAGGCACATTTCGGGGTGCCCGCCTGTGGCGCCATCCTGAACGCGATCAACACCCGGCTGGACGTGACCACGGTGGCCTATATCCTCGACCACGGCGGCGCCAAGGTCGTGCTCTGCGATCCGCAGTTCCTTCCCGTCCTCGCCGAAGCGACCGAGATCATGGAAGGTGAGCCCCCCATGATCGTCGAGGTGGCCGACGACCACGCGGGCGTGCATGGCCAAGGCAACTACACGGAATACGAGGCCTTTCTTGAAACCGGCGACCCCGAGTTCGACTGGATCATGCCGGAAGACGAATGGGAGAGCATCGCGCTCAACTATACGTCCGGCACCACCGGGCGGCCCAAGGGCGTGGTCTATCACCACCGAGGCGCCTACCTGAACGCCATGGGACAGATCCTGTCCTGGCGCATGGTGCTGCACCCGGTCTACCTGACCATCGTGCCGCTGTTCCACTGCAACGGCTGGTGCCACACTTGGATGATGCCCGCACTGGGCGGCACCATCGTCTGCTGCCGCGAGATCCGCGCGAAGGCGATCTATGACGCCATCGCGGACGAGGGCGCAACGCATTTCGGCGGTGCGCCGATCGTGCTGAACACGCTGATCAACGCACCCGACTCCGAGCGGCGCGAATTCGACCACATCGTCGAGGTCTTTACGGCGGGCGCCCCCCCTGCCCCCGCCACACTGGCCAAGATCGAGCCGATGGGATTCAACGTGACGCAGGTCTACGGGCTGACCGAAACCTACGGGCCGGCCACGGAATGCACCTGGAAAGCCGAATGGGAGCCGAAACAGGGCGACGAACGCGCCGCCATCAAGGCCCGCCAGGGCGTCGCCATGCCTTTCATGGAGGACATCACGGTCCATGACGAGGCCGGCGCGGATGTCACCCGCGACGGCGAAACCAAGGGTGAGATCAAGTTCCGCGGCAACGGCGTCATGAAAGGCTACTACAAGAACCCGAAGGCCACGTCGGAATCCTTTGCCGGCGGCTATTTCCATTCCGGCGACATCGCCGTGATGCACCCGGACAACTACCTGCAGATCGCCGACCGGGCCAAAGACATCATCATCTCGGGCGGCGAGAACATATCTTCGGTCGAGGTCGAGGGCGTTCTGATGGGCCATGACGCGGTGCTGCTTTGTGCCGTGGTCGCCAAGCCGGACGAGAAATGGGGCGAGGTGCCCTGTGCCTTCGTCGAACTGAAGGACGGGCACGAGGTCACCGAAGCCGAGCTTGTCGCCTATGCCCGCGAACGGCTGGCCGGGTTCAAGACCCCCAAGGCCGTGGTCTTCCAGGAACTGCCCAAGACCTCGACCGGCAAGATCCAGAAATTCGCGCTGCGCGAGGCGGCCAAGTCGCTGGAGTGAAGAAACGCCATCCTCGTGGCGCCCCGACCAGCCAAGCGACAGCTTTACCACTGCTGGGGAAGGTGGGCGGTGTCGTGGTCAGGGAAGCCCTGCAGAGGAGATCATCGTTGTCGATGATCCCGACATCGCGGCAGCCCACGTCCGGTTCGAAAGCGACTTGATCCCGAAGCGGGACCGGGCCTTCGGCCGCTACAGCGTCATTGACCCCAGTTGATCCTGCCGTCGGCGGTGCGGGCCAGATTGCCCAGCCCCGCGCCCCGTGCTAGCGTCGCGAAAACGCGAGGCAGAGCAGGCCCCGATGACCGCCCTGAAACAATTTTCCCGTCTCGAAGCGACCGGCCTCTGGCGTCCGTCGCCGGACGAGCAGCGGCGCGAAGTGATCGTGTCCCTGGGCGAGGCGACCCTGACGCTCTCGGACATCAATGGCACCGCGCTGGCGCATTGGTCGCTGGGGGCGGTCAACCGGGCCAATGGCAAGGACATCCCGGCCATCTATCACCCCGACAATGCACCCGAGGAAACGCTGGAACTGGACGGCTCCGAGAGCGAGATGATCAACGGGATCGACCGGCTGCTGCGCGCCATCGACCGGAGACGTCCGCGCCCCGGCAAGCTGCGGTTCCTGCTGACAGGCGGCACATTGGCCGCGCTTGCGGCGGCGGCTGTCTTCTGGTTGCCGAATGCACTGGAACGCTACGCGGTGACCGTGGTGCCGCCGGTCAAACGGGTCGAGATCGGCAACAACCTGTTGCACCATATCGAGAGGGTCGCGGGCAAACCCTGCGCGACCCGCGATGCGCAGCAGCCGCTGGACCGGCTGGCCAGCCGCCTGCTGAACCGGGGCAGGATCGTGGTCCTGCCCGGCGGCGCACGGGTCAGCGCGCATCTGCCCGGCGGGATCATCCTGTTGAACCACGGGGTCGTCGAGGATTTCGAGGATCCCGATGTGGCGGCAGGCTTTGTGCTGGCCGAGACGGTGCGCGCCGCGGAGACCGATCCGCTGGCCGCACTGCTGGACCACGCGGGGCTGGTGGCCAGCCTGCGTCTCTTGACGACGGGCGCCCTGCCCGATGGGGCGCTGTCGTCCTATGCCGAACACATCATGGCCGAAACGCCGGCCCTGCCACCGGCCGATCCCCTGATCGCCGCCTTTGACCGCGCCGATATCCGCAGCACGCCCTTTGCCTATGCGCTGGACATCACCGGAGAACGCACGCTTGCCCTGATCGAGGCCGACCCTCGCGCCGGCGAAGGCAGCCGACAGGTGCTCAGCGATGCGGACTGGGTACGCCTGCAGGGGATCTGCGGCGCCTGAGAACCAGACGGATCGAACCAAACCAAAACGCCCGCCTGCCGGTGGCAGACGGGCGTCGACGGTTCCCGGCTCATCGCGTTCAGCGGATGTAGGCTTGGGTATACCCGGTGCTATGAACCCGACGCAGCGCCATCTTCAATTCGTCGAAAGTGGCATAGGGCCCGACCCGCAGCAGCGACAGATCCCGCCCGTTGCGGCTGATGTTAGCCATGCGCACGCTGAGGCCGGAGGATTGCAGCCGATGCGCCGCATACCGCGCCTTGTCCGACGTGGTGAAGGCCCCGACCTCGATCCAGCGGCCCACCTTGACCTCCGGTTCGCCCGAAGCCCTGGGGGCTTTGCCACCAGGGACGGCCATGGTGGTCAGTGGCAGCGGCGACGCGGCCCGGCCAACGATGACCGGCGGTTTGACCTCGTGGCGGCGCGCCTGGACGACCAGCTTGCGCGGGACTATGTTGGTCCAGACCTTCTGGGTGTCCTGGTGGCCCTTGACGGTCTGCCAGGCACGATAGGGATTCAGCCGGTCATCGCTCCAGGCGGGACGATAGCCCGTGGGAACATGCGCGACCTGGGTGTCCTGCTTCTCAAACACATGTTTGGGCACGATCCGCGTTTCCGGCGGCAAGGTCAGGCTGCTGCCGTGCCAGCTGTTCCTGTTGTAATGGACGTTCTTGCCCGGGGCGGGCGCCTCGCCACGGCGGATGATGGTGGCATGGGGTGCTGTCTGCGGGCCACAGCTGGCGCGCAGCTTCATCCCGTTCACCACGCGGAAGGTCTCTCCGTCGACGCAGGCAAAAGCGCCCGATGCGGCCTGCAGCGCCGGTGCCCGTGGGGACGGCACGACGGACCTGGGCACGCGACGCACAATGCGCGGCGGTTGCGCCGTCACCGGCTTGACCGCGCGGACGGTGGAGCGCGGCGTGGCCGCCGGCGCCGTTGTCGTCGTGCGTTCCGGGGCCGAGGCGGCGGCGGGCGGCGTCGCCGTGATCTGCACCGGCTCGGTCGTGGTCGGCGCGGGCGGCGCGGGTGCAGCCACATCTTGCGATCCGAAGGTCGGCGTCTGGCCGCAGATCTGTTCGCGCTGACGCGTGACCCTTGGCACCCATGTCACCGCCCCGTCATAGCCGGCACGCACATAGACGCAGCCCCGGTTATCGACGAACTGGCGGCCCGTGAAAGAGGCTGGAGGGAAGTTGGCCGGAACATCCCGGGCGGAGGTTTGCGCGGCCGCTGGCAGAGAAAGAATTCCGAATCCGGAAACGGCAAGCGCAAGAAATGGAAGCGATTTCAACGTCATGTCTGTCCCCACAGATGCTACCCATCAGAGTATCGCGTCAGAACACGACCTGTAAAGCCTTGAAAACCTTGGCCTGCCGGAGTTGCCCAGGGCCACGGCCATGCACAATGATAGGGTTTCCAAGGGATTGTCGCGGCTGGCGGGACGCCCCGCCAAAGGGGACGCCCGACCCGCCGCCTGCGTCCTTACTTGGTGCCGAACATCCGGTCGCCCGCATCGCCGAGACCCGGAACGATATAGCCTTGTTCGTTCAGCCGCTCGTCGAGCGCGGCAGTGACGACCGGCACGTCAGGATGCGCATCGGCCATGCGCTGCACACCCTCGGGTGCCGCCAGCAGGCAGAGAAAGCGGATGTCGGTGGCACCGGCCTGTTTCACCAGGTCGACGGCGGCCGCCGAGGAGTTGCCGGTGGCCAGCATCGGGTCCACCACAATCGCCAGGCGCGAGTTCATCTGCGTCGGCAGCTTGTTGTAATACTGGACCGGCTGCAGCGTTTCCTCGTCGCGGTAAAGCCCGACAAAGCCGACCCGCGCCGCCGGGACCAGTTCCAGGATGCCGTCCAACAGGCCGTTGCCCGCCCGCAGGATCGAGATCAGCGCCAGCTTCTTGCCCTCGATCACCGGCGCGTCCATCTCGCACATGGGGGTTTCGATGCGCCGCTCCGACAGCGGAAGGTCCCGGGTGATCTCGTAGGCCAGCAGCAGGCTGATTTCCCGCAGCAACCGCCGGAAACTGGCGGTCGAGGTGCCCTTTTCGCGCATCAGGGTCAGCTTGTGCTGTACCAGCGGGTGTTTGACGACGGTGAGGGTCTCGCTCATGCGTGCTCCAGTTTCTTCAGGACCGCCTCTTTCGTGGCCGCGTCGCAGAATGCGGCATCAAGGGCGGTGCGGTTGATCTCTGCGAATACCTCTTCGTCCCAACCGAAGGCGCGTGCAAGGCCAAGGTACTCTTGCCGCATGGTCGTGTGGAAGAATGGCGGATCATCGGTCGATACGGTGACATTCACCCCCCGTTTGCGCAGCATGTCGACGGGATGCGCCTTGAGCGTGGGATAGACCCCCAGAAAGACATTGGATCCCGGACAGACCTCCAGCGTGATCCCGCGTTCGACCAGCATGTCGACGACCGCCAGGTCAGAGGCCGCGCGCACCCCGTGGCCGATGCGCTCGACGCGCAGATCCTCGACCGCCTCGCGCACCTCCTGCGAGCCGTTCCATTCGCCCGCGTGACTGGTCAGCCGCAGCCCGGCCTCGCGCGCCATGTCGAAACTGTAGGCGAAATCGCCCTGGCGGCCCTGTTTCTCGTCCCCGCCCATACCAAAGCCGACCAGCCAGTCGCCTGCGGTTTCCGCCGCGCAGAGCGCCGCGCGCTTGGCCTTTTCCGGACCGAAATGGCGAATGCAGGTGACGATGCCGCGCAGGGTCACGCCCATGTCGCGTTCCGCCGCCTCTGCCGCCTCCTGGATGGCCTGCAGGTACTCGCGCCAGGCCCCCACGTCGCCGCCACCGCAGAAATCCGGGCTGAGGAAGGTTTCCGAATAGACCACGCCGTTTTGCGCGCTTTCCTCCAGCACGGCGGTACAGAGCCGGGCGAAATCCTCGGGCGTTTTCAGGACAGAGGTCGCCGCCTCGTAGACCTCGAGGAAATGCCAGAAGTCGCGGTAGGCGTAGGAGCCGTCCTCGTTGAAGATCCCGCTGATGTCGACCTTCTTCTCCTTGGCCAGTCCGCGGATGAACCCCGGCGGTGCGCCGCCCTCGAAATGCAGGTGCAATTCGACCTTGGGCAGGCGCGCGATGCGGTCCAGTTGTTCTTCGTCCGTGATCGGGCGGCGCTCTTCTTCGTCTTTCACAGGAAACTCCTTCCCGGCCCTTGCGCCGGCACACCCAGATGCGCGGCGACACTGGCCGCCACATCCGCAAACCCAACCTGCCCGGTGCTGCCTTGGCCCCGCCCCGCGATCAGCACCGGCACCCGTTCGCGGGTGTGGTCCGTGCCGGTCCAAGTCGGGTCGTTGCCGTGGTCGGCGGTGATCAGCAGCAGGTCGCCCTCGCGCAGGCGCGGCAACAGGCGGGCCAGTTCCGCGTCGAACCATTCCAGGTGTCGTGCATAGCCCGAGACATCGCGGCGGTGGCCGTAAAGGCTATCGAATTCGACGAAATTGGCAAAGGTGAGCGAGCCGTCCTCGGCCTCGTCCAGCAGGTCGGACAGATGCCGCATCAAGGTCGCATCGTCGCCCTTGCGCACCTCGTCGATGCCGCTCATGGAAAAGATGTCGCCGATCTTGCCCACGGCATGGACGCGGCGGCCCGCCTCCTGCACCCAGTTTGTCAGGATCGGCTGCGGCGGTTTGATGGCATAGTCATGCCGGTTGCCGGTGCGGGTGAACCTGCCGGGCTCGCCGACAAAGGGGCGCGCGATCACCCGGCCCACCTTCATCGCGTGCAGGGTCGGCGCAAGATCGGCGCATAGTGTCAGCAGCCGGTCGAGGCCAAAGTGCTCTTCATGTGCGGCGATCTGGAAAACGCTGTCGGCGGAGGTGTAGCAGATCGGCTTTCCGGTTCGGATATGGTCCTCGCCGTACTGGTCCAGCATGACCGTACCGGAGCCGTGGCAATTGGCCAGCACGCCGTCCGTGCCCGCCAGGCGGCAGACCTCGTCCGTCAGGCCCTTTGGAAAGGCGGGCACGGTGTCGGGGAAATAATGCCAGTCCCAGGGCACCGGCAGACCGGCCAGTTCCCAGTGGCCCGAGGGCGTGTCCTTGCCTTTCGAGACTTCCGTCGCCGCCCCCCAGAGCCCGGTCACGGGGTGGTCCCCGGCGCGCGCCCCGCCAGAGGCGAGATCGGCGGCCCGGTACAGGCCCAGTCCGGCCAAAGTCGGCAGGTGCAGCGGCCCGCTGCGCCCTTGCTCTGCCGCGCCACGCGCGCAGGCATCAAGGATATGGCCCAGCGTATCCGCCCCGCTGTCCGGCACGCCGTCGTTGAAGAAACTCGCCGCATCTGGCGCCCCGCCGATCCCCACCGAGTCCATGACCACCAGAAAGGCCCGCATCAGCTCACCCGTTCCAGCACCAGGGGTGTCCCGGCGGGCGCGCTCTCGCCCAGCGTGATCGCGTCCAGAACCGCCTGCGCCGCTGCTGCGGCCTGCCCCTCGCGCGCCGCGTGCACCCGGCACAGCGGCTGGCCCCGGCGCAACTTGTCACCCAGGCGCACCATGTCCGACAGGCCGACCGCCGGGTTCACCACGTCGGTCTCGACCCTTCGCCCGCCGCCCAGGTCGACCACCGCGAGGCCCAGCGCCTCGCCGTCCATCGCCGTCACAACGCCGTCGGCAGGGGCCGGAACCTCAAGGATCACCGTCGCCTCGGGCAGGAACCGCCGCCAATCCTCGACAAAGGACAGCGGACCGCCAAGGGCATAGACCATGCGGCCAAACCGTTCCGCCGCAGCGCCGCTGGCAATCGCCTTGCGCAGCTTCGCCTCCCCGCCTTCGATTCCCGCGGTGGTCAGCAATTCCGCTCCCAAAGCAACACAGAGGTCCAGAAGGGGCCCCTGCGCCTCGCCCGTCAGAACCGCCATCGAGACGTCAACCTCCAGCGCGTTGCCCAGCGCGGGCGCCAGTGGCTGTGACATGTCGGTGATAAGCGCGGTCGTGGGACAGCCGGCGGCATTGGCTGTGCCCACCAATGCCTCGGCCAGTGCGCGCGCGTCATCGGGCGATTTCATGAAGGCGCCAGAGCCGGTCTTGACGTCCAGCACCAGCGATTGCAGCCCGGCGGCCAGCTTCTTGGACAGGATCGAAGCGGTGATCAGGTCGAGGCTCTCGACCGTCGCCGTCACGTCGCGGATCGCGTACAGCCGCTTGTCGGCGGGCGCGATATCGGCCGAGGCGCTGACGATCGCGCAGCCCACATCCCCCACCACATGCCGCAACATGGCCTCGTCCACGCCGACCGTATAGCCGGGGATCGCCTCCAGCTTGTCCAGCGTACCGCCGGTATGGCCCAGCCCGCGGCCGGAAATCATCGGGACATAGACACCGCAGGCGGCCAGCGCGGGCGCCAGCACCAGGCTGACGCAATCGCCCACCCCCCCGGTCGAATGCTTGTCCACCACCGGCGCGTCCAGGTCCCAATCCAGCACATGGCCCGAGTCCCGCATCGCCAGTGTCAGCGCCACGCGCCCGGCCTCGGAAAGGCCACGCAGGCAGACACCCATCGCGAAAGCCCCGCCCTGGGCCGCGCTGACCGTACCATCGGCCAACCCTTGCGCGAACCAGGCCAGGTCGCGCGGCGCCGGATCCTCGCCCCGCCGCAGCTCGGCAATGACCCGCCTTGCGTCCATCAAGCGCGGTCCATGTGGCTGTTGGCGAAGGCCCCCGGCAACAGGTCCGCCACGGTCACCTTTTCTTCGACACCGTCCAGCGTGGCCAGTGTCACCGGCGTATGCCCCTTGGCGAACTCGAACAGTTTCTGACGACAGCCGCCGCAGGGCGGCACCGGGTGGGCGCTGTCGGCGATGACATAGGCCTCGGCGATCTCGGTCTCACCCGCAGCCACCATTGCCGCGATGGCCCCCGCCTCGGCGCAGGTGCCTTCGGGGTAGGCCACGTTCTCGACGTTGCACCCGACATAGACCGCCCCCGAGGGCGTGCGCAGCGCGGCCCCCACCTTGAACCGGGAATAGGGCGTATAGGCGTTTTCGCGCACGGCGCGGGCCGCATCGGCAAGGGACATGGGACCTCCGGGACTTCGGGGCCTTCATCGTGAAACTGGCGCGCCCCGATTGCAAGCGTGAACGCCGGGTCGTCGGGTCGGAAAATCCGCCAACTCCGCCCCCGGTGCCGGGCGTCGCGCGCGATTTACAAAATTAGCCGAAAACTGTACCGCCATAGACTAGTCTTCACCCGGCGTTCACGATTGTTTACCGTTGAACTACCCCTGTCCGAAAGGCCTGCCCATGACCGAATCCAGCAACGAAACCTTGCGCCAGGCGGCCCTGTTCTATCACGAGAACCCCAAGCCCGGGAAACTGGAGGTTCGCGCCACCAAGCCGCTGGCCAATGGCCGCGACCTCAGCCGCGCCTATTCCCCCGGCGTCGCCGAGGCCTGCATGGAGATCAAGGCGGACGAAAGCGCCGCCGCCCGTTACACGACCCGCGGCAACCTGGTGGCCGTGGTCTCGAACGGCACCGCGGTCCTGGGACTGGGCAACATCGGCGCGCTGGCCTCCAAGCCGGTGATGGAAGGCAAGGCCGTCCTGTTCAAGAAGTTCGCCGACATCGACTGTTTCGACATCGAGGTGAACGAGCCCGACCCCGAGAAGCTGGCCGAGATCGTCTGCGCGCTGGAACCCACCTTCGGCGCCATCAACCTCGAGGACATCAAGGCCCCCGACTGCTTCATCGTCGAGAAGATCTGCCGCGAGCGGATGAACATCCCCGTGTTCCACGACGATCAGCACGGCACTGCCATCGTCGTCGGCGCCGCGGCCACCAACGCGCTGCACGTCGCGGGCAAGGCCTGGGGCGACATCAAAGTGGTCAGCACCGGCGGCGGCGCGGCGGGCATCGCCTGCCTGAACATGCTGCTGAAACTGGGCGTCAAGCGCGAGAACGTCTGGCTCTGCGACATTCACGGGCTGGTCTACGAAGGCCGGACGGAGGACATGAACCCGCAAAAGGCCGCCTTTGCCCAGCCGTCCGACAAGCGTACGCTGGACGAGGTGATCGACGGCGCCGACCTCTTTCTCGGCCTGTCCGGACCCGGCGTTCTCAAGCCGGAAATGGTCAAGCGCATGTCGCGGCGCCCGATCATCTTTGCCTTGGCCAACCCCACGCCCGAAATCATGCCCGACCTCGCGCGCGAGGCCGCGCCAGATGCGATCATCGCCACCGGGCGCAGCGATTTCCCCAACCAGGTCAACAACGTCCTCTGTTTCCCCTTCATCTTCCGCGGCGCGCTGGACGTGGGTGCTACAGAGATCAACGACGCGATGCAGGTCGCCTGTGTCGAGGGCATTGCGGCGCTCGCCCGCGCCACGACGTCAGCAGAGGCCGCCGCCGCCTACCGCGGCGAGCAACTGACCTTCGGCGCCGACTACCTGATCCCCAAACCCTTTGACCCGCGCCTATCGGGTGTCGTGTCGACCGCCGTGGCCCGCGCGGCGATGGAAAGCGGCGTCGCCATGCGCCCGCTCGAGGACATCGAGACCTACAAGCAGCGGCTGGATGCAAGTGTCTACAAGTCCGCCCTGCTGATGCGCCCGGTCTTCCAGGCCGCCGCCACCGCCAGCCGCCGCATCGTCTTTGCCGAAGGCGAGGACGAGCGCGTGTTGCGTGCCGCCCAGGCCATCCTCGAGGAGACCACCGAGACCCCGATCCTGATCGGCCGCCCCGAGGTGATCGAGACCCGCTGCGAGCGTATGGGGCTGGAAATCCGCCCCGACCGCGATTTCAACATCGTGAACCCCGAAAACGACCCGCGCTATCGTGATTACTGGGAAACCTACCACCAGATCATGGCCCGGCGCGGCGTCACGCCGGACCTTGCGCGCGCAATCATGCGCACCAACACCACCGCCATCGGCGCCATCATGGTCCAGCGCGACGAGGCAGACAGCCTGATCTGCGGCACGTTCGGCGAATACCGCTGGCACCTGAACTATGTCAGGGAGATCCTCGGTTCGTCCAAGCTGCACCCGCATGGTGCCCTCTCGCTGATGATCCTCGAAGACGGCCCCCTGTTCATCGCCGACACCCATGTGCGGCTGCTGCCCACGCCCGAGGAGGTCGCCGAAACCGCCATCGGCGCGGCGCGCCACGTCCGCCGCTTCGGGATCGAACCCAACATCGCCTTCTGCTCGCAGTCGCAGTTCGGCAACCAGGCCGAAGGATCGGGGCAGCGGCTGCGCGCGGCGCTGGAAATCCTCGACAATCGCGGCTGCGATTTCTGCTACGAGGGCGAGATGAACGTCGACGCCGCGCTCGACCCCGAGTTGCGCGCGCGCCTTTTCCCCGGCAACCGGATGCAGGGCGCGGCCAATGTGCTGATCTTCGGCCATGCGGATGCCGCCTCGGCCACGCGCAACATCCTCAAGATGAAGGGCGGCGGCCTCGAGGTTGGCCCGATCCTGATGGGCATGGGCAACCGCGCTCACATCGTGACGCCCTCGATCACCGCACGGGGCCTGCTGAACATGGCCGCCATCGCAGGCACGCCGGTCGATCACTACAGTTGAGGCTCGCCGCCCGGGCCACCTGAAATCAAAGCGCCCGCCGTGTCCCGCGGCGGGCGTCCTGTGTTCCAGTGCTCAATACAAGAACCGCCTGCGTTCGGATGGCGCAGCCCCCTGTTTCTCTGGGCCCCAAACACCTCTGGGGGAGCGTCGAAGACGCGGGGGCACAGCCTCCGCGGATCGCCGCAGAAGGCGGCGAAACCCTGTCCTGCCTATCAGGCCTTGGCGTAACCCAGCCCCTGCAGTGCCTCCCTGATTTCGTCCAGGATCGCCGGGTCGTCGATGGTCGCCGGCACTTTGAACTCCTCTCCGTCGGCGATCTGAACCATCGTCCGGCGCAGGATCTTGCCCGACCGGGTCTTGGGCAGGCGGTCCACCACGCAGGCCAGCTTGAAGGCCGCGACGGGGCCGATCTTGTCCCGCACCAGCTTGACGCTTTCCGCCACGATCTCCTCGTGCGGGCGGTTCACGCCCGAGGACAGGCAGAGGAAGCCCAGCGGCAGCTGGCCCTTCAGCTGGTCGGTCACGCCGATCACGGCGCATTCGGCCACGTCCGGATGGCTGGCCAGCACCTCTTCCATGCCGCCCGTCGACAGGCGGTGGCCGGCGACATTGATGACGTCATCGGTGCGCGCCATGATGTAGACGTAGCCATCCTCGTCGATCATGCCCGCGTCACCGGTCTCATAGTAGCCGGGGAAATGCTCCAGGTAGGATTTGCGGAATCGTGGCTCGGCATTCCACAGCGTCGGCAGCGTACCCGGCGGCAGCGGCAGCTTGACCGCGATGGCGCCCAGTTCACCCTTCGGCATGGGGTGGCCGCCCTCGTCAAGGATCTGGATGTCATAGCCCGGCATCGGCTTGGCCGGAGAGCCCAGCTTGGTTGGCAATTCCTCGATGCCCAACGGGTTGCCCGCGATGCACCAGCCGGTTTCCGTCTGCCACCAGTGGTCAATCACCGGCACGTTCAACTGATCCTGCGCCCATTGAATCGTGTCCGGATCGGCGCGTTCGCCCGCCAGGTAGACGGCCCTGAGACAACTCAGGTCGTATTGTCCGACGAATTCGCCTTTGGGATCCTCTCGCTTCACGGCGCGGAAAGCGGTGGGCGCGGTGAAGAAGGACTTCACTTTATGTTCGGAGATCACCCGCCAGAAGGTTCCCGCATCAGGGGTGCCCACGGGCTTGCCCTCGAAGACGATGGTGGTGTTGCCGTGGATCAGCGGCCCGTAGCAGATGTAGGAATGGCCCACGACCCAGCCCACGTCCGACGCCGCCCAGAACACGTCGCCGGGATCGACGTTGTAGAGGTTCTTCATGGTCCAGTTCAGCGCCACAAGATGCCCAGCCGTGGGACGCACGACACCTTTGGGCTGGCCGGTGGTACCGGAGGTATAGAGAATATAGGCCGGGTGGTTGCCCTCGACCGGTACGCATTCCGCCGGCTCGACGCCGTACTGGAACCCGTGCCAGTTATAGTCGCGCCCCTCCTCCAGGTGGGCCACTTCCTGCTCGCGCTGGAAGATCACGCAGAAATCAGGCTTGTGCGCGGCCTGTTCGATGGCACCATCGAGCAACGGCTTGTAGTGAACCACGCGGCCCGGCTCCATCCCGCAGGAGGCGGCGATGATGCACTTGGGCTGGGCGTCGTCGATCCGCACCGCCAGTTCGTTCGATGCAAAGCCGCCAAAGACGACCGAATGCACCGCGCCAAGGCGGGCGCAGGCCAGCATGGCCTCCAAGGCCTCGGGGATCATCGGCATGTAGATGATGACGCGGTCCCCCTTTTCCACGCCCTTGGCGCGCAGCGCTCCGGCCAGGTTGGCCACGCGGTTGCGCAGTTCGACGTAGGAGATCTCGCGCTTGGTATGGGTGATCGGGCTGTCGTAGATGATCGCCGTCTGTTCGCCGCGCCCTGCCTCGACATGACGGTCGACCGCGTTCCAGCACGTGTTGACCATCCCGTCGGCGAACCATTCGTACATGTGGTCACCCCGGTCGAAGAGGGCCTTGGTGGGCTTCTTCTCCCAGTCGATCGCCTCGGCCGCCGACATCCAGAAGCCTTCCGGATCGGCCAGCGCACTGTCATAAACGTCTTGATAGCCCATGAGGGTGCCTCCTCTATTCCCTGACAATTCGCTTAGGCGCAGCACCGCCAAACGGGCAAGTCTGTTACCGGCAGTCAGGACAGATTATCGCAGAAGATTTGCGAATTCTCCCTGCAAAGATTTGCAAACCCCCGAAATCCTTGCTGTGATCTTTGACGATCATGCGGCTTTGCAAAGTTGGAAAGCGACTCGGCCCAACCGGCAGCCGCCCCGACCCGGACTATGGCGCGGAATCCGCTTGCGCAGATGTGATCCGCCGGATGACTTGACCTGCCGGTCGGGGCATGGACTCATCCCGTGACGTCGCGAAAGGAGATTCCTCATGCAAAGCAAGGCCTTCAAGGCACTGATCCTCGCCATTGCCGGCCTCTGCGCCTGGACCGGTGCCGCCTGGGCCAACTGGGAGTTCGTCGGCGGCGAAGATGCGAGCGATCACATGGCCCGCGTCTGCAACGGCAACGGCAACGACGAAGTCATCTGCTTTGAACTTGGATGCGCCACCGGAGAGCCCCTGGCCTACCGCCTGACGACGCAGAACATGCCCGGCATGGTCGCGGCACCGCGCCTCGACAGCCTGCTGTTCGTCGGCTCGCAACTGGCCGGGTCGCTGGATTTCGGCCATACCGGGCTGGAGAGTTTTCGCGCCCCGCTGGAGGAAACCCACCTGCGCGGCATCGACCGGCTCAAGGCCGGCATCCGTGCGCAACTGCATGTCTGGGACAGCGCCGACAGCGCACCGGTCATCCACCGCTTTACGCTGATCGGGTCCAACGCGGCGATCACCGAGGTCCAGAAATACTGCCCCTTGCCCGACTTCGACCAGCGCGAGCTGGAACGGCGCACCCTGGCCGACCCCGCCACGCAAATTCTTGGCGACATGCGCGAGGCCTGTACCGTCCTGGACGGTCAATTGACAGTCAGCGACGGCTTCTCGCAGCAGATCGACATCGACGGTACACCGCCGATGGACCTGCGGATCAACCACGGTGCGATGTTTTGCGACAGCACGCCGGACATGGTCTGTGGCCCCGCCGGCTGCCTGACCTCGTTCTGGCTGGGGATGGAAGATGGCCGTTATCGCCGTATCTTCCTGAACGCGATCCAGGACGCGGCCATCACTGGACAGCCCGGCGTCCTGACCCTGATCGTCCAGGGCGCGCAATGCGGCGACGGCGACGGTCCCTGCGGCAAGCGCTACGAACTCGACGGGTTCGAGCTGAAGGAACAACAGCCCTGACAGGCGTGGGGCAAAGGCCGCAGGACACGCGTTGACCGCCTTGCCTTCGTCGCAACTCTGCGCCTCAGTGACGCCCCCGTGGGTCTTCCAGTCCGACGCGGCGTTGTAACCGGTCAGCATCGCGCTGGGCACGCCGAAAGCGACGGATCTTTCGCTCACGGAAAAACGTGCGCGCAGAACCAAGAAGCGAAACCAATAGGATCAAGGCGACCGTTCCCAGCAGGACGAGGCTCACTGTCTCCATGCCTCCCCCCGTCGCTTCAGACAAACTGCTCGCGGATCAATCGCTCTTCAAGGCCGTGCCCCGGGTCGAACAGCACCCGGTGCGCCACGCCCGGCTCTGACCGGATCTGTACTGTCAGGACATCGCGCACCTCCGCCCCGTCCGCCTCGGCCATGACCGGGCGTTTCTCGGCCTCCAGCACCTCGAAACTGACCTCTGCCGCCTTGGGTAGCAGCGCGCCGCGCCAGCGCCGGGGGCGAAAGGCCGCCACCGGGGTCAGCGCCAGCACATCCGCGCCGATGGGCAGGATCGGCCCATGCGCCGAGTAATTGTAGGCGGTCGATCCCGCGGGTGTCGACACCAGCGCCCCGTCGCAGACCAGTTCGGCCATGCGCACCTGGCCATCGACGCTGATCCGCAGCCGCGCCGCCTGGCTGCCCGAGCGGTGCAGAGAAACCTCGTTGATTGCCAGAGCCTCGTGTATCTCACCGTCGGTGCAGGTCGCGCGCATGGCCAGCGGGTTGATCACCGCCTCTTCCGCCGCGGTCAGCCGCTCTACCAGCCCGTGTTCTGAATATTCATTCATCAGAAAGCCCACGGTGCCCCGGTTCATGCCGTAGACCGGCACCGCCAGCTCCTGCGTCCGGTGCAACGTGTGCAGCATGAAACCATCGCCACCCAGCGCGACGATCACATCCGCACCGTCTTCGGCATGATCGCCATAGCGGCGTGTAAGACCTGCGCGCGCCGATTGCGCGATCGGCGCGTTGGACGCACAAAAGGCGATCCGTAAGCTCATCGGGGGTTTCCTGTTGTCTCCATCCGGAGCGGATGGAAGCACAAACTCCCGGCAGGGGCCAGTGCCCGGGCCGCCATGCCGCTGGTATGTTGCAGCCCGTCGCTTTACCTACTTTGACACAGAGCCGGTTTCCTATACGAAACCTCGCAATCCGAATCCAAAGGAGCAGCGCCATGAACGCCCCCCACCGTGACGACGGTTTCTTCACCGAGTCCCTCGCCTCGCGCGACCCCGAATTGTTTGGCTCGATCACCGGCGAGCTTGGCCGGCAGCGCGACGAGATCGAGCTGATCGCCTCCGAGAATATCGTCTCTCGCGCGGTTATGGAGGCGCAGGGCTCTGTCATGACGAACAAATACGCCGAAGGCTATCCCGGCCGGCGCTACTATGGCGGCTGCCAGTGGGTCGACGTGGCCGAAAA
>NZ_JASHJL010000021.1 GCF_030733205.1 Mameliella sp. MMSF_3455
GCCCACATTCCCCCGCCCGCCTCTGGCCCCGCACCGCGGCAATGACTAAGTTCGCATCCGAACCGAAGGGAAAGGCCCGGAACTCATGGTCATTGGCGCCATCGCCGACACGCTCACCCGCAGCGTCGAGAATGTCACCGGCACCCTGTCGGAAACCTTTTTCGAGCCGACCCTGCGGCTGGGCGTCACCGGGTTGTCGCGGGCCGGCAAGACCGTCTTCATCACCTCGCTGGTGGCGAACCTGATGGACCGCGCCCGCATGTCTCAGCTGGTGGCCGAAAGCGAACAACGCATCCTTTCGGCCTTTCTCCAGCCCCAACCCGACGACACGCTGCCGCGCTTCGACTATGAAACCCACTTGGGCGCACTGACCGCCCGGACGCCACAGTGGCCGGACAGCACCCGCGCCGTGTCCGAACTGCGCCTGTCGCTGAAAATCCGTCCCGCCGGGCTGCTGTCGGGCCTGCAGGGGCCGCGCACGCTGCATATCGATATCGTGGATTACCCCGGTGAATGGTTGCTGGACCTTTCGCTGATGGAGAAATCCTATACCGAGTGGTCGCAGGACATGCTGGAACGGCTGAAGCTGCGTCCCGGCGGGCCGGAAACGCTGGACCGCCTCCGCTCGGAGGACGCCAGCGCGGAACTCGACGAGACCCGCGCCCGCGCGCTTTCAGAGGCCTATACACAGAGCCTGCACAGCGCCCGCGCCGCCGGGTTTTCCGACTGTTCGCCGGGGCGCTTCCTGCTGCCGGGCGAACTGGAAGGCTCGCCCGTGCTGACCTTTGCTCCGCTGCCACCGATCGATGGCGCCCCGCGCCGCTCGCTCTACCGCGAATTCGAAAGACGCTATGACAGTTACAAGGCGCGTGTCGTCAAACCCTTCTTCCGCGACCACTTCAGCCGCATCGACCGCCAGATCGTGCTGGTGGATGCGCTCGGCGCGATTCACGCCGGGCCGCGCGCGATGGAGGATCTGCGCCGCACCCTGGCCGAGATCCTGACCGCCTTCCGCCCCGGCACCAATGCCTTCCTGACCAATCTTCTGATGGGCAAGCGGGTGGAAAAGATCCTGTTCGCCGCCACCAAGGCCGATCACCTCCACCACCTGCAACATGGCCGCCTGACCGGCATCATGGAGGCCCTGACCCGCGAGGCGCGCGACCGGGCGCGCTTTGCCGGGGCAGAAACGCAGGCCATGTCCATTGCAGCCCTGCGCGCCACGACCGAACAGATGATGACCCACCAGGGCAACGAGCTGCCCTGCGTGCGCGGGACCCTGATGGGCAGCGGCAAACAGGCCGCTTTCTACCCCGGCGAATTGCCGGAGGACCCCGCGCATCTGCTGGGCAGCGCCCGCAACGGGGCGGAAAACTGGCTCGATCAGGATTACTCGGTGATGAATTTCGCACCCGCGCCGCTGACCCTGAAACCCGGTGAAGGCCCGCCGCACATCCGGCTGGACCGCGCGGCGCAATTCCTCATCGGGGACCGGCTGTGACGACCGCGGCGATCACCCTGCGCGCCGCGGACCCGGGCGATGCCGGACGGCTGGGCGCGATGATCACAGAGGCGGTGGAGGCGCGCGCATGGAAGCCGCGCCTGCATTCGGCCGCGCAGGATATCGCGCACGCCGGGACGCTGATCGACCGGGGGTGGGTCACGGTGGCGGAACTGGGGCCGGAGGTGGCGGGCTTCCTCGCCCGCGAAGGAAGCGAGATCCACGCGCTTTTCGTGGCGGGCTGGGCGCAGGGACGGCGGCTGGGCAGCGCCTTGCTGGACAACGCCAAAGCCCGGACCGATCGGCTGGAACTCTGGACCTTTCAGCAGAACGCGGGAGCGCAACGCTTCTACCTGCGCCACGGTTTTGCCGAGACCGGTCGCACCGCTGGCGACAACGAGGAAGGCCTGCCCGACATTCACTACCTATGGCGCCGCGATGCGGGCGCCATCAAGGAGCCCGTGACATGAGCCATCCCCCCAAGGGTCCCGTCCTGATCGACCTCGACGACGACGCAGCCGCACCCAGCCCTTCCGAGGCGCCGCCTGTCCCCGAACCGCACCTGCCCCCGCCAGAGGGCACCGCGATGACCACCGTCGCGGCGCTGGCCACCCGTGATCCCTCGCCGCTGGCACGTTGGTTCTGGCGGCTGCTGCTGGCGCTGGTGGGCACGCTGGTCTCGATTGCGGCCTGGCGCTTTGTAACCGACCTGATCGCCAGCAACCCGTTGCTGGGCTGGGCCGTGACGGCGCTTTTTGCCGCCTTCGGCCTTGTCTGCCTGATGATCATCATCAAGGAAATCGCAGCCTTCTCGCGGCTCGCCCGGATCGACGCGCTGCACCACGCCGCCGAAACCGCCCTGGCCGACGAGGACCTTGCCGGCGCGCGCAAGCTGACCGACGATTTGGTGACGCTCTACAAGGGGCGCGAGGACACGCGCTGGGGCCGGGACAGGCTGAAGTCCCGGCGGGACGAGATTTTCGACGCCTCGGGATTGCTGACCCATGCCGAGGATTCGCTGCTGGCGCCACTGGATGCCGCCGCCCGGCGCGAAGTCGAGGCGGCGGCGCGACAGGTGGCGACGGTGACGGCGCTGGTGCCGCTGGCGCTGGCCGACGTGGTGGCAGCGCTGACCGCCAACCTGCGGATGATCCGCCGCATCGCCGAAATCTATGGCGGGCGTTCGGGCACGCTGGGCAGCTGGCGGCTGACTCGGGCGGTAATGTCCCACCTCGTCGCCACGGGGGCCGTGGCGGTGGGCGACGACATGCTGGAACCGATCCTGGGCGGCGGCCTTCTGGGCAAGCTGTCGCGGCGCTTTGGCGAGGGCATGGTCAACGGCGCCCTGACGGCCCGCGTCGGCGTCGCGGCGATGGAGGTCTGCCGCCCGCTACCCTTTGGCAAGGGCAAACGCCCCTCTGTCCGGGCGATCATCCGCACATCTCTCAGCGGGCTGGTGATGCAGAACAAAGGCTGATCCAGCGCCGCGCCCGGGGTCCGGCATTCCGGACCTGTGCAGTGCCAGCCCGCCGTCCTAGACTGCGCGACCGAAGCCATCGGAGACCCTCGACGGATGGAAGCGCTACTCGTCATTCTGGGATTGGGCCTTCTGGCCCTGCCCATCGTGGTGATCGTCATGGTCATCATGCAGGTTCGTACGCGCCGCGAAGTACGCGCCTTGCAAGCCCGCCTGCAGGATCTCGAACGCAGCCTTGCGCAAACCACCCGGCCTGTCCCCAGAGAGGGGCCAAGGCCCGTCGCCGTGACCGCCACTGTACCGCGGGACGCCGCCCGATCCACTGCACCAGAGCCGGCCAACCTGTCGCCCGCGCCCGGAGAGGCGCCCAAGGCGCCTTCGAATCAGGCCGACGCGTCAAGGTCTCTCGCGCCCCGGACTACGCCGCCCCGGACCGAAGCGTCCCGTCCCCCCGCTCCGGCCCCTGCGGCGCCATCGGCCTTTGACCGGCTGGGGCGCTGGTTACAGGAAAACTGGTTCTACGCCATTGCCGCCGTCTCTCTGTCGCTGGCCGGGATCTTCCTGGTCCAATACGGCATCGAGACCGGGCTGCTGACACCGACAGCCCGCGTGATCGCGGCCCTTGTGTTCGGCGCGGCCCTGATCGGTGGAGGCGAGACCATCCGCCGACGGTTCGGCGACGACGAAAGCAGCTCGACCATCTACCTGCCCTCGGTGTTGTCGGGGGCAGGCCTTGTCTCTCTGATGGGGGGCGTCCTTGCGGCACGGCTGCTGTATGATCTCATCGGGCCGGAATCCGCCTTGGCGGCGCTGTTCGGTGTCGCACTGTTCGGGCTGGTCCTGGGTTGGCGGCACGGTCCTCTGCTGGCAGCCATCGGGCTGATCGGCGGCACGGGCGCCCCCTTTGTCGTCGGCGGGCAAAGCGACGCGCCAGAGTGGTTCCTGGTCTATTTCGGCCTGCTCGCGGGCATGGGACTTGGCATTGACACCCTGCGCCGCTGGGCCTGGGTCAGCGTGCTGTCGGTGGTTCTGGCAATTGGCGCCGGGCTGCTGCTGGCCGCGTCGGGCGGCGAGACAATGATGGCAGGCCTGGGAGCCTTTGGCGTCGCGCTGGTGATCATGGTACTGCTGATCCCCTCACGCGGACTGGCGCCCGACCATCAGGGACCGGGCCTTGTACAATCGGTGCTGGAGACAGGGGCACGCGGGCGTCCCGGTTTTCCGCTGATCCTGGCCCTGGGCACACTGGCCGCCTCTTGCGCGATCCTCGGGTATGCCGCCCCTGAAAGCGCACTGACCTGGTGGCTGTCGCTGGCGCTTGCCTCCGGCCTTGCCGTGGCATTGGCGCTGTGGTCACGCGGCGCGCCGGCCTTGCAGGAGCTGGCGGCGCTGCCGGTGCTGACCCTGTTGGCGCTGATCGGGCTGCCGGATCTGAATGCCCCGGCGCAGGACGCGCTAACGGCTCGGTTCATTGCCGGGCAGGACCTGACCGAACAGCGGATGCTGATGGAATTCACGCTGATCCTGCTGGCAGCAGTCCTGCCCGGGCTGGCCGCGGCCTGGCGCAGCCTGCAACCCGAAGGCCATGCCACCTGGGCGGCAGCAGCGGCTCTGATTGCGCCGCTTGCAGGCTTGGCGCTGGAATTCGGCTGGCACCCGTCGATGATGATCGGCGCCTGGCCCTGGGCACTGCATGCGCTGGCTCTGGCCGGGCTGATGGTGGCCAAGGCCGCCCGGTTTGCCCGCGCCGACACAACGGACCGCCTGCGGCCGGCCTTGGCCACGGTCTCGACCCTGGCCTGCATCGCCTTTGCCCTGACCATCCTGCTGACCGATGCCGCGCTGACGCTGGCACTGGCGGCGGTGGTGGTCAGCGCGACCGCGCTGGACCGACGGTTCGACCTGCCGCAGATGACCGGCTTTGTCGCGATGGGCGTGCTGGCGTTGGGTTATCGGCTGTTGATCCAGCCGGGGCTCGACTGGGCGCTGGAGGCGCCGGCGGTCGAGATGCTGGGCGCCTATGGCGGAACCCTTGCCGCCCTGCTGGGCGCGTTGATGCTGGGCCAGCCCCGGCCAAGACCCCGCGCACAGGTCTTTCTGGAAAGCGCCGCCTGGTCGGTGGGCGGCATGACGGTCAGCCTGACGCTTTACCACGCCATCGAAGCCTACGTGGGCCATGTCCCGAAAGAGGCGCACTGGGCGCTTGGCCTGTATGCAACGATCTGGACCGGCACCGCGCTGGCCCAGCTGGAACGCCTGAAAGCGGGCGGCGTGCTGCGCTGGCTACGCGCCGGTCTGGCTGTCGTCTTTGGCCTGGTGGCGCTGATCTGGGTCTCGCTGGGGGTCACTCTCGGCAATCCGCTTATCGAGGAACAGGTTGTGCACGGCCCGATCGGGGTGAACACGCTGGTCCCGGCTTACCTGTTGCCAGCGACGGTTCTGTTGGTCGGCGCGCTGCGGCTGACCCACCTGCGGCGCTGGCTGCGCGTGGTGATCGGCGCGCCCGGTGCTCTCTTGGCACTCTTTTGGCTGGGGCTTGTGATCCGCCACGCCTGGCAGGGCGGCACATTGATGCACACGGCCAACGGTATCACCGACGGCGAGTTGTACAGCTATACCGTCGCCCTGCTGCTGGCCGGGGCCGGGCTGTTCTACCAGTCGCTGGCACGCAGCTCTGACGGGTTGCGCCGGGCCGGGATCGCCGTGATCGCAGTGGCGGTGGCCAAGGTCTTTCTAATCGACATTTCGGGACTGGCGGGGCTGGTGCGCGTCTTTTCCTTCCTGCTCCTGGGCCTGTCGCTGGCGGGGCTGGCTTGGGTCAACCGCTGGGCACAAACCCGCGCCACGGCGGCACCCGAAGCCTGAGGGTGCGACGCCCGCGCCCTTGACCGCAGGTTCCGGCAGCGCCAACCAAGAAGGACGGGACAAGGGAGAGCGGGCGCATGGAACTGCCGGAACATGGCCATTCCGAAACCGAAATCGCAGAGCGGCTGGCTCATCCGCCCGGCCGTGGCGACCTGAGCGATGCGGTCTATGGCGCCATAGACGGCTGTGTAACAACCTTTGCCATCGTCGCCGGGGTGGCGGGCGCCGGCCTGTCGCCCTTCGTGATCGTGGCGCTTGGGCTGGCCAACGTGCTGGCCGACGGGTTTTCGATGGCGGCCGGAAATTACTCGGCCACCAAGGCCGACCGCGACAACAAGTTGCGCCTGCGCCAGGTCGAGGAACGCCATATCCTTCTCTATCCCGATGGTGAGCGGCGCGAACTGCGCGAGATCCTGCGGCAAAAGGGCCTGTCCGGAACGACTCTGGACGAGGCGGTCGCGCAGATTGCGCAGAACCGCAAGATCTGGATCGAAACGATGCTGGAAGGCGAATACGGCATCGGGTCCGTCGACCCCCACCCCATGCGGGCTGCGCTGGTCACATTCGGCGCCTTCCTGGTGGCCGGGGCCGTGCCGCTGTTGCCCTTCCTGATCGGGCTGACGCATGGTTTTACCGTGGCCAGCGTACTGACCCTGGTGACCTTCTTTGCCATCGGATCGCTGAAGAGCATCTGGTCCCTGGCGCCGTGGTGGCGCTCGGGACTGGAGACACTCGCCATCGGCGGGGTGGCGGCGGGGATCGCCTACTGGGTGGGGTCCTTGTTCGGATAGTCCACGGGAAAGTCGGGTTTACCGCACTCGCGCCAAACGTGCCTCCGGCACAGGATGGCGGTGTTGTTTCCGCCCATTCCCATTTGCCCGGATCCTTTTCCAATGATCGATTTCCTGTCCAGCGCAAAGCCAGAGGACATCTTTCGCGCCATCGGCCTCTGCGGTTTCTTCCTCTACGTCGGTGTCTACGCGGCGCTCAGCTTTCGCGTGGTGACCGGGGATTGCCTATCCTATTTCGTCGGCAATACGGCTGCCGCATCGCTTGTGCTGATCGGCCTCAGCCATGATTTCAACCTGGCCTCGGCCCTGATTCAGGCGTTCTGGATTTGCATCGGCATTGCGGCCATTGTGCTGCGCCTCCTGCGCAGGGCCTCCGACCGCAGGGCAGAGGCCGCGCTGGCAAGCCGCGTCATGCTTCGGGCGGCACAAGCGAACCGAACGGAGGCAGAAGGTCCCCGCAGACAAGCCGCGTCAGGATACCCTGAATCGGTTTCAGCGTAGACATCGGGTACAGCACCCGGTCGCGCAGGATGGGCAGCAGGCGGCTGTCGCCCTGGTATTGGGGCGTGAACAGCCGGCTCATCAGCTGGTAACTGCGGACGTGCCAGCGCCGCGCCCGGGCATAGGTCAGCGCGGCAAGCGGCAGATCGTCATGCGCCAGTTTAAGCGCCTGCGCCAGGGCCCAGGCATCCAGCAGCGCCATGTTCGCGCCCTGCCCCAGCTGCGGGCTGGCGCGATGCGCCGCATCACCGATATGCACGACCCCCTCGCGAAAAGGGCGCCGGAGGGTGCCATGCGCGTAGCGCGCCATCGTCATCTGGCCCGGATCGGTGATCTGGCCGATGAAGGGCGCGAAATCCGGCCAGAGCGCCACGGCCTCGGCGCGCCAGGCCTCCAGCCCTCGCTCCTGCCAGGCGGCATGACTGTCGGAGGGCAATGACCAGAAGATCGCGCTGCGAAATCCCTCCTGCTCCGGAACGGCCCCCAGCGGCAGGACGCCCATCATCCGGTCGGCGCGGCGATAGGCCTGCCGCAATTCGTTGCGCGGCAATTCGGTCGCGTCCGGCCAGTTCACCGTCGCCCAGAGCGCGCCATAGCCCAGCGGCCGCGCGCGCATCGGTGACAGTGGAGAGCCAGCCCCCGTGGCATCCACGATGAGATCGAAAGGACCTGCACTGCCCCTGTCGAACAAAAGCATGCCGTCCCTTTCGCCGGTGACCCGGTGGCCGGGTTCCAAACGGGCGCCAGACGCCAAGGCGGTGTCGAACAGCGCCTGGAACAGAGCGGCCCGGTGAATCGCCAGGCCAAACCGGGGCACACCCGGGGCGTCATAGGCCACGTCCAGCACCGGCAGGCCGTTGCTGGCCTCGTGGCCGAACATGCGGTGGATGCGGTTGCCCTGCGCCATCGCGGCAGGCAACGCGCCGAGGTGTTCCAACACATCCAGCCCCACGGGCTGCATCACCAGCCCCGAGCCCACCGGCGCGGGCGCCTCGAACTGGTCGAAGACGGTCACGTCGTGGCCGGACTGCCGCAGCGCCGTGGCCGCCGCCAGCCCGCCCATTCCGGCCCCGGCGATCGCGATGTCGAGTTTTCTGGACATGCCGCCCCTCCCACCGGATAGGGAAAGCCGGAGAGGCGTGGTAGCGCAAGCGGCGCACTGCCGCAGGCGGCCCGAATCTGCAGTGATCTGCACCGTTTGAGGCAAAAAAAGACCGGGGCCGGTCAGACCGGCCCCGGTTTGTGCCCTTGTCCGAGGTCGATCACTCGGCGGGGACCGCCGGTGCGATCGGCGCGCTCGGACCGTCGGTGTCCGCTTCGGGCGGGACGCTGCCCGGTGCCGGGTCCACGGCCGAGGGCCCGGTTGCGGGATCGCCGGTCGTGTTCGGATCCACCGCGGCGGGCGCTTCGGCAGGTGCGACCGGCTCGGTGGTCGCGCCGGGGCCGAAGGCGATCAATGCCACGATGCCGATGGCAACGATCAGCGCCACGGCGATGCCCAGTGCCGAGCCGCCTGAGCGGCGCGAACTGGCAAGGCGCTCGTCGATGCGCTCTTCGGGAGCGTACCGGGCCTCGTGTTGTCGCAGGTACGGGTCTGTCGTTTGATGTGTCATCTGGCCTTCCTTTCCTCCTCGCGCGCCGGAGTGCCCGGCGCCTGTCTTTCAGATGGAGATGAAAAGCGCCCGGAACAGCCGTCGATCCCGCGCGCGGCGTGGGATCGGAAAAGGCCTGCCGAAACGGCAGTTTCGACTCGGCGGGTTCCGGCGGAATCAACCCAAGGCTGTCATCCGACAGCCATTTCCCGCCCATGCTGCAAGGCGGCATCGCAGGTTCCCGCCGACCCCTGCCCACTTTACGCGCCCGCGCGGCGGGCCTATAAGGCCCGCAAGATGACGTATCATGTGTTCATCATTCGAATTACATGCCCGGCGCTCTGAGGATACGAGCCGCCGGGACAAGGCGTATGAGACGTCGCGCCGCCCCAACATCCTGACCGACACCAGTGATTCAAAGGACGCCACAAATGTGCGCCGACACGACCGAAACGACAGTGCCCGACTACAAGGCCACGCTGTCCCTGCCGAAAACCGATTTCCCCATGCGCGCCGGCCTGCCCAAGCGCGAACCCGACTGGCTGGCCCGTTGGGAGAAAATCGGCGTCTATGACCGCCTGCGCGAAAAGGAGGGCCGCCCGGCCTTTACCCTGCACGACGGCCCGCCCTACGCCAACGGCAACCTGCACATCGGCCATGCCCTGAACAAGGTGCTCAAGGATTTCATCGTCCGCTCGCAGCAGATGATGGGCCGCGACGCACGTTATGTGCCCGGCTGGGACTGCCACGGCCTGCCGATCGAATGGAAGATCGAGCAGAAGTACCGCGAAAAGGGCCAGAACAAGGACGAGGTCGACGTGGTCGACTTTCGCCAGGAATGCCGCAAGTTCGCCGAGGGATGGATCGACATCCAGCGCGAGGAGTTCAAGCGCCTGGGCGTGACCGGCAACTGGGCCGATCCCTACCTGACGATGAATTTTCACGCCGAACGCGTGATCGCGGAAGAGTTCCAGAAGTTCCTGATGAACGGAACGCTCTACCAGGGGTCCAAACCGGTGATGTGGTCCCCGGTGGAAAAGACCGCCCTGGCCGAGGCCGAGGTCGAATACCACGATCACAAGTCGCACACGATCTGGGTGCCGTTTGCCGCGCAGAACGCGACCGGCGACTTGGCCGGTGTCCGCGTCGTCATCTGGACCACCACCCCCTGGACCATCCCCTCGAACAAGGCCGTCGCCTACAATCCCGAGATCTCTTACGGTCTCTACGAGGTCACGGGCACGCCCGAGGAATGCTGGGTCAAGGTCGGCGACAAATACTTGCTGGCCGATGCGCTGGCCGAGGAAGTGCTTACAAAGGCGCGCCTTTCGGACGGCCAATGGACGCGTGTGCGCGATGTTTCTGCCGATGAACTGGCAGGGTTGACCCTTGCGCATCCCTTCCGCGGCGTCGAGGGCGGCGAAGGCTTCTGGGACTACGACGTTCCGATGATCGACGGCGACCATGTCACCGACGAGGCCGGCACGGGCTTTGTCCACACGGCGCCCAGCCACGGCCAGGAGGACTATGATGCCTTCGTCAAGCGCGGCTGGATGGACCGGATGACCCACAACATCGGCGAGGCGGGCGAATTCCTGTCTCATGTGCCGCTGCTCAAGGGGCTGGAGGTCATCACCGCCAAGGGCAAGGAAGGCAAAGCAAACACCGCTGTGATCGACAAGCTGGTCGAGGTCGGCGGGTTGATCGCACGCGGGCGGATGACACACAGCTATCCGCATAGCTGGCGGTCCAAGGCCCCGGTGATCTACCGCAACACGCCGCAATGGTTCGCCGCCATCGACCGCGAGGTCGGCGACGGGCAGGACGACTATGGCAAGACGATCCGCGAACGCGCCCTGACCAGCATCGACAAGCTGGTGACATGGACGCCGCAGACCGGGCGCAACCGGCTGTATTCGATGATCGAGGCGCGGCCCGACTGGGTCCTTTCGCGGCAGCGCGCCTGGGGTGTCCCCCTGACCTGCTTCGTGAAACGCGCCGCGATGCCGACGGATGCGGATTTCCTGCTGCGCGACGAGGCCGTGAACGCCCGCATCCTGGAGGCCTTCGAGGCCGAAGGCGCGGATGCCTGGTACAAGCCCGGCGCCAAGGAACGCTTTCTGGGCAATGACTATGACCCCAGCGAGTGGGAACAGGTGTTCGACATCCTCGACGTCTGGTTCGACAGTGGGTCGACCCATGCCTTCGTGCTGCGCGACCGCCCGGACGGGTCCGAGGACGGCATCGCGGACCTGTATCTTGAAGGCACCGACCAGCACCGCGGCTGGTTCCATTCCTCGATGTTGCAGGCCTGTGGCACGCTGGGCCGCGCGCCCTATCGCGGCGTGCTGACCCATGGTTTCACGCTGGACGAGAAGGGCAACAAGATGTCCAAGTCGCTCGGCAACACCGTGGCGCCCGAGGATGTGACCAAGCAATACGGCGCCGATATCCTGCGGCTCTGGGTGGCGCAGGCCGATTACACCGCCGACCTGCGCATCGGCCCGGAAATCCTCAAGGGCACCGCGGACGGCTATCGCCGGTTGCGCAACACCCTGCGCTACATGCTGGGAGCGGTGACGCATTTCACCGAGGACCAGCGCGTCGACGCCAAGGACATGCCGGAACTGGAACGCTACATCCTGCACCGTCTTGCGGAGTTGGATCATGTGGTGCGCGAAGGCTATGCCGCCTATGATTTCCAAGGCGTCTACCAGCAGCTTTTCAACTTCTGCACCGTGGAACTGTCGGCCTTCTACTTCGACATCCGCAAGGACGCGCTGTACTGCGACGGCGACACCGCGCGCCGCCGCGCCGCGCGGACGGTCATGGACCTGCTGTTCCACCGTCTGACCACCTGGCTGGCGCCGATCCTGGTGTTCACCATGGAAGAGGTCTGGCTGGAACGGTTCCCGGGTGACGACAGTTCGATCCACTTGCAGGACATCCCCGAGACGCCCAAGGACTGGCTGGACGAACCTCTTGCCGCCAAGTGGCAGATGGTGCGCCGCGCCCGCCGCGTCGTTACCGCCGCGCTTGAGGTGCAGCGGACCGACAAGGTGATCGGCGCCTCGCTGGAGGCGGCCCCGGTGGTGCATGTGCGTGAGCCCGACATGCTGACGGCGCTGAAGTCGGTCGCCTTCGAGGACGTCTGCATCACCTCGGACATCTTCCTGACCGGAGATCCGATGCCCAACGAGGCCTACCGTATGCCCGAGGTCGAAGGCGTCGGCGTGGTCTTTGAAAAGGCCGAGGGCGAGAAGTGCCAGCGTTGCTGGAAGATCCTGCCCGACGTGGGCCACCATGCCCACCCCGCCACCTGCAAACGCTGCGACGCCGCCCTGGGCTGAGCCACGGCGCGCATCGCGGACGCGAAGAGGCCCGAAGTCCCTGCCGGACTTCGGGCTTTTTCATGGTTGCCAAAGGGGCCGCCATCGGACGTTGCCCAAAAAATGACGTGGCGTTAACCTGACCGAAAACCAGACGAGAGTTGCCATGAACCGCCGTTTCTTCCTGCTGGCCACCGCCGCGCTTGTCCCTGCCTGTGGCATGATGCCGAGCCAGAATCTGACGCTTGCCCCCAACTCCACGCTGATCGTCACCCGCCACGCCGACCGAGACGGCGAGGACCTGAATGCACGGGGCCACGAACGCGCGCGGGCGTTGGTCGAGGCGGTCAAGGATTTCGACATCGACCTGATCTTCAGCCCCGGCATAAAGCGCAACCTCGACACCGCCGCGCCCCTGGCGGGCGCGCGCGGGCTGGCCGTAAACCGCCTGCCACAGGAAGCGCCGACCGCCGGCCTGGTACAGAGCGGTGCCGGGAAAACGCTGATCTGGATCGGGAACAAGGGCAATATCGCAACGATCTGGGAAGACCTGAACCTGTCCGCCCCCATGCCGATCGAGTACGGCGACCTGCATATCGTCCGGGCGGATGCACAGGGGCGCGTGACGATAGAACGGCGCCGCTATGGACCCAACTGACGCAGAGATCGCCTCTGCCCTGATGGATCTGGCCCGAGCACGCGGGCCCGGCAAGAGCCTGTGCCCGTCAGACGTGGCAAGGACGCTGGCCCACGACTGGCGCCCGCTGATGCCAAGGGTGCGCCGGGTCGCTGCGACGCTGCCACTGACTGCCACGCAGAAGGGACGTCCCGTGGACCCAATGGTCGCCTCCGGCCCGATCCGCTTGGCCTTGCGCCAAGAGTAGAACGAACGCGGGCCCGGTGTTCAGATCAGTCCCCGGTCCCGCCCGATCATGGCGGCATGTGTCCGGTTGCGCGCCTCCAGCTTGCGCGAGAGCGTCTTGACGTGAAGCTTGACCGTGACCTCCTGCAGTTCGAGATCGCGGGCGATTTCCTTGTTGGACTTGCCCTCGCAGATGCCTTGCAGAACCTGCTGTTCCCTGCGGGTTAGAATGTCATCCTCGCCCTTGCCAGAGGATTTCAGGAACTCGATCGGGGTGTAGACCTCTCCTGCGGCCATGAACCGGGCTGCCGTCAGCAGCGACCGGGCGCTGAGGGTCTTGGGGATGAACCCTTGTGCCCCCTCTTTCAACGCCGCCGTGGCCACGTCGCGCGTGGCGCTGCCGGACAGGATTGCCACGGGCCGCCCCTCGTTCGCGGCGCGCATGCGCTCCAGCCCCTCAAGTCCATTCATGCCCGGCATGTTGTAATCCAGAAGGACGAGATCAAAGCTGCCGCTCGACCTGGCGAGCGAAACCGCGTCCTGCAGCGTGGCAACGGTACAGACTTCTTCGACATCCGCGCCATCCAGGTAAGCCGCAATCGTATCCCGCACCAGGTCGTGGTCGTCTGCAACCAGAATTCTCATCTTTCAACTCGTCCCATCTGTGCCAATGGCGGATATACACGCCGGGGTAATATAGCTCGGCGCGGCGTCTCAGGAACCCTGAAATATACAGAAAACGATATCTAATACAAACCCCAGTTCCGGTCAGATGGCCGCCTGACCAGCTTTGGCCTCTTGCATCCGCCCTTCTGCCCCGTTTTTCTGGGCAGGGCCGTTGGCCAGCTAGGAGATCCGGATGATCCGAGCCACCCATGCCTCGATCACGCAAAGATACAGCCAACCGCGCTCTTCCTCGGGCGGCTGCGCCACATGACCCAGGGAACCGAAGGCACCGCCCGGGGCCGCGACGGACCCGCCTGGACATCCGGCCTGCCGAACTGGGTGACGGGGATCGTCCTCGTGATGATCATTTTGTCCATCGCGGTGCTGGTCCTGGACCTGCAGAAACAGACACGGCGGCTGGCCTCCTCGGCGGCGGACAACATGCAATGGACCCTCGGCCAGGCCGAAGTCGAATTGATGGCGCTGGAAATCGCCGCCCTGCGCGCCGCCACGGGCGATGGTTCCCTGAGCGAAGTCCGCTTGCGCTATGACATCTTCTACAGCCGGATCGAGACGCTGACCGAGAGCCACCGGTTCGAAACCCTGATGCAGATCGGCGTGATGCCTGAACGGATCGAGGAAATCCGGGCCTTCCGCGGCAAATGGCTCCCCCTGATCGACGGGCCGGACGCAGCCTTGGAGGCCGCCCTGCCCGGACTGGCCGAAGACACGCGATCGGTGCGCAGTATCGTGCGCGATACCAGCCTCGCCGGGGTCGAGTTCTTTTCGCAACAGGGATTTGAACAGCGCGACAGCCTGAGCCGGAGCATGGTGCGCGTCGGCCTTCTGACCGTGGCCCTTGTGATCCTCCTGGCGGTGCTGGCCCTGATGCTGTTCCGACTGGCCCGCAAGAGCGAGGCCGAGGCCCGCGCCAACCGCGAAACCCGCGAGCGGATCGAGACCATCCTTTCCACATCACTGGACGCGGTCGTTGTCTCTGACGCCGGTGGGCGCATCCTCGACTACAACGGCGCCGCCGAGCGCATCTTCGGCTATGACCGCAACCAGGCTCTGGGCGCGGACATGGCCGACCTGATCGTACCGGATCACTACCGCGCCGCGCATCGGCGCGGGATGGCCCGGTTCCGCCGGGACGGCGACGCGCGCGTGATCGGCAAGGGGATCGTGCGGCTGGATGCGCGCCGCAGCGACGGCACGGTCTTTCCCGTCGACCTGTCCCTGGCCCGGGTTCAAAGCCCCAAGGGCGAAATCTACGTTGCCTTCCTGCGGGACATCTCGGATCGGGTGCGCAACGAGGCCGAGCTGAAGCGCGCCCGAGACCGCGCCATTGCGGGCGAAAGGCAGAAGGCCGAGCTGCTGGCCGTCATGAGCCACGAAATGCGCACGCCGCTGAACGGGATGCTGGGCACGCTGGAACTGGTCGACGATCGGTCGCTGGATGCGCGGCACCAGCGCTACTTGCGGATCGTGCGCGATTCCGGGCGCATTCTGCTGGGCCATGTGAACGACGTTCTGGACATCTCGCGGCTGGATGCGGGCAAGATGACCCTGCGCAAGACAGGCTTTGACCTGGTAACGCTGCTGGAGGACATCGTCGACAACCAGAGCCAGCACGCAAGCGCCCGCGGCAACAGATTGATCCTGGTCCCGCCCAACCCCGAACTGCACCGGGTCTACGGCGACCCTGACCGGCTGCGCCAGATCCTGCTGAACCTCGTCGGAAACGCGATCAAGTTCACCTGGAACGGGCGCGTCACGGTGGAAGCGGATTGTGCGGCCGGGCTGGAAGCGGTCGAGTTGCGCGTGACGGACACCGGGATCGGCATCGCCGAAGAGGACATCGACCGGATCTTCGAGGACTTCGTCACCATCGACAGCACCTATGGACGCAGCACCTCGGGCACCGGGCTGGGGCTGGGTATCTCGCTGCGACTGGCCTCGGTCCTGGGGGGCGAACTGGGCGCGGAAAGCGAACCGGGTGATGGCAGCGTCTTCTGGCTGCGGGTGCCGCTGGCCCCACCGGAAGAGAAACCCATGCCCGAGCCGCCCAGCAGGGAACCAAGCGCACCTCCCCCGGCCTGCGATGTCCTGCTGGTCGAGGACAACGAGATCAACCGGTTGGTGGGGCGCGACCTGCTGGAGCGCGACGGCCACCGGGTCGAGACCGCGATTAGCGGCGAGACGGCGCTCGAGATCCTGGCGTCCCGGCGTTTCGACGTGATCATGATGGATATCTCGATGCCCGGAATGGACGGGATCGACGTGGCGCGCGCATTGCGGCGCGCCGATGGGCTCAACGCAGCGACACCGGTGGTCGCCACCACAGCCCACGCCCTGCCACAAGAGGTCGATGCCTTTTATGCCGCCGGAATGCAGGCGGTCCTGATCAAGCCGTTGACGCTGGACGCGATCCGCAATGTCCTGACCGAGGTCCTGACAGAAGGAGCGCCGGTCCGCCCTGCACCGCTGACCTCACCCGCGACGGGTGACCGGACCGCCGTGATCGACGAGGCACACCTCGAGGAAATGCGTCAGGGACTGGCCCCGTCGCGTCTGCGGCACCTGCACGAGAGATTCCTGTTCGAAATGACCGATTTCCAGCATTCCATGCCAGACCTCGCCAAGGCCGGTGCCGGTGGGCGGGCCACGTTGGCGGCAGAGGCACACCGCATGGCCGGTTCCGCCGGGATGATAGGTGCGGCCCGGCTAGGGGCGCTGTTGCAGGAGATCGAACAGGCGGCCAAGGCCGGGAACACACTGGAACTGGGCGCGCACCAGGCCGATCTGGCCGAATGCTGGCAGACGACCCGGGATGCGCTTTCGGCCCTCTTGCAGCCGATCGACCACCCGCAGTGAGCGCGCTTTACCCCCCGTGCAACCTGCGTTTAAACACGAGGGACCAGCCCAGCAGGAGAGCCCCATGCCCAACCCGCTATACGACACGCTCCTCGGTCATCAGACCGCGAACAGCTCTGTCTTTCTGCACCTCCCGGACGGTGGGCAGATCAGCTATGCCGGGTTCACCGCGCGCGTGGCCCAGTTCGCCGGGGCGCTGCGCGATCTGGGCCTTGCACCCGGCGACCGGCTGGCCCTGCAGGTGGAAAAATGCGCCGACGCGCTGGCGCTGGTCTTTGGCTGCATCCAGGCTGGGGTGGTCTTTCTGCCGCTGAACACCGGCTACACGGGCGACGAGATCGCCTATTTCGTCGAGAACTCGGGCGCCCGGGTGCTGGTCTGCGACCCGGCCGATGCCCGCCTTCTGGGCGAGGTCGCCGCGCGCTGCGGCGCCCATTGCGAGACGCTGGGCCCGGACGGGACGGGCACGCTTGCCGAACGGGCAGACGCAGCCCCCGAAGAAGCCGCCGTCGAACCGCGCGCAAGTGATGACATCGCCGCCTTTCTCTACACATCGGGCACCACGGGCCGCTCCAAGGGCGCGATGCTGAGCCAGGATAACCTCCTGTCCAACGCGCTGACGCTGGTCGACCTCTGGCGATTCACCAAGGACGACGTGCTGTTGCACGCGCTGCCGATCTTCCACACCCACGGGCTGTTCGTGGCGACCAACGTGATGTTGGCGGCGGGAGGCGCGATGGTGTTCTTCCCGAAACTGGACCCCGACGCTCTGATCGACTGGATGCCCAAGGCGACCAGCCTGATGGGCGTGCCGACCTTCTACACCCGCCTGCTGGACAACCCGCGTTTCGGGGTCGAGGTGGCGGGGAACATGCGGCTGTTCATCTCCGGCTCGGCGCCCCTGCTTGCCGAAACGCATCGCCAGTTCGAGGCACGCAGCGGGCACCGCATCCTTGAACGCTACGGCATGACTGAAACCAACATGAGCACGTCCAACCCCTACGACGGCGACCGCCGCGCCGGCACCGTCGGCCTGCCGCTGCCGGGGGTGGAGGCCAGGGTCTGCGACGAAGCGGGAGCCGAACTGCCGCGCGGCGAGATCGGGATGCTGGAGGTGCGCGGCCCGAACGTCTTTCAGGGCTACTGGCAGATGCCGGAAAAGACCGCGGCGGAATTGCGAGAGAACGGCTTTTTCATCACCGGCGACCTCGCCCAGATGAGCGAGGACGGTTACGTCACCATCGTCGGACGCGGCAAGGATCTGATCATCTCTGGCGGGTTCAACATCTACCCCAAGGAGATCGAGGAACTGCTGGATGACCAACCGGGCGTGCTGGAAAGCGCCGTGGTCGGCGTGCCGCATCCGGATTTCGGAGAGACCCCGGTGGCGGTCATCGTGCCCGAACCGGGCGCCACACCCGACCTAGACGCCGTCCGCGGCGAGGTGACGGCAAAGCTGGCGCGGTTCAAGCATCCCCGGCACATCGAAGTCGTCGACGCCCTGCCGCGCAACACGATGGGCAAGGTGCAGAAGGCGGCCCTGCGCGAGCGTTTCGGGGGGCTGTTCTCAGGTTGAGACACCGGGCTTTGCCCGCGCCTGAACGGCAAAGGAACACCGGTACGGCTTGATATCCAGAAGCGGCGTGTTGTTCAGGCAATCCAACCCGCGCACCGTGAGGGCTGCGCCATCGCGTGCGATCAGCCGGACGATACTGGTGCCGATGGGATTGGGGCGCAGCGGGCTGCGCAGTGAAAAAGTGCCGCGTGTCCGCCCGTCGGCCTTTGGGCTTTGCGTCAGCAGATCGCGCCGCGCCTCGTGCAGCCAGTACAGCACTTCGATGAATTCGAACTGTTCGATCCCGTCCAGTGCGGGTGAGTAGACCGCATCAAGGATCACGGTACAGTCCGGCCCCTGCTCGGGATCGCCCTGCCGGGGGCAATCGGCGCGCACCCTGAAAGGCGTCTCGATCCAGCCGATGAACCGCAGACCCGCGTCGGTGGCAGGGGGAAACTGCGCAAGGGTTTCCCCGGGACGCAGCTGGTCGCGATGGGTGGATGTGGACATGGGGGATAGAGTGCCCGTGTCGTCCGCTTTGGACCAGTGGATTTTTGGCCGCAGGCGGGGTTTACGCGCGTGGACAGCCTAGGAAACCATGGACTCAGGGTTCTTGTGAACGGCTTGTCGGCATGTCGTGGTGTGTCAGTGGAAACCGCCTGCAGGTCCCGCCGGTCTGCCAAGCTTATTCGATCTGCATCCAGTTCGGCCGGGGCAAACGGCCATGTCTATCACAATTCGCTCACGGTTCGATTTGACCGCTTCTGCAAGTAGCAAGCCGCAATCCTTCGAAAGCTTGGATCAGAACGCGGGCCCATGGCCATTATTGACAGATTGAGCGCCCGGCTTGACTTGCCTCAATTCCGGCACCCAAGCAAAGACAGGAATTGAGCAAATGGAATCACACGTGTGGCAACCACAGATTGAACAAATTAAACGTGTACCGCCAAGGGAACGCCTGGGCGATTTCAATTCAGGATTGTCAACAGAAACCGATTACCAGATGTAAAACTCCCTGTCTTTGAGGCGCCGCAAGGCAAATCGAATCCGCATTGATTAAAATTAGTGGACAACCACGATAGAAAAGCCGGGAGGTGGCGGAAATTGAGTAAGGTTAAATGTGATCTCTTGGGGCGGTTGACCCAGGAAGAACTGGATAGCGCAATCGACTTTGTGGAGTGTTTTCATTGCGGTGTAACGGCAATGGAGTTGATGCGGGTGGGCGCCGCGCTGGACGTCTGCGGTGACGAGTTTTGTTCTGATATCTGTAGCGGTGAACGCGTGTTTACGGCCATAGCGCTTTGCCGGTCATGTCACTGCAAGAACCACCAGGAAGAGAAAAATTACAGGTTTTCCTGAAGCTTTGTTTCCACGTTGGAATGCAGCTGGATAAGGATTGACGGCTGTATTGGTTGCACGGTGAAGGGATTGAGGTGCGCGGAAGATGCGCACCTTACGCCAGAACAACGCGCGGTTCCGCCCTGCCCCGAGCATCCGTCTTGAAAACAAAGGTGTTCCCTGCCGCCCCGTCCTCCTCCGGGCGGCCTTCGGCGGCAGAGGTGACCATCAAACGGTCGAAATCCGCCCCCCCGAAGGCCGGGCAGGTCGTCTGCGTAGTGGGCAGGGCGAAACTGCGCAGGAACCGCCCGTTCGGCGCGTAACTGGCAACGCGGCTGGCCTCCCATTGCGCATTCCAAAGGTTGCCTGCCGCATCGGTGACAGCGCCATCGGGGTTCAGCCCCTCGGGCCGCAGGTCCAGCCAGGTCTCCGGATCGCCCACAGGCCAGCCCTCGGCGTCCAAGGCGACGCGGCGGATCACCCGGGTCGGCGTATCGGTGAAATAGGCGTGCCCGCCATCGGGGGCGAAACAGATCGCGTTGGGAATAGTAATCTCGCCAAAAAGCTGCCGCAACTCGCCCTTGTACCACCGATAGATCGCCCCGGCTCCCGGTTCGGCCTTGTATCCCATCGTCCCGATCCAGAAACCGCCCTGCGGATCGGCGCGGCCATCATTGGACCGCGTCACCGGGTTGTCGGCCTCGAGGTCGCAGAGACGGGTTTCCGAGGCGCTGTCCAGGTCGAACAGGAACAGGTCCCGCTCGGAGGCGATCAGCAGGCGCGAGACCTCCACGATACCGGCCGCCGAAACCGCGCGATCGAACTGCCAGTGTCGTTCCGTTTGCCCGTCGTGTTCGTAAAGCCGGTGCCCCAGGATATCGAACCACAGGAAACTGCCGCGATCCGGGTGCCACAGCGCCCCTTCGCCAAGAATGCATCGGGTGGCGGAAAGCGTGGCGGGTTGCGGCATCTTTGATCCTTCAGGCGGCGGTGGTGACGACCCCGCCGTCGACGGCAAGGCATTGTCCGGTAATCATTGCGCTGGCCTTGGAAGCCAGGAAAAGCACGGGCCCGGCAAGATCCGCCGGTTCCAGATGACGGCCAAGACACTGCTTGGTCAGAAAGTCGTCCAGGGCCTCGGGCGAGGCCCAGAGCCGCAGCTGGCGTTCCGTCAGGACCCACCCCGGCGCCACTGCGTTGACGCGGATGCCGTCGCGGCCGAATTCGCGCGCGTGGCCGCGTGTCATGGCGGTGATCCCGCCGTTGGCGGTGGTATAGGCCGTCATCTCTGCCATGCCCAGCATGTAGCTGATCGAACTGAAGTTGACGATGGCCCCGCCGCCCGCCTCCATCATACCTGGCACGGCGATCTGGGTTGTCAGGAAATAGCTTTTCAGGTTGACCGCGATCAGGTCATCCCATTCGGCAGAGCTGATCTCGAGCGTATCGTGGCGGGTGTCATTGGCCGCGTTGTTGACCAGCACCGTGATCGGGCCATGTTGCCGCGCCGCCTCGGCCATCGCGGCGCGCAGCGCGGGTTCGTCGGTGACATCGCATTGCAGGAACAGCGGGCGGTTGCCGTGCCGGGTTTCCATCCGGTCGCAGAATACCGTCACGTCCGAGCGCTGGCAAAAGGCCACCCGGGCGCCCTGTTCGAGAAAAGCCTCCGTCAGCGCGGCCCCGATCCCCGCGCCGCCGCCGGTGATGAAGACCGACGTGCCGCGCAGGTCCGGGAACACCGCATCCCCCGCAAGTTGTTCGGTCACTGGCTTTCTCCCCTGCAGACATCCCTGTCACTGTCGCCGCGCAGACCGTTCCGCGCAAGAGCCTGTCAAAGGGCTGGAATCATGGCGCGATATCGGGTCTAGTCTGCGCACGACCGGAAAGGAGGGTTCCATGAACTGCGTATTCGTCCAGATCCGATGCCGCCCCGGCACCGCCTATCGCGTGGCCGGCGACATCGCCCTGCGCGAAATCCATTCCGAGCTCTACTCGACCAGCGGCGAGTATGACCTGCTCCTCAAGATCTACATCCCCAAGGAAGAGGACACGGGCAAATTCATCAACGACAACCTGCTGGACATCGACGGGATCGAACGCACGCTGACGACGCTGACGTTCCGCGCGTTCTGACATCTGACAACCGGGAGAATTCCATGAGTCTCAAGACATTGACGACGGGCGGGCTGCTGTGCGCCGCCCTTGCCCTGCCGGCCGCGGCCGAGGTCAAGGTGGGCATGATCACCACGCTGTCCGGCGGTGGTGCAAGCCTTGGCATCGACACGCGCGACGGCTTCATGCTGGCCATCGAACAGTCGGGACGGACCGATCTCGAGGTGGTCATCGAGGACGACCAGCGCAAACCCGACGTGGCCGTGCAACTGGCCGACAAGATGATCCAGTCGGAAAAGGTCGACCTGCTCACCGGCATCGTCTGGTCCAACCTCGCGATGGCGGTGGTGCCTTCGGCAACGGCGCAGGGCAAGTTCTACCTGTCGACCAACGCCGCCCCGGCGCAGCTGGCCGGGCGGGGCTGCAATGCCAGGTATTTCTCGGTCTCCTACCAGAACGACAACCTGCACGAAGGCGCGGGCGCCTATGCCACGCAGGCCGGGTTCAAGAACACCTTCATCCTCGCGCCCAACTACCCCGCGGGCCAGGACAGCCTGACCGGCTTCAAGCGCTTCTACGAAGGTGACCTGGCGGGCGAGGTCTATACCAAGCTGGGCCAGACCGACTATGCCGCCGAGATCGCGCAGATCCGGGCCAGTGGCGCGGATTCGGTCTTTTTCTTCCTGCCCGGCGGCATGGGCATCTCTTTCCTCAAGCAATACGCGGATTCCGGCGTGGACCTGCCGCTGGTCGGCCCGGCCTTCAGCTTTGACCAGGGCATCCTGCAGGCCGTGGGGGACGCGGCACTTGGGGTCAAGAACTCTTCGACCTGGTCCAAGGACCTGGACAACGCCGCCAACGCCACCTTCGTCGAGGCCTTCGAGGCGAAATACGACCGGCTGCCGTCGATCTACGCGGCGCAGGGCTATGACACCGCCAACCTGATGCTTTCGGCGCTGGACAAGGCCGAGATCTCGGACGAGGCCGGGTTCGGCGCGGCGCTCAAGGCGGCAGAGTTTGACAGCGTGCGGGGTGAATTCTCCTTCGCGGCCAACAACCACCCGATCCAGAACGTCTACGTCCGCGAGGTCATCAAGGAAGGCGACATCTTTACCAACAAGATCGTCGCCACCGCTATGGAAGACCGCGCAAACGCCTACGTCGACGACTGCAAGATGTAACACACCTGTACGCCCCGGGCCGTCCCGGGGCGTCCGACCCGACGACATTCCCCATGACAACCACCCTGATCCTCGAGCAGTTCCTGAACGGTCTGCAATCCGGCATCATGCTTTTCCTCATGGCGGCCGGTCTGACGCTGATCTTCGGCGTCATGGGGCTGATCAACCTGGCGCATGGCTCGCTCTACATGGTCGGCGCGTTCTGCGCGGCCACGGCGGCGGCCGCAACCGGGTCCTTCGCGCTGGGACTTGTGGCCGCACTGGCCGGCGCGGCGGCGGCGGGGGCATTGATCGAACTCGTGGTGATCCGGCGCCTCTACGACCGCGACCACCTTGACCAGGTGCTGGCCACCTTCGCGCTGATCCTGATTTTTTCCGAAGGCACGCGCTGGGTCTTTGGCTCCTTCCCGCTCTACCTCGACGTGCCGGAAGCGCTTTCCGGCCCCGTGACCCTGCCCGGCGGCATCCAGTATCCGCTGTATCGGCTGACGCTGATCCTCGCCGGTCTTGCCGTGGCGGTGGGCCTCTTCTGGCTGATCGCGCGCACCCGGATCGGCGTGCAGATCCGCGCGGGCGAGAACGACCGAGAGATGATCGCCGCGCTGGGAGTCGATATCGACCGGCTCTATACCTTCATCTTTGCGCTCGGCGCGGCGTTGGCGGGACTGGCAGGCGCGCTGGTGGGCGCAATCCAGTCGGTGCAGGTGGGCATGGGTGAACCGGTTCTCATCCTGGCCTTTGTCACCATCGTGATCGGCGGGATCGGCTCGATCAAGGGCGCACTTGTGGGCGCACTGCTGGTGGGGCTGACGGACACGCTGGGCTCGGTCTTCCTGCCGGAACTGTTCAAGCTGTTCATGGCACCCGCCGCCGCCACGCAGACCGGCGCCTCGCTCTCTTCGATGGCGATCTACATCCTGATGGCGGTTGTCCTGATCTGGCGCCCGACGGGCCTGTTCGGAGCACGCGCATGACCCGCGAAACCCTGTTCAACCTCGCCGTTCTGGCGGGGCTCGTCGCATTGCCGCTCTACGCGCATCTGGCGGATGAGCCCTTTACCATCACGCTGGCCACCCGCGCCGTGATCCTGTCGCTGGCGGCGGTGGGGCTGAACATGGCATTGGGGATCGGCGGGCTGGTCAGCCTGGGGCACGCGGTGTTTTTCGGGATCGGCGGCTATGCGATGGGCATTCTCGCCTTTCACGCGCAGAACTACATGCCGCTGATGGAGACGCCTTTCCTGATAGAGGGCACCAAGTCGATGCCACTGATCTGGCTCGCGGCGGTCGTCGCCTCAGCGCTGGCGGCCCTGGTCATCGGCCTGCTGTCGCTGCGCACCAGCGGTGTCTACTTCATCATGATCACGCTCGCCTTCGGACAGATGTTCTACTATTTTGCCATCTCGTGGTCGGCCTACGGCGGAGAGGACGGCATGTCGATCTATGTCCGCAACGGCTTCCCGGGCCTCAACACGCTGGTGCCGATCCAGTTCTACGGCCTCTGCCTTGCGGCACTGGTGCTGGCGCTCGGGTTCAACGGCGCATTGGCACGCTCACGCTTCGGACTCGCGCTCAACGCGGCGCGACAGGTGCCCGAGAGGGTGCGCGCCGTGGGGCTGGACCCGTTCCGCCTGCGCCTTGTGGCCTTCACGATCTCGGGCGCGATCACCGGGCTGGCGGGCGCGCTGTTTGCGGACCTCAACCGATTTGTCTCGCCCACCATGTTCAGTTGGCAACTGTCCGGAGAGTTCATCGTCTTCATCATCATCGGCGGCACCGCGCGTCTGTTTGGCCCGGTCGTCGGCGCCTGCCTCTTCGTGGTGCTGGAACATTACATCGGCGGCTGGTCGGACTACTGGCACATCTGGTTCGGCCTGCTGTTGCTGGGCATCGTACTGTTCGGACGCGGCGGCGTCATCGGGCTGATCGCCGGAAAGGCGCGGGCACATGGCTGAGGCGGTTCTGGAAACCAGGGGCCTGCGCAAGGCGTTCGGCGCTCTGCAGGCGACGGATGACGTCTCGATCTCGCTGCGCGCCGGAGAGATCCATGCCATCATCGGACCGAACGGGGCCGGAAAGTCGACGCTGATCGCGCAGATCAGCGGCGCGCTGGCCCCGGATGCAGGGCAGGTGATGCTGGGTGGTCGCGACGTCACCGGTTTGCCGGTACAGGCCCGCGCCCGCGCCGGTCTGGCAAGAACCTTTCAGATCAGTCAGTTGGCGATGGAGGACACGGTTCTCCAGAACGTCGCGCTGGGGGCGCTTGGCGCGCAGGGACGCCCCTTTGGCATGTTCCGCCCGGCGCTGCGCGACCGGGCGATCCGGGACCGTGCCGAGGCGGCGCTGGAGCGGGTCGGGCTGGCCGGGCAAGCGGCGATGCGAACCGCAGAGCTGTCGCACGGAGAGCGGCGAAAACTGGAGGTGGCGGTGGCGCTGACTCTGGACCCCCGCGCCTTTGTCATGGACGAGCCGATGGCGGGCCTGGGCACCGAGGGATCGGCACAGCTGACCGACTTTCTGGACGGGCTGCGGGCACAGGCACCGATCCTGCTGGTCGAGCATGACATGGACGCGGTCTTTGCGCTGGCCGACCGGGTCAGCGTGCTGGTTTATGGACGGGTGATCGCCAGCGGCACGGTCGAGGACATCCGCCGTGACAGGGCCGTGCGCGACGCCTACCTGGGGGACGAGACATGAGCGCGCTCTTGCAGGTCGAAGGGCTGAAAGCCACCTATGGCGCCAGCCAGGCGCTGTTCGGCGTCGACCTTCAGGTCGCCTCGGGCGAGGTCGTTGCGCTGATGGGGCGCAACGGCATGGGCAAGACGACGACTGTGAAATGCATCTGCCGCCTGCTGCGCGCCGAGGGGCATATTTCGTTTGACAGCAAGGATTTGCGCCGCCTGCCAGCACATCGCGCCGCGCGACTGGGGATCGGGCTGGTGCCCGAGGGGCGGCGCTGTTTCGCGGACCTGACGGTGCAGGAGAACCTGACCGCCGCCGCCCGCCCCGGCCCCTGGGACATGGGCAAGGTGGGCACCTTGTTTCCGCGCCTGAGCGAGCGCAAGACGCAGGTCGCGCGCTCTTTGTCGGGTGGCGAGCAGCAGATGCTGGCGATCGGGCGGGCGCTGATGACGAACCCGCGCCTGTTGATCCTGGACGAGGCGACAGAGGGGCTGGCGCCCTTGATCCGGCAGGAAATATGGGACGCGGTGGGACAGCTCAAACGCGAAACGGGCATGGCCATCCTGATCATCGACAAGAGCCTGAAGGAACTGACACAGGTGTCCGACCGGGCGGTGATCCTGAACCGGGGGCGCACCGCCTGGACCGGGGTTCTGGACGATCTGAGCGCCGATCTGGCGCAGCGTTACCTGGGCGTCTGAGCCCCTGACGTTTGTACGTTTTGTACAAAACGTACGGCGATTCCGGCATTTTGTACAAAGCGGTGAAGTTTCGTTAACCCGCCTCTTGGCGCCCTATTCGAATCCGACCGGGCGGATCATCAGATCCCATCCCGCCAGCGCCGGCACGTCGATGTAGCGGGCGCTGGCCCAGCCGGTCTGCCCGCCGTTCCGGACCTGGTACCAGACCCCCTGCCCGTCCGCCGAAAGGGCGCAATCCAGCACATCGACCGGCGTTCCCTCGGACCAGCGGGCAAGCCGGTCGCCGCCGGGCGCGGTGCGGATGTTGACGTTGGACCCGAGCCGCGCACCGGACCAGTCCATCGGCAGGATCGGCGCCTCGGGCGCATCGTAAAGCTCACCGACCCAACTGTAGGCCTCCGGGTCTTCCTCTTCGAAGAACCGGTTGCCCGCGTCCCAGCGGTAGTAGCGTGTGGTCAACTGCCCGCCGTGACAGCCGAGGCTGTCCGCAAGCAGGGCGCCGGTGGCGCGTGGCAGGGTGTCGCCGTGCTGGCTGTAGCCATAGTCGTTGCGTGGCGCGGCACACCAGCCGCCGCCAGTGGATTGGCGGCCACAGTCGCCGAAGGGCGTGATGCCCAATGTGTCGCCCTCCTGCCACTCGATGCTGCATCCATCGTTGGCCAGCCGGCGGTCGCCGTATCTTTCGAACAGGGTCCGCAGCGGTGTGTCATCGGGAAACTCGCTGCCAATTTCGACCGGCCAGAACTCGTACCCGGCGGCGATCATGTCCCGGCCCTTTGAGTAAGTCAGGTACTGGCACATGTTGAACGCGTCGCGCTGGGTCAGCCCCGCCAGCGCAAGCGGCGTGCCGCCCTTGGGTCCGGCGACGGGAACAAAAACCATGAAGCGCGTCACCAACCCGCCGCGCAGCAGGAAGAAATCATTCGGCCGGCGATAGTGCAGTGCGTTTTGCACCAAGGCCGAAGGCGCGATGCCGTTGCCGATCAATTGGATGTACTCCGACATGATCTGGTAGGTCAGATCCATCGCGGCGGCGATTTCCGTCTGCCGGGCCTGCTGGTCCAGCGGGACGAACGGCATGTGAAAGCCCAACCGCGCGCCCTGTTCGACATAGCGCACCGACCGGCCGGAATCGCGTGGCAGGGCCGCCAGCGCAAAGGCCACGGCGCAGGCGGACATGCATTCGCTTTCGGCCAGCACGACAACACCGTTCAGCGCGGGATCGCCGTTGCCCTGACGGTACAGGCGCAGGGTTTCGCCCATCGCCACGCCTTCGAGGAAGTTGCCGCCCGGGCTGTCAAGGACGACGGCAAAGGAGGTGACCGAGTCCTCGGGGCCGATCAGCGCGGCCAGCCGTTCGGCATCGCCGGGTTCGATCACACCGGAAACGGAGATGATCCGCAGCCCGCCGTAATAGGGATGGTTCACGGATCCGGCGGGCAACAGGACGGGGCTGTTGCGGCCCGCGTTGGTGTCCTCTCCGTAGATCGGCCAGAGCTGGGCCAGCCTTGGGCGCAGGTCATCGCGCAGTGAAATCTCGGCCGCCTGGGCCGCGCCGCCAACAAAGGCCAGCGCCGCGGCGAGGACCGCGCGGATCACGCCCATCACTCGATCACGTAGCTCTTGAAGGCATAGTCGACGGTGCCGCCATCGAGTGTGACCTTGCCCGAAAGCTGCCCCTTGTTGAGGTCCGCCAGCACAAGCCGCAGCGCCGATTTCAGCTCTGCCGCGTCGCTGACGCCGCTGCTGCTGCACAGGTATCCGATGCGATGTTCGCCTTTTTCGTCCTGCTCCTGCACGACGACGGCATATTGGCTGGTGGGGGTGACCTGATAGCGGGTCTGGCCGGGCCCAAGATCGACCTTTTCGAAAATCTCCAGCGGGATCGGTGTCAGTTGCAGGCTGGGCGAGATGTCGACGAAGGCCGGCGTGCAGTCCGATGGCATATCGGCCACCAGAGACAGTTCCCCGCCCACCCCGAGGCTGTCGGGAAAGGCCGACATGAGCATCGGCTGGGGTTTGGGTGCGGGCAAGGGCCCCGGTTTCAGAACCTTCGACTGGCCGATGATCTCGGCCATCGGGATGCCGTAGTTGATGCCCACGTTGCGGTTGCCGGAATTGTGCAGCGCGATCACCTGGCGGGCGGAACTGTCGATGATCGGAGAGCCGGAATTGCCGCCCAGCGTATCGCAGGTATGGCGCACCCGCTGACCGGACTGGGACTCGGGCGCCTTTTCCAGCGGCGGGCGCGCGGCGCGGCAGCCCTCGCGGCTGATGTGCTGGGACTTGCCCATAGGGTGGCCGATGATCCAGAAGGGCATCCCCTCGACCGGCGGGGCCGAGGAGAGCGGCAGCGGCGGAAAGCGGTCGATCGGCACGCCCGTCACCTCGAGCACGGAATAATCCAGTTCCGCCGAGCTTTCGACCGGGACCGGGTTGACGGCGAAACGGGCGGTTTCCTCGTCCCGGCCCGGTTCGACGAAACCGGCGATCCAGGTGACCGAGGTGATTTCGGTGGCGCCGATGCGCGGGTCTTCCAGTACGCCGGGAATGCAATGGTAGTTGGTCATGATATGGGTGGCATCCACCAGGAAGGCGGTGCAGGGGTTTTCGCCCGCGTCTGTCCGGATCTGCAGCTTGCCGACGCCGCGGCCCAGTTTCCGGAAATCCGCGCTGGGAGAATAGGTGTAGATCGCCTCGTTGTTGTAGCCCTCGATGGCCAGTTCCTTGACGATACCGTCATCCGCGCAAAGCGCGGCAGGCAGGGCGACAAGCGTGGCGGCCAGGGCCGGGAGGCGGGCAAAGAGGGGCATGGCAATCCTCTGGTCAGACAAATCCGCGGCAACCATAGCAAATCCCTACCTGCGCGCTTGGAAAAAATGCGGTAAGTGAAAACGAAAGCGATTTCGTCTATCCTGTCGCAACAACTTCAGGGGGCCACGATGCACCGTTCCTTTTCCTTTCCGCCAATTGGCCGTCGCGCCCGGCCCGCGCCGGGCCTTGCGCGCATCGGCAGGATGGGACGTGGCTTTGACGCCCGGGTTGCGGCCACCGCCTTGAACCGCCGGCGACAATGGGCAATCGTGCGCCCCGCTGTGCTTTCCTTTCGACCAACGCTGGATATTGCCATGACCAAGACAATGTTTCCCCTTCTTGCCGCCGCGCTGGTCCTTCCCTCCGCGGCCCTCGCCCAGTCGACCGTGACGCTGGACAGTTTTTCGCTGGGTGATGCGCCCAAGCCCGATGCCGACGCCGCCGAGATGCGCGATTGCCTTGTCGACCCTTCTGCCTGCGAGAACTCCGAATTCAGCGGCGGCTCAAAGTTCACGCTGGACGACGTGGTCAACCTGGGCGTGGTCAAGCGCCAGCCCAAGCCGCCCGCCTCGGAGACGCAGGCCCGGATCGGCGGGACCATCGCCGTGGAAGACCGCACAAAGAAACCCGAGCCGCTGCCGACCATCGACCTGGAAGTGCTGTTTGACTATGGATCGGACGCGCTGACCCCGCAGGCGATGGCGAAACTGTCGACCCTTGCCAATGCGCTCAGCGATCCGCGGCTGAAGGACAGCAAGCTGATCTTCATCGGCCATACGGACGCGGTGGGCAGTGCAGAATACAACAAGGCGCTGTCACAGCGCCGCGCGAATTCGGTCGCGCGCTTCGTGCAAGGCACCATGAGCCTGGGCACCGGCCAGATCGAGGCGGTGGGCGTGGGGTTTGACTATCTCAAGAACACCCGCCGTCCCGACGCGGCCGAAAACCGGCGCGTGCAGCTGGTCCTGGTGCCCGGCGCCTGACCAGCCGGACGGTTTGCCGACGACAAGGGGGCCCATCGGCCCCCTTTTTGCTGCGCGCATGGGCAAAGACCGGCAAATGGGGCCGGTTTTTGGCCCCGACAGAATTTTACCGTTTGATAAAATTCCGACCTGTGGCAGGCTGATTCCACAAGAACATGAAAACAGGGAGAGGCCATGACCAGCCCGCAGACCCCCGGCATCCAGTCCGGGCGCCTCAGCCAGGATCAGTTGGCTCGGAACTTCGAGGATCTTCACGCGCCTTACGACCCGCACGAGGCGGCGGTGGCAGCGGACCGCTGCTATTTCTGCCACGATGCGCCCTGCGTGACCGCCTGCCCGACCGAGATCGACATCCCGCTGTTCATCCGGCAGATCGCCACCGGCCAGCCGGAAGCGGCGGCGAAGACGATCTTTGAACAGAACATCCTGGGCGGCATGTGCGCCCGGGTCTGCCCGACCGAAACGCTCTGTGAAGAGGCCTGCGTGCGCGAGACCGCCGAGGGCAAGCCGGTCGAGATCGGGCGCCTGCAACGCTATTCCACCGATGCGCTGATGGCGCGGCAGGGCCATCCCTTCGACCGCGCGGCCGAAACCGGCAAGCGCGTGGCAGTGGTCGGCGCTGGCCCGGCGGGCCTGGCCTGTGCGCATCGCCTGGCGATGAAGGGCCATGCCGTCACGATCTACGAGGCGCGCCCCCGCCCCGGCGGGCTGAACGAATACGGCATCGCCGCCTACAAGACGGTGGACGGCTTTGCGGCGCGCGAGGTCGACTGGCTGATGGGCATCGGCGGAATCACCATCGAATACGGCAGCACGCTGGGGGTCGAGGTGACCCTGGAGGGCCTGCGCGAGAACTTCGACGCGGTGTTCCTGGGGGTCGGCCTGGCCGGGGTGAACCTGCTGGAACTCGAGGGGGGCGAAAAGGCCGGGGTCGAGGACGCCGTGCGTTTTATCGCCGACCTGCGGCAAAGCGAAGACCTGGCCGCCCTGCCGGTGGGCCGCAACGTGGTGGTGATCGGCGGCGGCATGACCGCCGTGGACGCCGCCGTGCAGTCGAAACTGCTGGGCGCCGAGAACGTGACGCTGGCCTATCGCCGGTCGCGCGAAGAGATGCCGGCCAGCGGCTTTGAACAGGACCTGGCGGCGTCAAAGGGCGTGCGGCTGATGTTCAACGTGATGCCGGTGGCCATGCACGGCAACGGCGCGGTGCGCGAGATCGAACTGGAATACACCGCACTGGTGGACGGCAAGCTGCAGGGCACGGGCGAAACCATGCGCCTGCCTGCCGACCAGGTGTTCCGGGCCATCGGCCAGACCCTGGCGCCGGTCGAGGGGCTGGACCTGGACGGCCGCAAGCTCAAGGTGACGGAGACAGGCCGCACCTCTCTCGCGGGGGTCTGGGCCGGGGGCGACTGCACGCCCGGCGAGGACCTGACCGTGGTCGCCGTGGCCGAGGGCCGCGACGCCGCAGAGGACATTCACGCGACGCTGATGGCGACGGCGGGGTAAACCCCGCCCGACGCCTCACCCCCAACGGGAGACGAGACATGGCTGATCTGACAACCGACTTCCTGGGCATCACCTCGCCCAACCCCTTCTGGCTGGCCTCGGCGCCGCCGACCGACAAGGAATACAACGTCCGCCGCGCCTTTGAGGCGGGCTGGGGCGGTGTCGTCTGGAAGACCCTGGGCGCCGAAGGACCGCCCGTGGTCAACGTGAACGGGCCGCGCTATGGCGTGATTCACGGCGCCGACCGGCGCGTGCTGGGCATCAACAACATCGAGTTGATCACCGACCGGCCCCTGGAAACCAATCTCGAAGAAATGGCGCGGGTCAAGGCGGACTACCCCGATCGCGCGCTGATCGCCTCGATCATGGTGCCCTGCGACGAGGCCAGCTGGAAGGCGATCCTGCCGCGCGTGGCGGAGACCGGCTGTGACGGGATCGAGCTGAACTTTGGCTGTCCGCACGGCATGTCCGAACGCGGCATGGGCAGCGCCGTGGGCCAGGTGCCGGAATACATCGAGATGGTCACCCGCTGGTGCAAGCAGTATTACGACAAGCCGGTGATCGTGAAGCTGACGCCCAATATCACCGACATCCGCAAACCCGCCACGGCGGCGAAGAACGGCGGCGCCGATGCGGTGAGCCTGATCAACACGATCAATTCGATCACCTCGGTCGATCTCGACAATTTCGCGCCCGAACCGACCATCGACGGCAAGGGCAGCCACGGCGGCTATTGCGGCCCGGCAGTCAAACCCATCGCCCTGTCGATGGTCTCGGAGATCGCCCGCAACGCCGACACCCACGGCCTGCCGATCAGCGGCATCGGCGGCGTGACGACCTGGCGCGACGCGGCCGAGTTCATGGTGCTGGGCTGCGGCAACGTGCAGGTCTGCACGGCGGCGATGACCTATGGCTTCAAGATCGTCGAGGAGATGAAGCGCGGGCTGAGCCAGTGGATGGACGAGAAGGGCTATCGCTCGACCTCCGAATTCATCGGCAAGGCGGTGCCCAATGTCACCGACTGGCAGTACCTGAACCTGAACTACGTCACCAAGGCCAAGATCGACCAGGACGCCTGCATCAAGTGCGGCCGCTGCTATGCCGCCTGCGAGGACACCAGCCACCAGGCGATCTGGATGAAGGAAGGCCGGGTCTTCGAGGTCAACGACGCGGAATGCGTGGCCTGCAACCTTTGCATCGACGTCTGCCCCGTCGAGGATTGCATCACGATGGAACGGATGGAGGCCGGCAGCACCGACCCGCGCACCGGCAAGACCGTGTCGGACGACTATGCCAACTGGACCACGCATCCGAACAACCCGATGGCCAAAGCCGCGGAGTGACGCGGGAGGGGCCGTGCCCCATCGCCTGCGGCACGGCCCCGTCGGGGCATGTGACAAGGAAGCAAGGGAAGCGCCGGAGCGGGATGGCCGTTCCGGCGCTTTGCACATCCGGGGGCCGGTCGCGCCGGGGGCTTGCCCGGCGCCACGCGGCTTGCCATTCTGCGCGGTGGGAGGCGGATCATGGCGCTGTTCAATCTCACCCGCTGGCCGGGTTTTGCCGTGTTCCTGCTGGCCGGCGGGGCGGCAGTGACCTTTGCCTTCGTGACCGTGAACCTGTTTTCACAGGCCATGGCCAGCCTCGCCTTTCTCAAGAAATTCGGCTGGGAGGCGATCCGCCACGGGGCGCTGTGGCAGGTGGCCGAACTGGCGGTCTGGGGGGCGCTGTCGCTGTTCTGCTGGCTGGTGTTCAAGGTCTGCGAACACCAGCTGACGGACCGCTACCTGACCTGGGCGCGCCGCAGACCCGAGCGCGACGACCGCTAGGGCGTCAGCAGGCGCCGGAACAGCACGTCGAGATGCGTTTCGGCCCCCGGAAAGGGATCATCCGCGTTCAGCACGGCGCGCACCTGCACGTCGAAATCCGCGTAATGCTGGGTCAGCGACCAGACAGAGAACATCAGGTGGCGCGGGTCGACCGGCGCCAGCCGTCCCTCGGCGATCCAGCCGTCGATCACCGTCGACAGATTGTCGACCATGCCCCGCAACTCGCCCTCGAGCACGGGCATGATGCGCGGCGCGCCCTGCACGATCTCGTTGGCGAAGAGCCGACTTTCGCGGGGAAAATCCCGCGACATCTGCAATTTCCGGCGGACGTAGCCAAGCAGTTCCTCGACCGGCTCTCCCTTTGGGTCGATGGCCTGCAACGGGTCCAGCCAGGTTTCCAGCAGCCCGCGCAGGAGCGCCTCGTAGATCGCCTCCTTGGAAGGGTAGTAATAAAGCAGGTTGGGTTTCGACAGGCCCGCCTCGCTGGCGATTCGATCCAGCGTGGCGCCGCGGAACCCGGCCTCGGAAAAGACCGTCAGACCGGCCTCGAGGATCGCCTCGCGCTTGGCCTTCTGGATGCGTGTCTGAGGCACGGCCTTTCCGTTTTTCCCCGATGCCGATTTTCCGATCATGGCCACGCGCCCCTGCCCTTTTTACCAGCATCTGCCGGATTTGACGGCAGGACGCTTGACTGACTCCATCCCTCTGGTAGCGTTGATTTGACCGGTTGGTCAAATCGGAACACCCGCGAGAGACGGGGAATTTCACGGGAGATACGACATGGCCGCACCTGCTGCAAACATGACCATCAATGCCGACCGGCTGTGGGACAGCCTGATGGAGATGGCCAAGATCGGCCCCGGCGTCGCGGGCGGCAACAACCGCCAGACCCTGACCGACGCGGATGCCGAGGGGCGCGCCCTGTTCCAGCGCTGGTGCGAGGAGGCCGGCTGCACGATGGGGCTGGACACGATGGGCAACATGTTCGCCCGGCGCGAGGGGACCGACCCGGACGCGCTGCCGGTCTATGTGGGCTCTCACCTCGACACCCAGCCGACGGGCGGCAAGTACGACGGCGTGCTGGGCGTGCTGGGCGGGCTGGAACTGATCCGGACCCTGAACGACCTGGACATCAAGACCAAACACCCGATCGTCGTGACCAACTGGACCAACGAGGAAGGCACGCGCTTTGCGCCGGCCATGCTGTCCTCGGGCGTCTTTGCCGGGGTGCATGAGCAGGACTGGGCCTATGCGCGCGAGGATGCCGAGGGCAAGTCCTTTGGCGACGAGCTTGTGCGGATCGGCTGGAAAGGCGACGAGGAAGTGGGCGCGCGCAAGATGCATGCCTTCTTTGAGCTGCACATCGAACAGGGGCCGATCCTCGAGGCCGAGGGCATCGACGTGGGCGTTGTCACCCATGGCCAGGGTCTGTCGTGGACGCAGGTGACGGTGACGGGCAAGGACGCGCACACCGGCTCGACCCCGATGCCGATGCGCAAGAACGCGGGCCTTGCCATGGCGCGCATTCTGGAAAAGGTCGAGGAAATCGCGCTGAGCCATGCGCCGCACGCGGTGGGCGCGGCGGGCCATATCGACGTCTACCCGAACTCGCGCAACGTGATCCCGGGCAAGGCGGTCTTCACCGTCGATTTCCGCTCGCCCGAACTGGCGGTGATCAAGGACATGGAGGCGCGGCTGAAAGCGGCGGCAGAGGAAATCTGCAAGCACATGGGCCTTGAGGTGGCGTTCGAGAAGGTCGGCGGGTTCGACCCGGTGGCCTTTGACGAGGGCTGTGTCTCGGCGATCCGGGGCGCGGCGGAGCGGCTGGGGTACAGCCATATGAACATCATCTCCGGCGCCGGGCATGACGCCTGCTGGATCAACCGGGTGGCGCCGACGGCCATGGTGATGTGCCCCTGCGTCGACGGGCTGTCACACAACGAGGCCGAGGAGATCAGCAAGGACTGGGCCAAGGCCGGGGCGGACGTGCTGTTCCACGCGGTGGTCGAGACGGCGGAGATCGTGGAGTGACAGCTGCGGTGCAGACCCCGACAGAGGTTGCGTCATGTCCCGGCTGCTGACCTTCGGCAACATTGCGTCCGCGATCGGGTGCCTTGCCGCGGGTTTTGCATTGGGTCAGGCCATGACAGGCAGCGCCCGCTACGAAGAAGGCGTCGTAGACGGTCGCGCCCGGCTTTCCTCTGCCGAAGATGCACTGAGCAAGCTGAACCAGGTGATCGTGGATCCGACGGTCACGGCCCTCTACACCGAGGACACGCGGGAAAGGCTGGATTCCCTCTCCGCGGCTGTCGCGGCACGGGACTACGACGAGATCGACAGGCTTTTGCCATTCGACCTGGTCCTTGTGGACGATGCCGGTTGCCTGCCGAACGGCAAGGCCGACACCGTAACGCCGCAAGACAACGTCAGGGTGAACTGCGAAACTGGTGTGACGGCGATCTTTGTCGTCGTAAACCAGAACCGGATCGACACCACGCTGGGGACCCAGATGAAGTCTCTTCCACAGGGCCAAGCCGGAACCTGGACACTAACGGACGGACAAGAGTGCAGTGTATTGGTGACTCACGCATCGATCGCCGGGGACAACCCGACTGCAACCATAATGTTTCAAGACTGCAAGGGGAGTTGAGCCAATGACCACAGTCATCAAGAACGGCACCATCGTCACGGCGGATCTCAGCTACAAGGGCGACGTGCTGGTCGAGAACGGCATCATCACCGAGATCGGCGAGAACCTGAAGGGCGACGAGGAACTCGACGCCACCGGCTGTTACGTCATGCCGGGCGGGATCGACCCGCATACGCACCTCGAGATGCCCTTCATGGGCACCTATTCCTCGGACGATTTCGACAGCGGCACCCGCGCGGCGCTGGCGGGCGGGACGACGATGGTGGTGGATTTCGCCCTGCCCTCTCCCGATGGTCAGGGTCTGCTGGATGCGTTGCAGATGTGGGACAACAAGGCCGGTCGCGCCCATTGCGACTATTCCTACCACATGGCGGTGACCTGGTGGGGGGAACAGATCTTCAACGAGATGAAGACGGTGGTCGAGGATCGCGGCATCACCACCTTCAAGCACTTCATGGCCTACAAGGGCGCGCTGATGGTGCAGGACGACGAGATGTTCGCCAGCTTCCAGCGTGTCGGCGAGCTGGGCGGGATCGCGCTTGTCCATGCCGAGAACGGCGACGTGGTGGCGGACCTGTCGCAAAAGCTGCTTGCCGAGGGCAACACCGGGCCGGAGGCGCACGCCTATTCGCGCCCGCCGCAGGTCGAGGGTGAGGCCGCCAACCGCGCGATCATGATCGCCGACATGGCGGGCGTTCCCCTGTATATCGTGCATGTCTCCTGCGAAGAGGCACATGAGGCGATCCGGCGCGCGCGCCAGCAGGGCAAGCGCGTCTGGGGCGAGCCGCTGATCCAGCACCTGACGCTGGACGAAAGCGAGTATTTCAACAAGGACTGGGACCATGCGGCGCGGCGCGTCATGTCGCCCCCCTTCCGCAACAAGAAGCACCAGGAAAGCCTGTGGAACGGGCTGATGTCCGGCTCTCTCTCGGTCGTGGCGACGGATCACTGCGCCTTCACCACCGATCAGAAACGCTATGGCGTGGGAGATTTCACCAAGATCCCCAATGGCACCGGCGGACTTGAGGACCGGATGCCGATGCTCTGGACGCATGGGGTGGGCACCGGGCGGCTGACCCCCGAGGAATTCGTCGCCATGACCTCGACCAATATCGCCAAGATCCTGAACTGCTACCCGCGCAAGGGGGCGATCCGGGTCGGGTCGGACGCGGATATCGTGGTCTGGGACCCGGAGAAGGAAAAGACCATCAGTGCCGCCAGCCAGGTGTCTTCGATCGATTACAACGTCTTCGAGGGTAAGGCGGTCAAGGGCCTGCCGCGGTTCACCCTGACGCGGGGCCATGTGGCGGTGCACGACGGCGAGCTGCGGTCGCGCGAGGGGCATGGTGAGTTCGTCAAGCGGACACCGGGCACGCCGACCAACAAGGCCCTGTCGAAGTGGAAGGAACTGACCGCGCCGCGCCCGGTGAAACGCACGGGCATCCCGGCGAGCGGGGTGTAAGGCTTGGTGCGAGGCGGAACAGGGGCGACACCCGTTCGCACGGGTGTCACGGCGCCTTCGAAGCGCCTGGCGGCGCGGCGCCCGGAGCGTGACGCAACGGGGGCGCCATGACCGCCCCTACCCTCTCCGGCGTCCTCGAAGCCGCCATCTATGTCGATGACCTCGACGCCGCCGAGGGGTTCTACGGCGGCATCCTGGGACTGGAAAAGATCATCCGGGTCGAGGGGCGGCACGTCTTCTTTCGCTGCGGCAGCTCGGTCGTGCTGGCCTTCATCGCCGAGGCCACCGAGGAACCGCCGAAACCGGACGCCCTGCCCGTGCCGCCGCATGGGGCGCGGGGGCCGGGGCACTTGTGTTTCGCCGTACCGGCGGCAGAGCTTGACGCGATGGTGTCGCTGTTGACGGAAAGCGGCATCGCCATCGAGAGTGATTTCAACTGGCCGCATGGGCCGCGATCCGTCTATGTCCGCGATCCGGCGGGCAACAGCGTGGAATTCGCCGACCCGGCGCTTTGGGAGATGCCGGAATGAACGTGACCGCGTCAGGCCGGAACCAATGCCTCCAGTTCGGGCAGCAGGACCACGGATTCCTGTTCATGAGGGTCGGTGCGGGCGATCACCGCGACGGCGGGTTCGTCGCCGTCATTCAGGGGCAGATGCGGCATGTCCGCCGGTATGTAGATCATGTCGCCCGGCCCCGTCTCCATGCAATGTTCCAGCCGCTCGCCCCAGTACATTTTCGCCCTGCCGGAAATGACGTAGATCGCGGTTTCATGGGTCGCATGTTTATGCGCCCTGGCCCGTCCGCCCGGCGGAACGGTCAGCAGGTGCATGCAAAGCCCCTGCGCGCCGACGGTCTCTTTCGCGATACCCTCGAAATAGGAAAAGCCCTGCTTGCCGTCATATGTGCCCCCCGGGCGCAGCTTTTTGCAGTCGGTCATGGTAGAGCCCCGGTATCCAACATCCTGAAAGTCCAGCCTACAGCGGCCCTGCCGCTTCGCCAAACAAGGATCACGCGTGTTGAGCGATGAAGAAATCATGAACTGGCCGGAGGCGGGAACCGCCACCGCCGCGCCCGTCATCCGGGCCGACCACCTCGACCTGACCTTTCAGACGAATGACGGGCCGGTGCATGCACTGAAGGACGTCAGCCTGGACATCGCAAAGGGCAGTTTCGTCAGCTTCATCGGCCCCTCGGGCTGTGGCAAGACGACCTTCCTGCGTTGCATCGCGGCGCTGGAACATCCCACCGGCGGCAGCCTGACGGTGAACGCCATGACCCCGGACGAGGCGCGCCGGGCGCGGGCCTATGGATATGTCTTCCAGGCGGCGGGCCTGTACCCCTGGCGCACCATCGGGCGCAACGTGGCGCTGCCGCTGGAGATCATGGGCTATTCCAGGGCCGAACAGGCCGAGCGCGTGGCGCGGGTGCTGGAGCTTGTGGAGTTGTCGGGTTTTGAAAAGAAATTCCCCTGGCAACTGTCCGGAGGGATGCAGCAACGTGCGTCCATTGCAAGGGCGCTGGCCTTTGACGCGGACATCCTCCTGATGGACGAACCCTTTGGCGCCCTCGATGAGATCGTGCGCGACCGGCTGAACGAGGAACTGCTGAAGCTCTGGGACAAGACCGAAAAGACCATCGGCTTCGTGACCCACTCGATCCCCGAGGCGGTCTACCTGTCGACGCATATCGTGGTGATGAGCCCGCGCCCGGGCCGGATCACCGACGTGATCGAAAGCCCCCTGCCCAAGGAACGCCCGCTGGACATCCGCGACACGCCGGAATTCATCGAGATCGCGCATCGCGTGCGCGAGGGGCTGCGCGCGGGGTACGAGGAATGAGTGTCACGCGGCGCATCCCCGCCCCGGACCTGAGCCGGGACCACCACGCCCCGTGCCGGGAGGGAACGCATGGCTGAGGCAAGCGATCCGAAGGCCGGAACCAGCGCAGGAGGCTGGCCCCGCTGGCTGCGTCTGCCGCCGGTGCTGGGCATGGTGCTGGCCCTTCTGGCGATCTGGTACGTCGCCGTCGTGCCGATGAACGTCAAGGAAGTGCTGACAGCGGCGGAGCGCGCCGGCGTCGAGGTCTCTCCACCCTCCGCGGTGGACCGGCGCGACATGGGCAACTGGGCGCTGGTCTTTCGCAACACCCATGCGCTCGGGCAAAGCTGGAGCTCGGACCGTCCGAAACTGCCCGCGCCGCACCAGGTGCTGGTGGAACTGTACGACTCGACCATCGACGAAGAGCTGAACGGGCGGCGCGGGATCATGCGGTCGGGGACGCTGTCGAACCGCAGCCTGATCTACCACGCGCTGGTGACGCTGAACGCCACTTTCCTGGGGTTCCTGATCGGCGCCCTGCTGGGCGTGGGCCTGGCGGTGGGGATCGTGCATAGCCGCGTCATGGACATGAGCGTCATGCCCTGGGCCATCGTCAGCCAGACCATCCCGATCGTGGCGCTGGCGCCGATGATCATCGTGGTGCTCTATTCCATCGGGGTGCAGGGGCTGATCCCCAAGGCGGTGATCTCGGCCTATCTCTCCTTCTTCCCGGTGGTCGTGGGCATGGTGAAGGGGCTGCGCAGCCCGGACGCCATGCAGATGGACCTGATGCGCACCTATAACGCGCCGACCTCTTCTGTGCTGACGAAACTGCGCCTGCCCTCGTCGATCCCCTATCTCTTTGCCTCGCTCAAGATCGCCATAGCGGCGAGCCTTGTGGGTGCCATCGTCGGGGAACTGCCAGTGCAGAAAGGCGGGCTTGGCGCGCGGATGCTGGCGGGCAGCTACTACGGACAGACGTCGCAGATCTGGGCCGCGCTCTTGGTGGCGGCGGCGCTTGCGGCCCTGCTGGTCTGGGCCATCGGCGCGATCGAACGGCGCACACTGCGCCGGATGGGGATGATGCCATGACCTTGGTGATTTTCGCACTTGTGCTCTGGGCCGTGGGTTTCGGGTTGAACGTGATGCTGGCGAACGGGCCGGCACGGGACACGGGCGCGGTGCGCCTTGCGGTGCCGTTGATCTTTGGCCTGACCATCCTGGGCATGTGGGAGCTGATCGTGCGGGGCATGCAGGTCTCGACCGTGATCCTGCCGCCGCCCTCGCTGATCGCGGCCAGTTTTGCCGAGAACCTCGGCCTTCTCTGGGGCGATTTCGTGCAGACGATCCTGAAAGGCGCCCTGTCGGGATACATCATCGGCTGCGGCGCGGCCTTTCTGACCGCGTTGCTGGTGGATCGTTCGGACTACCTGCGCCGGGGGCTCTTGCCGCTGGGCAACTTCATGGCGGCCCTGCCCATCGTCGGCACGGCGCCGATCCTTGTGATGTGGTTCGGCTTTGGCTGGCAGTCCAAGGCGGCCGTGGTCGTTCTGATGGTCTATTTCCCGATGCTCGTGAACACGGTTGCCGGCCTGTCCGAGACCACCTCGATGCAGCGCGACCTGATGCGGACCTATGCCGCGACCTGGGGGCAGACGCTGTGGACGCTGCGCCTGCCCGCTGCCCTGCCCTTTGTCTTCAACGGGCTCAAGATCTGCTCGACGCTGGCGCTGATCGGGGCCATCGTTGCCGAGTTCTTCGGCAGCCCGACGCTGGGGCTGGGCTTTCGCATCTCGACCAGCATCGGCCAGCTTGACCTTGGCATGGTCTGGTCGGCCATCCTCGTGTCGGCGCTCTCGGGGACGCTGTTCTACGGGCTCGTGGCCCTGGCCGAACGCCGCATGACATTCTGGCACGCCTCGCACCGGGGCGGCCGATAACCGGACCGGACAAAACCGGCCACACGACACTAGGCACCAAGGAGGTACTGAAGATGAAACAGACATGGATCGCCGCCGTTGCGGCCCTGGGGCTGGCCAGCCCCGCGCTGGCGGCGGACGAGGTCACGCTACAGCTCAAATGGGTCACGCAGGCGCAGTTCGCGGGCTATTACGTGGCGCTGGAAAACGGCTATTACGACGAGGCCGACCTGGACGTGACGATCCTGCCCGGCGGGCCGGACATCGCGCCGACGCAGGTGATCGCGGGCGGCGGCGCCGACGTGATCGTGGAATGGATGCCGGCGGCGCTCTCGGCGCGCGAGAACGGCCTGCCGCTGGTCAATATCGCGCAGCCCTTCAAGTCCTCGGGCATGATGCTGACCTGCTGGAAGGATGCCGGGATCTCGGAACCCGCCGACCTGGACAACCGTACGCTGGGCGTCTGGTTCTTCGGCAACGAGTTCCCCTTCCTCGCCTGGATGAGCCAGCTGGACATCGCCACCGACGGCAAGGCCGAAGGGTCGGTCGAGGTGCTGAAGCAGGGCTTCAACGTCGATCCGCTGCTGCAGCGCCAAGCGGATTGCATCAGCACCATGACCTACAACGAGTACTGGCAGGTGATCGACGCGGGCGTGTCGCCCGAAGAACTGATCACCTTCAAGTACGAGGACCAGGGCGTCGCGATGCTGGAGGACGGGCTCTACGTCCTTGAGGAGAACCTCGAAGATCCCGAGTACGTGGACAAGATGGCGCGTTTCGTGGCCGCCTCGATGAAAGGCTGGAAATGGGCCGAGGAGAACCCCGAGGACGCGGCGATGATCGTGCTGGACTATGACGAGACCGGCGCCCAGACCGAGGGCCACCAGATCCGCATGATGGGCGAGGTCGCCAAGCTGACGGCGGGTTCGAACGGCGCGCTGGACCCGGCAGATTATCAGCGGACCGTGGACACGCTGCTGGCCGGCGGGTCGGACCCGGTGATCACCAAGGAGCCGGAAGGCGCCTGGACCCATGTGGTCACCGACGCGGCGCTGGACTGAGCCCCGGCCCCTGGAGTTGGAGAATTGAGAAAAGCCGCGGAAACGCGGCTTTTCACTTTTTAGGGTTGCTGGGGGCGCGGCCCCCAAACCCCCGGAGGTATTTTCGGCCCAAAGAAACAGGGGGCGGCGCTCACCCCCCCTTGACGCCGGCGACGTTGACGTAGAGCGCGTAGACCGATTGCGAGGCGGCCATGAACAGGCGGCTGTTGGCCCGCCCGCCGAAACAGACATTGGCGCAGCGTTCCGGCAGCGCGATGCGCCCGATGGGGCGCCCGTCCGGGGCAAAGACCATGACGCCGTCGAGGCCCGGATCGCCCATGCCCCAGCCGCACCACAGGTTGCCGTCCACGTCGCAGCGCATCCCGTCCGGGGTGCCCGGCCCGGCGTCGATCTGGACGCGGCGGTTGGACAGGCTCTGCCCATCCGCGGCCACATCATAGGCCAGGATCTTGCGGTTGGGCGTGCCGCGCGATTCGACGATGTAGAGGATGCCCTCATCCGGTGAAAAGCACAGACCGTTGGGGCCGAGGATGCCGTCGGCAACGACCGATGCCTGCCCCGTCTCCGGGTCCAGCCGGTAGACCGCCTCGGGCAGTTCCGGATCGGACCTGTAGCCCTCGTAGTTCCCCAGGATGCCGAACACCGGGTCGGAGAACCAGATCGAGCCGTCCGATTTCACGATGATGTCGTTGGGCGAGTTCAGGCGCTTGCCCTCGAAGCTGTCCATCAGGACCGTGATCGAGCCGTCGTATTCGGTTCGGGTGATGCGCCGCTGCCCATGTTCGCAGGAGATCAGCCGCCCCTGCCGGTCGCGCGTGTGGCCGTTGGCGAAATTCGACGGCGCGCGGTACTCGCTGACTGTGCCGGTTTCCTCGGTCCAGCGCATGATGCGGTTGTTGGGGATGTCGCTCCACAGGAGGTGGCGGGCATCGCCGAACCAGACCGGACCTTCGGCCCAGCGCAGGCCCGTGGCCAGCCGTTCGACCCCGGCCAGCGGCAGACGGTACTTGTCGAAAGCCGGATCGAGCGATTGCACCGCCGGGTCGGGATAGCGCGTGGTCGGCGCCCAGCCGTTCGGGAATAGATCCTTGTCGCTCACCTGTCGTCTCCTCCTGCTGACTTCGCGACGAACCTCGGGCGTGGCAGCCGGATTGTAAAGCCTCACCGGCGCTTCAGCGCGATCCCCTGCCCGGCCTCGGGCGGGTTGCCAAGCGGCTGGTGCACCGCCAGCACCTGCGCCAGCCTTTCGGCGACCTGCGGCTGCCAGGCTTCGGCGCGGCGGCTGTTCAGGTTGAACCCCAGCATCTTGGTCTCGTTCGTGGCGCTTGGGGTGCCATCGGCGTCCAGAACCCGGTGGAACAGGACGAACCGCTTGGCATCCACGTCCAGCAGCTGGGTCTCGATGGAAAAGGCCGCGCCCTCTGCCAGTTCACCGGTATAGGTGACGTGGTTTTCGACGATGGCGTATTCGTGGCCGGCGCGGGCCTCGATCGTCTGGACCGGCGCATTGATCCAGTTCCAGAAGGCCCAGTTCGCCTGGTCGCAGATGGTCAGGTAGTGGGCCATGTTCAGGTGGTGGTATTCGTCCACCCAGTCGGGTTTGACCGTATTGCGGACAAGGGTCAGCGGAGCGGCGATTTCCCCGGTCCAGTCGTGCAGGAAGGTTTCCGTGACCAGCATCAGCGGCCCTTCCAGACCGGATCGCGCTTTTCCGAGACCGAGGCGATGCCCTCGACGGCGTCTTCGCTGTCGTAGACGCGCCCGTAGGCGCCAAGGTCGCCGGCGCGCATGCGGTCAAAGGCTGCGCGTTCACCCAATCCGTCCGTGGCGCGGTCGATCTCCTTGATGGCCTGCAGGGAAAGCGGCGCCGAAGCGGCGACACGGTCTGCCAGTTCCAGTGCCGTCTCAAGCAGGGTTTCGGCGGGGACCACGCTGTTGACGACGCCCCAGCGGTGCAGATCCTCTGCCGCGGCGCGGCGGCCCGTCATCAGCATTTCCATCGCCACCGCGCGCGGCAGGCGGCGCGGCAGGCGGATCACGCCACCGCTGTCGGGCACGACGCCGATGGTCGCCTCTGGCAAGGCAAACTCGGCGTGGTCGGCGGCGACGATCATGTCCGCCGCCAGCGCCAGTTCGAACCCGCCCCCCAGCGCCAGCCCGTTGACGGCGGCGATGACCGGCTTGGTCAGGTCCCAGTATTCGGTCAGTCCGGCGAAGCCGCCGACCCCTTGCCAGGCATCCGCCGCCTCGCCTTCGGCGGCGGCCTTGAGATCCCAGCCGGCGGAAAAGAAGCGCGACCCGCCGCCGGTGACGATGCCCACGGAGAGGCCGTCGTCGTCTTGCAGGGTGCGAAAGGCCTCGCCCAGCGCGATGCTGGTGGCGGCGTCGATCGCGTTGGCCTTGGGCCGGTCCAGGGTCACCAGCAGCACGCGCCCGCGCCGCTCTGTCGTCACATCGCTCATGTTTCCACCAGTCGCGCCAGATAGGCGCCGTAGCCGGATTTTCCGAACATGCGCGCGCGCTCCATCAGCGCATCTGCATCTATCCAGCCCTGTTGATAGGCGATCTCTTCGGGGCAACCAACCTGCTGGCCCTGCCGTTCCGACAGCGTCCGGACAAAATTGCCGGCATCCAGCAGCGAGCCATGCGTGCCGGTGTCGAGCCAGGCATAGCCGCGCCCCATCTGCTGCACGTTGAGCAGTCCGTCACGCAGGTAGGTCTCCAGCAGCGAGGTGATTTCCAGCTCGCCGCGGGCCGAGGGCGTGACGGCGCGCGCCCGTTCCGGCGCGCTGCCATCCAGAAAATAGAGCCCCGTGACAGCATATGGCGATGGTGCCCTTGTCGGTTTCTCGATAATCGACCTCACCGTGCCATCGGGACCGAAATCCACCACGCCGTAGCGTTCCGGGTCCGCGACCCGGTAGCCGAACACCGTGCCGCCCGTCTGCTGGGCGTCGGCGGTGCGCAGGTGTTCCGGCAACCCGTGACCGAAAAAGATGTTGTCGCCCAGAACCATTGCCGACGGCGCACCGTTCAGAAAGGTTTCGGCCAGCAGATAGGCCTGTGCCAGTCCGTCCGGAGAGGGCTGCACGACGTAGTCGAGCGAAAGCCCCCACTGGCTGCCATCGCCCAGCGTGCGGCGGAACTGCTCCTGGTCCTGCGGCGTGGTGATGATGCAGATCTCTCGGATGCCGGTCAGCATCAGCACCGACAGCGGGTAGAAGATCATCGGCTTGTCGTAGATCGGCACCAGCTGTTTGGAGATGCCCATCGTGATCGGGTACAGCCGCGTGCCCGATCCGCCCGCCAGAATGATGCCCTTGCGCCTGGCCATGCGACCCCCTGAAATCCCTGCGTTCCATCCCTAGTGCCCCGCTACTCTGTCAAGAGTTTGGCAAAAGGGGAAACAATCAGTGTCCTGACAATCCGCTTGCGCCTTACAGTTGCCGCCTCCTTTGGGTAAACAGGCAACGGATTTCGACCGATGGGGGCCAAATGCTCGACGTTCAAGCCACCGCCTTGCCTGGTGTGCTCATCCTGACCCCGCGCCGGTTTGGCGATGCGCGCGGTTTTTTCAGCGAAAGCTGGAACCGCAAGCGCATGGCCGAACACGGCATCGAGATCGACTTCGTGCAGGACAATCATTCTCTTTCGGCCGAGCCGGGGACACTGCGCGGGCTGCATTTCCAGGGCCCGCCCCATGCCCAAGCCAAGCTGGTGCGCTGCGGGCGCGGGCGGCTCTTCGACGTGGCGGTGGACATCCGGGTGGGGTCTCCGACCTACGGCAACTGGATCGGGGTCGAACTGAGCGCGGAAAACGGCAAGCAAATGCTTGTGCCCAAGGGGTTTCTGCACGGCTTCGTCACGCGCGATCCCGACACGGAGGTGCTCTACAAATGCTCGGACTACTATGCACCCGACAGCGAAGGGACGGTACGTTTCGATGACCCGGCCATCGGCATCGACTGGGGGTTGGAAGGGCCACCGATCCTGAGCGAGAAGGACGCCAAGGCGCCACTGTTGGCGGAAATCTCCAGCCCCTTCGCCTGGGAGGAAGGGGCATGAAACTGCTGATCACCGGCGGCGCAGGTTTCATCGGCTCGGCAGTGGTGCGTCGCGCGATCACCGACGGACACCAGGTGGTGAACCTCGATGCGCTGACCTACGCGGCCTGTCTCGACAACGTCGCCTCGGTCGCGGACGACCCCGGCTATGTTTTCGAACATGCCGACATCCGTGACCGCACCGCGCTGGACCGGATTTTCGCGCAGCATCGCCCGGACGCGGTGATGCACCTGGCCGCGGAAAGCCATGTCGACCGCTCCATCGACGGGCCGGGCACCTTCATCGACACCAATGTCATGGGCACCTTTCACCTGCTGGAGGCCGCCCGCGCCTACTGGACCCGCGAGGGCCGGCCCGAGGGGTTCCGGTTCCACCATGTTTCCACCGACGAGGTTTTTGGCTCTCTCGGCGCGGAAGGACAATTTACCGAGACCAGCCCCTATGATCCCCGTTCGCCCTATTCGGCGTCCAAGGCCGGGTCCGACCACCTGGTGCGCGCCTGGCACGAGACCTACGGCCTGCCCGTCGTTCTGACGAACTGTTCCAACAACTACGGCCCCTTTCATTTCCCCGAAAAGCTGATCCCGCTGGTGATCCTGAACGCGCTGGCGGGCAAAGCTCTGCCGATCTACGGGGACGGATCGAACGTGCGCGACTGGCTTTTCGTCGAAGACCACGCCGAGGCGCTGCTCTTGGTGGTGCAGAAGGGGGCGGTGGGCCGCAGCTACAACATCGGCGGCGAGAACGAGCGCACGAACCTCGACCTGGTGCAGACGCTCTGTAGGATCCTTGACCGCAAGCGCCCGCGCGACAACGGGTCCTATGCCGACCTCATCACCTTCGTCACCGACCGGCCCGGACATGATGCCCGCTATGCCGTCGACCCGGCGCGCATCCGCGAGGAACTGGGCTGGCGCCCCTCGGTGACGGTGGACGAAGGGTTGGAAAGGACCGTCGACTGGTATCTTGCGAACGCGCCCTGGTGGCGTGCCCTGCAGGCCCGGCACGGCGTGGGAGAACGGCTGGGGGTGGGCGCATGATCCTGGTCTTCGGCAGGAGCGGACAGGTCGGGACAGAGTTGCAACGGCTGGGCAATGTCACCGCGCTGGACCAGGATCAGGCCGACCTTTCCGATCCTGACGGCTGCGCCGAGGCGATCCGCGCCCGCCGCCCCCGGACCGTCATCAACGCCGCCGCCTACACGGCGGTCGACCGGGCCGAGGACGAAGAGCCGCTGGCCACCACGATCAATGGCGCGGCCCCCGCCGCGATGGCGCGCGCCTGCGCCGAGATCGGCGCGCCGCTGGTCCATATCTCGACCGATTACGTCTTTGACGGTTCTGGCAGCCTGCCCTGGGCTCCGGGGGATCAGACGGCGCCGATCAACGCCTATGGCCGGTCGAAACTGGCCGGCGAAACCGGCATCCGCGCCGCGGGCGGCCCCCATGCCATCCTGCGGACTTCATGGGTCTTTTCCGCGCATGGCGCCAATTTCGTCAGGACGATGCTGCGGCTGGGGGCGGAACGGGACCGGCTGAGTATCGTCGCCGACCAAGTGGGCGGCCCCACCTCCGCCGCCGCCATCGCGCGGGCCTGCCTGACCGTGAGTGAGGCATTGTGCCAGCAGCCGGAAAAGACGGGCACCTATCACCTGTCCGGCGGGCCCGATGTCAGCTGGGCCGATTTCGCCCGGGCGATCTTTGCCCGGGCGGGACTGACGGCCGAAGTGAAGGATGTTCCCAGCAGCGCATATCCGACACCGGCGGCTCGCCCGCTCAATTCGCGTCTCGACAACACGGCACTTGCGCGCGCCTTCCACCTGAGCCGGCCCGACTGGCAGGCCGACCTGGACGCGGTGCTGCGCGACCTCGGCCACCTCCAGGCCGCGCGCGCCGGTCGTTCAGCACAGGCGATACGCCAGACCTAGCGCTGCACCACCACCTCGGCGCCGCGCAGGGGGGGCTCTTCGTCCACCAGCGTCTCGGGGAAACCCGGCGCCCGCACCGAGAGGCCCGTGCCCGCCTCCAGCCTCTCGATCATCCTGTCGGACTGCGCCCGGGCGCCCATCCTCTGCTGGCCGTCGCGGATCATCGCGATCACCTGCGGCGAGAGTTCCAGCGGTACGCCATGCTCATCTGCCAGCGCCTGGAACAGGCCAACATCCTTCATCACCAGGTCCAGCGCGAAGTCCACGTCACGGCTGCCGGACAGGATCAGCTGGCTTTCGGTCTCGTGGACAAAGGAATTGCCCGAGGAAATGCGGATCGCCTCGTAGGTCGTCGCCATGTCCAGCCCCGCAGCCTGCATCGTTGCCAGGGCCTCGCAGAGCGTCAGCAGGTTGGCGGTGGCCAGGTAATTGGTCATGACCTTGAGTTTCGAGGCGGTGCCGACTTCTCCGGTGTGCAGCACCTGCCGCCCGAGGATCGTCAACAGCGGCAGGACCGCCTCGAAACTGGCGCGCGGGGCGCCGCAAAAGACCGAGATATTGCCCGTCGCCGCCCTGTGGCACCCGCCCGACACCGGCGCCTCGATCGCGACCGCGCCCGTTTCGGCCACCCGGGCCGCCTGGGCCACGATCACCGCCGGGTCGGTGGTCGACATCTCGACCCAGGTCTTGCCCGGCACCATTTCGGGCAGCATCTCGGCCAGCACCGTCTCCGAGGCCGCGGGACTGGGCAGGGAGGTGATGACCACGTCGCAGCGCGCCATGACCTCTGCGGCCGATCCTGTCGCCTCGGCGCCCTCTGCGACCATTCCGGCAAGGCGCGCCGGGTCGAGGTCGAAGACCGTCAGTCCGACGCCGTTGCGCAGCAGGTTGCCTGCCAGCTTGGCGCCCACAGCGCCCAGTCCGATGAATCCCGTCTGCATCCGTACCTCCTGTTTTCAGCCAGCCTGCGACGACACCCTGCGCACAGTCCGCGCCGTTTGCGACAGAAAACTTGTGCGCGGCGTCGCCGGCCCCTAGCCTTTCGCCATGACATGGCCCGTCAAAACCCCGTCGCAGCATGCCGCCACCCGACTTGAGACCGGCAGGCAATGCCCGCGCGGCCTCGCCGCGGATCACGGCCGGCGGGGGCGCATGATGCGGGCGGGGTCAGGCTGATGCCCCGGACCTGTGTCGAGACCCCAACCGGCCCTTTCGAGATCAGCGAGACAGACGGCGCCATAACCCGCGCCACCTGGACCCGGAGCGATGCCTGCGACGACACGCCCGTTCTGCGGCGCGCGGCGGACCAGGTCGCCGCCTATTTCGACGGGAGCCTGACCGCCTTCGACCTGCCCCTGCGGGTGGCGGCAAGCCCCTTTCAGCAACAGGTCTGCGCCCAGATCGCCGCGATCCCCTTTGGCGACACCCTGACCTATGGCGATATCGCCCGCACACTTGGCGCGCCGCCGCAGGCGGTAGGGCGCGGCTGTGGCGGCAACCCGATTGCGCTGATTATCCCCTGTCACCGCGTGCTGGGCCGCGACGGTCTGGGCGGATTTTCCGGCGGCACCGGGGTCGAGACGAAGGTATGGCTGCTGCGCCACGAGGGCGCGGGCGGATTGCTGATCTGATGGCGGCAGGCCAATCACCACCGCAGCAATAGACCCGCTGCCTGCCTGTGCGCAGAAACCGTTGTCATCCACAGATGGATCCCGTCTGCCGAACCGGCGCACCTATTAACGCGGCCGGGACAGATCGCCCCCGGCGCGGGAGAGCGCCCACCTAAGCGTAGCGGATCAGTCCCGGCGCGGATCGCGGGGATAGACGCCCAGGATTTCCAGCATGTCGGTGAAGTAGTCCAGCTCTTCGAGCGCACGCTTGACGCCGGGGTCCTCGGGGTGGCCCTCGATGTCGGCGTAGAACTGGGTCGCCGTGAAAGAGCCATTGACCATGTAGCTTTCCAGCTTGGTCATGTTGACGCCGTTTGTCGCGAAACCGCCCATCGCCTTGTAGAGCGCGGCGGGGATGTTGCGCACCTGGAAAATGAAGGTGGTCATCATGCCGTGGCTGCCCCGGCGCGAGATGTCGGGCTCGGGCGCCATCAACAGGAACCGCGTGGTATTGTGAGCGTGGTCCTCGATGTGGCGGGCCAGGATATGCAACCCGTAGATCTCGGCCGCGAGGTCCGAGGCCAGCACGCCCTCGTCGCGCAGTTCCGCCTTGGCCAGTTCGGCCGCCGCGCCGGCGCTGTCCGCCGCGGCGATTCCCCGGATTCCGTATTTCGACAGAAAGCTCTGCGCCTGCGGCAAGAGCACCAGGTGCGCGCGGACCCGTTCCAGCTCCTCGATCTGCACGCCGGGCAGCGCCATGAGGCTGATGTGCACGCGGACGAATGCTTCATCAACGATGCGCAGACCCGATTCCGGCAACAGCCGGTGGATGTCCGCGACGCGCCCGTAGGTCGAGTTCTCGACCGGCAGCATGGCCAGGTCCGCCCGACCTTCGCGCACCGCGGAAATCACGTCCTCGAAATTCCGGCAGGGCAGCACCTCGGCGCCCGGACGGGCCTCGGTGCAGGCCTGGTGGGAATAGGCGCCAAGCTCTCCCTGGAAGGCGATCCGCTGTGTCATCTGAGGCCCTCGTCGCAAATCCCGCTGCACGCGGGCGATTGGTCGCGCCTTCTACCGCTTGCCCAAGGGGATGGAAAGCAATAGATACGCGCCCGACAGAGATCCAAGCAGACAGGGCTTCCCATGTTCGATACCATGACCTTTACCAAGATCGTCGGCGGCCTGTGCGGCGCCTTGCTGATCTTCCTGATGGGCAAATGGGCTGCGGAGAGCCTGTATCACACCGGTGGCGGTCACCACGGCGAAGAACATGCCGCAGGTTTCGCGATCCAGGTGGAAGAAGCCGAGCCCGTCGAAGAGGAAGAGGTTGATTTCGCCGCGCTGATGGCCTCGGCGGACGCCGGCAAGGGCGAGCGCGTCTGGGGCAAGTGCCGCGCCTGCCACAAGCTGGACGGGTCGGATGCCGTCGGCCCGCACCTCGACGGTGTGGTCGGCCGTGATGTCGGCGCAGCGGCCGGTTTCGGCTACTCGGGCGCCCTGAGCGAGGCGGCCGACGTCTGGACCCCGGAAAACCTCTTTGCCTTCCTCGAAGACCCCCGCGGTTACGCGCCCGGCACCTCGATGGGTTTTGCAGGCCTGCCCAAGGCCGAGGACCGCGTCAACCTGATCGCCTACCTGCAAACGACCGGCGGCTGATCTGACCGCACCGCGAGCATTCAAAGGGCCGTCCCGACCGGGCGGCCTTTTTTCATGCGCATTTGCCGCGCAGCCCCCCGCCGACACCGGGGTGGACCACCCCAGAGGCGTTGACGTTTCCGTAATCTCGTCTTGAATGTGGTCGCGCGGAAAACTTAGCTTAGAATTAGCAAGGAAAAGCGCTCGATTACCGGGCCGAACCGCCGGTTGACAGGGAGATGACCATGACGATCCAGGCCAAACGACCACACCGCCGCAGCACGGCCCGGGCCCGCGCCTTGCCGGACCTTCGGTTCGTCGCCACCGGGGCGCTTGCCATCGGGGTGGCCTTGCTGGGTGTGGCCGCGCTGGCGCAGGATGGCGATGAAAAGATCACCACCGCGCATGGCTATTCCTACTTCGGCAATCTCGACTACCCGGCGGACTACACCCATTTCGATTTCGTCAACCCCGACGCGCCCAAGGGCGGCGAACTGGTGATCGGCGCCACCGGCACCTTCGACAGCCTCAACCCCTATTCGCGCAAGGGCCGCCCCGGCACCCTGACCACGGTGATGTACGACCAGCTGATCGAATCCGTCGAGGATTCCGTTGGCCAGTATTACTGCATCCTCTGCGAGAGCATCGAATACCCGGAAAGCCGCGACTGGGTCATCTTTCACATGCGCGAGGACGCCAAGTTCTGGGACGGCACCCCTGTCACCGCCGAGGACGTGGTCTACTCGCACAAGCTGTTCATCACCCAGGGCCTGCCATCCTACGCGCAGGCGGTCGGCCGCATGGTCACCAGTGCCGAGGCGCTGGACGATTACACCGTGAAATTCACCTTCAACCCCGAGCTGACCAAGCGGTCGCGGATCGAGACCGTGGGCTCGACCCCGGTATTTTCCAAGGCCTGGTTCGAGGCCGACCCGGAAAACCGCCGCCTCGACGAACCGCGACTGGAGGTGGCGCTGGGGTCCGGCCCCTACAAGCTGGCAACCTACGAGGTGAACCGCCACATCGTGTATGAGCGCGATCCGGATTACTGGGGCAAGGATCTGCCCTACAACACCGGCCGCTACAACTATGACAGCATCCGGGTCGAGTATTTCGCCGACCAGACCGCCTCTTTCGAGGCGTTCAAGGCCGGAACCTATACGTTCAAGGTGGAAGGCGACCCCAAGCAATGGGCGACGGCCTACAATTTCCCCAAGGTCGAGGAAGGCGTCGTCAAGCTGGAGGAAATCCCGGACGGCAGCCCGCCGAACCCGACCGGCTTTGTGTTCAACCTGGCCAAGCCGCAGCTGCAGGACAAGCGCGTGCGCGAGGCCATCGCCCTGGCCTATAACTTTGAATGGTCGAACGAGTCGCTGCTCTACGGGCTTTACTCGCCGCGCAGCTCTTTCGTCGAAGGCACTCCGGTCGAGGCCAAGGACGTGCCCGAAGGCGCCGAACTGGAGTTCCTCAAGAGCCTGGGCGACATCGTACCCGCTGACCTTCTGGAAGAGCCGGTGCGCATCATGCATGAATCCGACCCGGCCCGCCTGCCCGACCGGCGCAACCTGCGCGCGGCATCGCGGCTCTTGTCCGAGGCAGGCTGGGAAGTGGGCGACGACGGCATCCGGCGCAACGCGGATGGCGAGACGCTGCAGGTCAACATGCTGATCCCGACCAATATCGAACCCTCGGTCGAGGCGATGCACGAATCCTTTGTCCGCAACCTGGTCCAGATCGGCGTGGATGCCAGCTTTGAGCGGATCGACCCCTCGCAGTACACGCTGCGCCGCCGGGAACGGGACTACGACCTGCTCTATTCCACCCGCTATGGCGCCTTCCTGTCCACCGGTGGCGGGTTGACGCAGATGTACGGGTCGCGAGAGGCCGAATTCAGCCTCTTCAACCCCGCGGGACTTGCCAGCCCGCTGGTCGACGCGATCATCGAGGCCAGTTTCGAGGCCGAGAGCCAGGCCGATACCGACGTGGCGCTGATGGCGCTAGACCGGGCGCTGCGCTACGAGTTCTTCGTGATCCCGACCGGCTATATCGCCGACCACTGGGTTGCCTACTACGACATGTACGAACGCCCCGAACAGATCCCGCCCTACGGGCTGGGTTACCTGAGCTTCTGGTGGGTCAACCCCGAGAAGGAAGCGGCGCTCAAGGCGGAAGGTCAGCTGGACTGACATGGGAGCCTACATTCTCCGACGCATATTGCTAATCATCCCCACGCTGCTGGGGATCATGATCATCAACTTCGTGCTGGTCCAATTCGTGCCCGGCGGCCCGATCGAGCAGATCATTGCCCAGATCGAGGGCCAGGGCGACGTGTTCGGCGGCTTTGCCGGCGGCTCGGAATCGCCCGATGCCGGCAGCATGACCCCGGGTGACGAAACCTATGCCGGCGCGCGGGGCCTGCCACCGGAATACATCGCCGATCTGGAACGGCAATTTGGGTTCGACAAGCCGCCGCTGGAACGCTTTCTGGACATGATGTGGAACTACATCCGCTTCGATTTCGGCGAGAGCTATTTCCGGTCGATCAGCGTGATCGACCTGGTGGTGGAAAAGATGCCGGTCTCGATCTCGCTCGGCCTGTGGTCGACGCTGCTCGCCTACCTGATCTCGATCCCGCTGGGCATCCGCAAGGCCGTCCGGGACGGGACCAGTTTCGACACCTGGACATCCAGCATCATCATCGTCGCCTATGCGATCCCCGGTTTCCTCTTCGCGATCCTGCTGCTGGTGCTCTTTGCCGGGGGGTCCTACTGGCAGATCTTCCCGATCCGCGGGCTGGTCTCCGACAACTGGGAAGACCTGAACATCTTCATGAAGGTCGCAGACTACTTCTGGCACATCGCCCTGCCGATCACCGCCTCGACCATCTCGGCCTTTGCGACGCTGACCCTGCTGACCAAGAACAGCTTTCTGGACGAGATCAAGAAACACTATGTCATGACCGCCCGGGCCAAGGGCCTGTCCGAGGACCGCGTGCTGTATGGCCATGTCTTCCGCAACGCCATGCTGATCGTCATCGCCGGCCTGCCGGGCGTCTTCATCGGCGTCTTCTTTGGCGGGTCGATCATCATCGAGACGATCTTTTCGCTCGACGGCCTCGGCCGGCTCGGCTTCGAGGCGGCGGTGGCGCGCGACTACCCGGTGATCTTCGGCACGCTCTTCATCACCTCGATGATCGGGCTTGTCGTCGGGCTGATCTCGGACCTGATGTACGTGGTCGTCGACCCGCGCATCGACTTTGAAAAACGGGAGGGCTGAGGCATGGTCGCGAACCCGCAGCCCGATCAGAACCCCGACAGCCCCCCGGCGGTGACGATGCCGCCGGAGCCGAAAAAGGGACTGTTTTCGCTGTCGCCACTGAACCAGCGACGCTGGAACAATTTCAAGCGCAACCGCCGCGCCTTCTGGTCGCTCTGGATCTTCGTGATCCTTTTTGGCCTGTCGCTCTTTGCCGAGTTCATCGCCAACGACAAGCCGATCATGGTGCGCTATCGCGGTGAGACCTTCACCCCGATCTTCAACTTCTACCCCGAAACCCAGTTCGGCGGCGATTTCCGGACAGAGGCCGCCTATCGCGACCCCGAGGTCCGCTGCCTGATCATCACCGGCGGGCTGGACGCCTGTTTCGACGATCCCGACGGATTGATCGAAGATGCAGAGGCCGGCGTGCTGACGGATGACAATTTCCACAAGGGCACGATCCTCTGGCCGCTGATCCCCTACAGCTATGACACGCCCGTGGACCGGCGTGGCGCGGCCCCCCTGCCGCCCAACGAACAGAACTGGCTGGGCACCGACAAGGGCAAGCGCGACCTGCTGGCGCGGGTGATCTACGGTTTCCGCCTGTCCATCGTCTTTACCCTGATCGTCACCGCCTGCGCCTCTGTGATCGGCATCGTGGCCGGGGCATTGCAGGGCTATTTCGGCGGTTGGCTCGACCTGATCTTTCAGCGGGTGATCGAGATATGGGGGGCGACGCCGTCGCTTTACATCATCATCATCCTCTTCGCGATCCTCGGGCGAAGTTTCTGGCTATTGGTCTTTCTCACCATCCTGTTTGGCTGGACGGCGCTGGTAGGCGTGGTGCGGGCCGAATTCCTGCGCGCGCGCAACCTGGAATACGTCCGTGCGGCCAAGGCTTTGGGGGTGTCGAACTGGACCATCATGTTCCGGCACATGCTGCCCAACGCGATGGTGGCAACGCTGACCTTCATGCCCTTCATCGTCACCGGCACGATCTCGACGCTGGCGGGGCTCGACTTCCTCGGCTTCGGCCTGCCCTCTTCGGCGCCGTCCCTGGGGGAAATGACTCTGCAGGCGAAACAGAACCTGCAGGCGCCCTGGCTTGCCTTCACCGCCTTCTCGGTCTTCGCGATCATGCTGTCGCTGCTGGTCTTCATCTTCGAAGGGGTCCGCGACGCATTCGACCCCAGGAAAACCTTCTCATGAGCGCATTGCTACAGGTCAGCGACCTCAAGGTCAGCTTCCGCCAGGACGGCGTCACCATCCCGGCGGTCAAGGGCGTGTCCTTCGACATCCAGAAAGGCGAGACGGTCGCGCTGGTGGGCGAATCCGGCTCGGGCAAGTCGGTCACCGCCTTGTCGACCGTGTCCCTGCTGGGCGAATCCGCGCGCGTCGAAGGCTCGGTCTTCTACAACGGGGCCGAGATGATCGGCGCCGCGGACAAGCGCCTGCGCGACGTGCGCGGCAATGACATCAGCTTCATCTTCCAGGAGCCGATGACATCGCTCAACCCGTTGCACACGCTGGAAAAGCAGATCCGCGAGAGCCTGGAACTGCACCAGGGACTTACCGGTGCCAAGGCCCGCGAACGGATCATCGAACTGTTGACCAAGGTCGGCATCCGCGATCCCGAAAGCCGGCTGGGCTCTTACCCGCACCAGCTGTCGGGCGGGCAGCGGCAGCGGGTCATGATCGCGATGGCGCTGGCCAACGGGCCGGAACTGCTGATCGCGGACGAGCCGACCACCGCGCTCGACGTGACGATCCAGGCGCAGATCCTCGACCTTCTGGCCAATCTCAAGACCGAGGAGGATATGAGCCTGCTGTTCATCACCCATGACCTTGGCATCGTGCGGCGCATCGCCGACCGGGTCTGCGTGATGAAAGACGGCGAGATCGTCGAACAGGGCCTGACCTCCGAGATCTTTGCCGCCCCGAAACATCCCTACACGCAGATGCTGCTGTCGGCGGAAAGCACCGGCAAACCGGATCCCGTGGACGAGGGTGCCGAGGAAATCGCCCGCACCGACAACCTCAAGATCTGGTTCCCGATCCAGCGCGGGCTGATGAAACGCACCGTCGGCTACGTCAAGGCGGTCAACGACGCGACCATCGCCGTGCGTGCGGGTGAAACCGTGGGCATCGTGGGCGAAAGCGGATCGGGCAAGACGACGCTGGCGCTGGCGATCATGCGCCTGATCAAGTCCGAAGGCGGGATCACCTATCGCGGCCAGGACGTGAACGCCTGGTCCACCAAGCGCCTGCGCAAACTGCGCTCGGAAATGCAGATCGTGTTTCAGGATCCCTACGGGTCGCTGAGCCCGCGCATGACCTGCGAACAGATCATCGCCGAGGGGTTGGAGGTGCATGGCGCGCCGGATGGCCGCCCCCACCGCGAACTGGTGGCCGAGGTCATGACCGAGGTCGGCCTGGATCCGATGACCATGCACCGCTACCCGCACGAGTTCTCGGGCGGCCAGCGCCAGCGCATCGCGATTGCCCGTGCGATGGTGCTGCGACCCCGGCTGGTGGTGTTGGACGAGCCGACCTCGGCGCTGGACATGACGGTGCAGGTGCAGATCGTGAACCTGCTGCGCAACCTTCAGCGCAAGTACGACCTGGCTTACCTGTTCATTTCACATGACCTGAAGGTGGTGCGCGCGATGAGCCACAAGGTCATCGTGATGAAACAGGGCGACGTGGTGGAATATGGCCCCGCCGAGGCGATCTTTGACGCGCCGCAGACGGACTATACCCGGGAGTTGCTGGCCGCCGCCTTCGACGCGGCCTGAGCGGCGTCAGATCGCGCTGGAATGGCCTGCCTTCGACAGGTCGTAGGCGTCGAAGGCCCGCGCGACGATGCGGGTCAGCGGCCGTGCCTCCTGCGGAATGAACAAACCGTCGTCGCTGATGATCAGCATGTTCTCGAACCGCGCGTTCGCCTCGCGGAACAGGGTGAACAGCACTTCGCGCGAGATGGCGAAATCGCGCAGGATCTCGGCGGCGTCGATGCGGAAATCGCACATCAATGCCTCGATCAGCCGGGCGCGCAGGCGGTCGTCACCCTTGAAGGTATGGCCGCGCGCGGTGGCGAACCGACCATCCCGCACCGCCGCGATGTATTTCGACGTGCCGGGCGCGTTCTGGGCGTATCCCTGCGGGAACTTCGAGATCGACGACGCCCCCAGCCCGATCAGGACATCCGAGGTATCGTCGGTATAGCCCTGGAAATTCCGTCGCAGGGCGCCGGCGCGCCGCGCCAAGGCCAGCCCGTCTTCGCGGGTGGCGAAATGATCGATGCCGATCTCGGCATAGCCGTCCCAGACGAACAGGCGCCGCGCCGTGTCGAACAGCTCCAGCCGCTCTTGCGGTGTGGGCAGCGCGTCCGAGGGCAGCATCTGCTGCCGCTTGGCCATCCAGGGCACATGCGCATAGCCGTAAAGCGCCACGCGGTCCGGCGCAAAGCTGAGCAGCTTTTGCACGGTTTCGGTGATGCGGGCACGGGTCTGATGCGGCAGGCCGAACAGGATGTCGGCGTTCAGGCTCTCGATCCCGCGCGCACGGATCAATTCGACCGCCGCCCGGGTCACGTCATAGCCCTGTTCCCGGCCGATCGCGCCCTGGATCTGCGGGTCGAAGTCCTGCACCCCGATCGAGGCGCGGTTCATGCCGCCCTCGGTCAGGGCATCCAGCCGCTCCGCATCAATCTCGTTCGGGTCGATCTCGACGGAAAATTCGTAGCCTTCGGCAAAATCGGCGACCCGCCGGGTCGCCGCGATCAGGCGTTTCATGAGGTCCGGGGGCAGCAGGGTTGGCGTGCCGCCGCCCCAGTGCAGCCGCGACAGGCGCACGCCCTGCGGCAAGGCACCGCGCAGCAGGTCCAGTTCCCGTTCCAGCACGGTCACATAGCTTTCGACCGGGCCAAGGGTTGACGTTCCCTGCGTCCGACAGGCGCAGAACCAGCACAACCTGCGGCAAAATGGTACATGCAAATATAGGGATATGTTACCATCTACTGGAACAGAGCGAACCCACTCTTCGAATCGTGCCGGCCCCACGTCGCCGTCGAAATGCGGTGCGGTCGGATACGATGTGTACCGCGGCACTTTGGCGTCAAAGAGTCCAAGCCGCGCGAGTTGAGTTCGGTTCGCCATACGCGTACGGTTAGGGCACGGAAAAGCGCCGGGCTTTGACGCAGATCAACATAAGGCAGGCGATATGCTGAATGAACGAAGCTTGAGTGTCGCGCCCGACTGCAACGATTGCCCGATCCGCCATCGGGCGGTCTGTGCACGATGCGAAAGCGACGAACTCGAGCGCCTTGAGCAGATCAAGTATTACCGCAAGTTCGAGGCTGGCCAGTCGATCATCTGGGCCGGCGACCGCATGGATTTCGTGGGCTCCGTCGTGTCCGGAATCGCAACCCTGAGCCAGGCGATGGAAGATGGCCGTACGCAGATGGTGGGCCTGTTGCTGCCCAGCGATTTCGTCGGCCGCCCCGGACGCAACACCGCCGCCTACGACGTGGTCGCCACGACCGATGTCGTCATGTGCTGTTTCCGCCGGTCCCCCTTCGAAGACCTCATGACACGCACGCCGCATATCGCGCAGCGCCTGCTGGAAATGACCCTGGACGAGCTTGATGCGGCGCGCGAGTGGATGCTGGTCCTGGGCCGCAAGACCGCGCGAGAGAAGATCGCTTCGCTGTTGTCGATCATTGCCCGCCGCGACGCGACCCTGAACAAGCGCGGCGCCGCGGCTGGTCCGATCGTCTTCGACCTGCCCCTGACCCGCGAGGCGATGGCAGATTACCTGGGCCTGACACTGGAAACCGTGAGCCGCCAGATCTCGGCCCTGAAACGGGACGGCGTGATCCAGCTGGAAGGCAAGCGCCATGTCACCGTGCCGGACATGTCCCGCCTGATGGACGAGGCCGGCGACGATGCGGATGGTGGCCTGCTTGTCTGAGGGATTGCCCTTTTGCACCTGCGACGTCTTCACCGAAACCGCCTATGCCGGCAATCCGCTGGCCATCGTCGAGGATGCGGACGGGCTGAGCGACGTCGCGATGCAGACCATCGCGCGTGAGTTCAACCTGTCCGAGACGATCTTTGTCCGGTCCCCAGCCGATCCGGCGCATACCGCCGGCGTGCGGATCTTCTTTCCCACGGCGGAGATCCCCTTTGCAGGGCATCCCACCATCGGCTGTGCCACCCACCTCGCGCTGAAAGGCGCACCCGAGGGCGATTTCGAAACCCGGATCACGCTGGAAGAAGTCGCCGGGCTGGTTCCGGTGCAGGTCTGGCGCCGGGCCGGTCGACTGGGCGCAGAGTTCCGCGCGCCGGTTCTGCCCCACGCGGCCAACACCGGAGAAATGCCCGGTGCCAAGGACATCGCCGAGGCGCTTGGCCTCTCGGCGGACCAGATCGGGTTCGAGGATCATCGCCCTGCCCTGTGGCAGGGTGGACCGGCCTTTGGCTATATCCCGCTGCGCGACCGGGCCGCCCTGACCGCTGCCCGGCCCAATGGTCCGGCTTGGGAGACGCTCTGCGCCGTGACCGGCCTCGACTCGCATTACCTGTATGCGCGCGGGCAAAAAACGGATTTTTCCGCACGCATGTTCGCCCCCGGCGACGGCATCCCCGAGGACCCGGCCACGGGATCGGCCTCGGCCATCCTTGCAGCACAACTGCTGGCCTCTGGCGCCCTGTCGGAGGGCGAAACGCGGTTGGTGCTGGAACAGGGCGTGGACATGGGCCGCCCCAGCCGCATCGGGCTGCGGATCCAGACCACCGGCGGCGCGCTGGAGCGGATCCATGTTCAGGGCTCTGCGGTGCCCGTCAGTTCGGGGCGGCTTGTGCCGCCCGCAGACTGACCACCCATCCGAACAGGGCCGCCCGTGTTCCCGCACGAACGGCCCCGGTCCGCTCACCGCGCCCGCATCAATGGGCCATGAAAACCGACACGCCAGCCTGTTCCAGCATGTTGCGCGTGGCCCCGCCCAGGATCGCCTCGCGAAAGCGCGAGTGGCCGTAGGCGCCCATCACGACCATGTCGGCGCTGATGTCCGACACATGCCGCAGCAGGACATCGGACACGCGCGGCATCGTCTTGGCCAGCACGTCGATCTCTGCCTTGACGCCGTGGCGGGCAAGGAATTCCGACACCATCCCACCCGGGTCCGACCGGTTTGGACCGTGTTTCGGCGGGTCGATCACCACCACATGCACCGTATCAGCCTGTTTCAGCAGGGGCATGGCGGACCGCACCGCGCGCAAGGCCTCGTTGCTTTCGTTCCAGCCCAGAACGATACGCTTGGGCTTGGCCGCCGGCTCGACATCATCGGGCACGACCATGACCGGCACCTGGCCCTCGAACAGCGCGCCTTCGAGGACGGGTTCCAGTTCCACGCCCTTGCCCTCGCCATAGGGCTGCGGCAACACCACGAGGTCGGTGAAGCGTGCCCGCGACGCCACGTGGCGGCCGATATCGGCCAACTGCGCCACGCCGTGATCGACGCTCCACAGCGTGTCGGTCTTTTCCAGCTCGCCGCGCGCGGCGGTTGCCAGCGCCTCGGCCTCGGCGGTGGCCCGTTCCAGGGTTTCCTGCAGGACCATCGCGTTGGCCCCGGCGTAGTAGTACCCCGTCTGGGTGCGATCCACGCCAAGACACAGGGCGCCAAGATGCGCGTCATGGATCTTGGCCACCGTGGCGGCATGGGAAAGCGTCGAGGTCATGAGATCATGGTCGGTGACCACGGTCAGTATGGATTTGAAGGACATTTGCGTCTCCGTCGCTGCGTGGCCCGAGGCTAACCCCGCGCCTTTCGTCGCACCTTGACCCGCGTCAAGGTTAGCGTGGCCATCCATTGATGCAGATCAAGGATGCCTTTCGGCGAACATAGCTAACACGTCCCCAGTCTAAAACCGCCCCTGCGGGCAACGAATCGCGCGGGTCAGACGAAGGGACGAAAAATGTTGAATTATCTCAAGCTCATCGTGCTTGGATTGATTGCGATATTCTCGATGATCGCAATCAACTACGCACGAGATGTGGCTTACCTGATCCATGCGATCATTGTCCTGGCGGTCTCCGCCGGGCTGTTTCTGTGGGTCCTGCGCCACACCGACGAGCCGGCGGCACCGGCTCCGCAAAACGAATACATGGACGATGTCGTCCGCTTCGGCGTCATCGCGACCGCCTTCTGGGGCGTGATCGGTTTCATCGCCGGGACCTTCATCGCCTCTCAGCTGGCCTTTCCCGCGCTGAACTTTGACTGGGCGCAGGGCTACCTCAACTTCGGCCGCCTGCGCCCGCTGCACACCAGCGCGGTGATCTTTGCATTTGGCGGCAACGCGCTGATCGCGACCTCGTTCTACGTCGTTCAGCGCACCAGCGCCGCACGGCTCTGGGGCGGCAACCTGGCCTGGTTCGTGTTCTGGGGCTACCAGCTGGTGATCGTGCTGGCCGCGACCGGCTATGTGCTGGGCTCGACCCACGCCAAGGAATACGCCGAGCCGGAATGGTACGTCGACTGGATGCTGACCATTGTCTGGGTCGCCTACCTGGCGGTTTTCGTCGGCACCATCGTCCGCCGCAAAGAGCCGCACATCTACGTGGCCAACTGGTTCTACCTGTCCTTCATCCTGACCGTCGCGATGCTGCACGTCTTCAACAACCTGGCAATCCCGGTCTCGATCTGGGGGTCGAAGTCGGTGCAGGTCTTCTCGGGCGTGCAAGACGCGATGACGCAGTGGTGGTACGGCCACAACGCAGTGGGTTTCTTCCTGACCGCCGGCTTCCTGGGCATGATGTATTACTTCATCCCCAAACAGGCCGAACGCCCGGTGTTCAGCTACAAGCTGTCGATCATCCACTTCTGGGCGCTGATCTTCATCTATATCTGGGCCGGTCCGCACCACCTGCATTACACCGCGCTGCCTGACTGGGCCTCGACGCTGGGCATGGTGTTCTCGGTCGTGCTTTGGATGCCGTCCTGGGGTGGCATGATCAACGGCCTGATGACCCTGTCCGGTGCATGGGACAAGCTGCGCACCGACCCGGTGATCCGGATGATGGTGATCTCTGTCGGCTTCTACGGCATGTCCACCTTCGAGGGTCCGATGATGTCGATCCGCGCGGTCAACTCGCTGTCGCACTACACCGACTGGACCATCGGTCACGTCCACTCCGGCGCGCTTGGCTGGAACGGCATGATCACCTTCGGCGCGCTCTACTTCCTGGTGCCCAAGCTGTGGAACCGCGAGCGTCTGTATTCGCTCAGCATGGTGTCCTGGCACTTCTGGCTCGCCACTATCGGCATTGTGCTCTACGCGGCATCGATGTGGGTGACCGGCATCATGGAAGGCCTGATGTGGCGTGAAGTGGATGCCAACGGCTTCCTCGTGAACAGCTTTGCCGACACCGTGGGCGCCAAGTTCCCGATGTATGTCGTGCGTGCCTTGGGTGGCGTGCTCTACGTCGCCGGTGGCGTCATCATGTGCTACAACCTGTGGATGACCGTGAAACGCGCACCGGCTGTCGAAGCCCGCGCCGCCACGGCCCATGCCACTCCGGCCGAATAAGGAGGACCGGACATGAGCATTCTTCAGAAACACGCCGTCCTTGAAAAGAACGTCACCCTGCTGGCCATTTTCGCCTTTCTCGTGGTGACGATCGGGGGCCTGGTGCAGATCGTGCCGCTCTTCTACCTCGAAAACACCATCGAGGATGTCGAAGGCATGCGCCCCTACACGCCGCTGGAACTGGCGGGCCGCGAGGTCTACCTGCGCGAGGGCTGCTACGTCTGCCACAGCCAGATGATCCGCCCCATGCGGGACGAGGTCGAACGCTATGGCCACTACAGCCTTGCGGTCGAGAGCAAGTACGACCACCCGTTCCAGTGGGGATCGAAGCGGACCGGGCCCGACCTGGCACGGGTTGGCGGCCGCTACTCTGACGAGTGGCACGTCGATCACCTGCGCGACCCGCAGTCGGTGGTGCCGGAATCGGTCATGCCCAAGTACGGCTTCCTCGAGGCCAAGCTGATCGAAGGCACCTATATCGGTGACCTGATGCGCACCAACCGCATGGTGGGCGTGCCCTACAGCGACGAGATGATCGAAGCTGCACAGGCCGACTTCCTGGCACAAGCCGACCCGGACAGCGATTACGACGGTCTGCTGGAACGCTACGGTGAGAACGTGAACGTCCGGAACTTTGACGGCGCCCCCGGCGTCTCCGAGGCTGACGCGCTGATCGCCTATCTCCAGATGCTGGGCACGCTGGTCGATTTCTCGACCTTCACGCCTGACGCCAGCCGCTGAGGAGGGAAAGACATGGAAACCTATTCCTTCCTTCGCCAATTGGCTGACAGCTGGGGACTTCTGGCGATGTTCGCCTTCTTCGTGGGGATCGTGATCTGGGCCTTCCGGCCCGGATCGGGAAAGGTCCACTCGGACACGGCCAACATCCCGTTCCGCCACGAAAACCGCCCCGCGCCCGCTTCGGGCGACGACACACCCGCCGCAAACTGAGGAGGCCGGGAAAATGAGCAACAACAAGAAGAACGACGATCTCGACTACGAGACGACGGGCCATGAGTGGGACGGCATCCAGGAGTACAACAAACCTCTGCCGAAGTGGTGGCTGTGGACCTTCTATGCCTGCATCGTCTGGGGCATAGGCTATACCATCGCCTATCCCGCCTGGCCGGGCATCTCGGGGGCGACCCCGGGGCTGTTGGGCTTCTCGACCCGCGGCAACGTGGAAAAGGCCATCACCGACCACGAGGCGGAACTGGGCCCGATCAACGACAAGCTCGCCTCGGTCGAACTGACAGCCATCGCGGATGACCAGGAACTGCTGCAATACGCCAACAACGCCGGCGGCGCGATCTTCCGGACATGGTGCGCACAGTGCCACGGGTCCGGCGCCGCAGGTGCCAAGGGCTATCCCAACCTGCTGGACGACGACTGGCTCTGGGGCGGTTCCATCGAGGCGATCCACGAGACCGTCAGCCACGGCATCCGCAACGAGGTGGACGACATGGCCCGCTGGTCGCAGATGCCCGCCTTCGGCCGGGACGAGTTGCTGGAAAACGAAGAGGTCGTGCAGGTCGTCAACTACGTCATGCAGATGTCCGGGCAGGAGCCGCGTGATCCCGCCGCCGCCGAAGCGGGCGCCGAAGTGTATGACATCAACTGTTCGGGCTGCCACATGGAAGACGGCACCGGCGACCGGTTCCAGGGCGCGCCCAACCTGACCGACCGGATCTGGCTCTACGGGGGCGATTACGACTCGCTCTACGACACGGTCTACAACTCGCGTTTCGGCGTGATGCCCCCGATGGGGGGGGCCGACCTGACCGAGGCAGAGATCCGCGCCGTTTCGGTCTATGTCCACGGCCTGGGCGGGGGCGAAGCCTCGGAAGAGTGACGCCCCGCATCATGGGAAACACAGCGATCCCCTCGCCGAAAGGCGGGGGGATCTCTTCATGCCGGGCCCCCGCAGTCCGCCACGCCGCCCCAGTTCGACACCCATTCCCGAAGAACAAAAAAACCGCGCGGAGACCCGGCGGTTTGATGCAAGTCAAGGCTGCCCGGTGACGGCCTGTCTATTGTGGGATCAAGGTCGTCGGGAACATCATCCCGATGCAGACTTCCCGGCCTGAAAGGCTGGGCATGGCGCTGGTGTCCTGTCCTGTTCGCGCGTTTCCTGGGACACCAGCGCCCTTTTCACTTCCTTCACCGACGATCCACCGGCAAGGCGCCCGCGGGGGATCCACTGTCCGGGCGCGGCGCACGGCAGCCGGTCGGCAATGCGACGCCGCGCCAGAGGTCGGGACGATAGACAATCGGGTCAATCATCGCGCCCGCTCCGGCGTCCGGCATGATTGCGGAACGGCAGGTCCTCGTCGAGCCAGCCCAGCTTGGGCAGATCCTGCGCGTTGCGATGCGGCGCCCGTGTCTCGTTGCGGGTGGCGGTGAGAAAGCTCTTGGCGAAAATTCCGAACATCTCGATCTCCTTTGCATGTCCTGTTCTGTCTTCAACTTGACGCAAGGGACTGCCTCATGCGACTCAGGAATAAATCCGCGGTGTAACTTTGGCTTACATGTGAACTGGTCCTCCCTGCCTCCGCTCGCTGCCCTGCGCGCCTTTGCAGCCTACACGGAAACGCGATCTGTCAACGCGGCCGGGGACTTGCTTAATGTTAGCCACGCTGCGATCAGCCAGCAGATGCGCGCGCTGGAAGGCCACCTGGGCGTCGCCCTTCTGGACCGGTCCGGGCGCAAGCTGGCCCTGACCCACGAGGGAGAGACCCTGGGCCGTACCCTGATCGAGGCTTTCGGATCCATCACCCAGACCGTCGAGGCGCTGACCGGTGCCGATGCCTCGCGTCCGCTTCAGATCTCGGTCACGCCGACCTTTGCTGCTGCCTGGCTGATGCCCCGGCTGAACGGGTTTCGGGAAAAACACCCCGACATCAACCTGATGATCGACCCTTCGGCGCTGGTGCAACCGCTGGAGCCCGGAGGATTCGACATGGCGCTGCGTTATGGCGACGGGAACTGGCCGGGTCTCGAGTCCGACCTGCTGATCCGGTCACCCATCGTTGTGGTCGCCGCGCCTGACCTTGTCGGCACCCGCGACATCACGTCACCCGCCGACCTGCGCGACTATCACTGGCTCCAGGAACTGGGCACCAACGAGGCAACGGAATGGTTCGCCCAGCACGGTGTCGACCGCGATGCCGGGCGCGGCTTTACCGCCCTGCCCGGCAACCACATGCTGGAAGCCGCCCGTGCCGGACAGGGCGTCGCCATTGTCGCTGGGGTTTTCGTGGAAAACGACGTTCGTGCCGGGCGGCTTCGCAAGCTGTTCGAAGACAAGCGGAAAAAGGGTTATCACATCGTCACGCGTCCCGGCGTGCCGCGCCCCCCGCTCAAGGCCTTCCTGACCTGGCTGCGCCGCGAGGCCGGCAAAAGCTGAGTCACAAATTCAAAAATTGATGCAGGTCAAAGCTCCTGTCCCGCCGCTCTGGGTAAACCGCTCGCGAACCCGAGTCCAACGGAGCGATTCCCCGTGTCCGACAGTAACCCACCGTCCCTTTACGCAGCGCGCGAACCGATCTTTCCAAGGCGGGTCAGCGGCAAGTTCCGCAACCTCAAGTGGGTGATCATGATCGTCACGCTGGGCATCTACTACATCACCCCCTGGCTTCGCTGGGACCGCGGCCCGCAACTGCCTGACCAGGCGGTGCTGATCGACCTCGCCAACCGTCGCTTCTTTTTCTTCTGGATCGAGATCTGGCCGCACGAGTTCTACTTTGTCGCCGGTTTGCTGATCATGGCCGGACTGGGGCTGTTTCTGTTCACCTCTGCGCTGGGCCGGGTCTGGTGCGGCTATGCCTGCCCCCAGACCGTCTGGACAGATCTCTACATCCTCGTCGAACGCTGGGTCGAAGGAGACCGCAACGCCCGTCTGCGCCTGCACCGCCAGGAAAAGATGGATTTTCGCAAGATGCGGCTGCGGCTGACGAAATGGGCGATCTGGTTCCTGATCGGCCTGGCCACCGGCGGCGCCTGGGTTTTCTACTTTACCGACGCGCCGACGCTGCTGGTCGATCTCGTGACCGGGCAGGCGCATCCGGTCGCCTACACCACCATGTTGATCCTGACGGCGACGACCTTCTTCTTTGGCGGCTTCGCACGCGAACAGATCTGCATCTATGCCTGCCCCTGGCCGCGCATTCAGGCCGCCATGATGGACGAGGACACCTTGACCGTCGGCTATCGCGAATGGCGCGGGGAACCGCGCGGCAAGCACCGCAAGGCCGAGGGCGCCGAGAACCTGGGCGACTGCATCGACTGCATGGCCTGCGTCAACGTCTGCCCGATGGGCATAGACATCCGCGATGGGCAACAACTGGAATGCATCACCTGCGCCCTGTGCATCGACGCCTGCGACGACATGATGGCCAAGATCGGCAAGCCTCGCGGGCTGATCGACTACCTTGCCCTGTCTGACGAACCGCGCGAGCGCGAGGGTAATACTCCCCGCCCGATCTGGCAGCATATCTTCCGCGTGCGGACCATCATGTATACGGCGCTGTGGTCGCTGGTCGGCATCGGGCTGGTCTTTGCCCTCTTTATCCGGCCGGATATCGAGATGACGGTTGCTCCGGTCCGTAACCCGACCTTCGTGACCCTGTCCGACGGCTCGATCCGCAATACATACGACGTGCGGCTTCTGAACAAGCACGGCGAGGACCGTCCGTTCCGGATTTCGCTGACCGGAAACGAATACCTGCGGGTGCAACTGGAAGGCACACCCTATGAAACCGTGGACGTGCCCGCCAACGAGACCTTCCTGCAAAAGGTCTATGTCATCGCCCCGCCCGACTCCGGCCCGGCAGAGGCAGAGCGCACGGAATTCCGGTTCTGGGTCGAGGATCTGACCAACGGCGACCGGGCCCATAGTGACACAATCTTCAACGGAGCGGCGAACTGATGGCCAAGAAAGAGTTCAAGCTGACCGGCTGGCATGTACTGGGGATCTTCGGTGGCGCCTTCGGCATCATCATCGGGGTCAACATCGCGCTGGCGGTCAATGCCGTCAGCACCTTCCCCGGGCTCGAGGTGGCCAACTCCTACGTCGCCAGCCAGACCTTCGACAAACGCCGCGCCGCGCAGGAGGCCCTGGGCTGGACCGTCGAGGCGCGGCTGGAGGAAGACATGCTGATCCTGTCGATCACCGACGAGGACGGGCGCCCGGTGCAGGCGGGCAAGCTGACCGCCAAGGTCGGCCGCCCCACAAACGGCCGTGAGGACCGCGTGCCCGAGTTCGCCTTCAACGGTCACGCCTATATCGCCTACGAGGACCTGCGCCCCGGCAACTGGGACGTCTGGTTGGATGCCACCGCACTCGACGGAACGCCATTTCAGCAACGGCTGCAAATGACGGTGGCAAACTGAGATGACCGCAACCCTGCGCCCGCCCGCCTCGGCCTGCCCGGCCTGCGCCGCCGCCCCGGCGGCAGAGGCGCTGGCAGAACATGACACCCCACGCGAGGCCCATATCGTCCTGTCGCTTCCCACGATCCATTGCGCGGCCTGCATGTCAGCCGTGGAACGGGCGCTGAACGAGGTCCCCGGGGTCCGTTCGGCGCGTGTCAACCTGACCATGAAACGGGTCAGCATCGAAGCCGACCCCGAATTGACCGCCGCCGACGTGATCCCGGTGGTCCAGGGGGCGGGCTACGAGGCGCATGAACTGGACAACACCGCGATTTCCGCGACAGCCACGGACAAGGCCGGGCGCGACCTGCTCATGCGGCTGGCGGTTGCCGGTTTCGCGGCGATGAACGTCATGCTTCTGTCGATCGCGGTCTGGTCGGGGGCAGAGGGGCCGACGCGCGACCTGTTCCACTGGATCTCGGCGGCGATTGTCCTTCCGGCGGTCGGTTTCTCGGCCATGCCCTTCTTCAGGAACGCCTGGATGGCGCTGTCTGCGCGCAGCCTGAACATGGACGTGCCGATTTCACTGGCGATCCTGCTGGCGGTGGGCACCTCGCTCTGGGAAACCTCGCTCTCCGGCGAACACGCCTATTTCGATGCGGCCATCGCGCTGACCTTTTTCCTGCTGACGGGTCGTTACCTCGATCACCGCACGCGTTCGGTGGCCCGGTCCGCGGCCGAGGAACTGGCCGCGCTGGAGGTGCCCCGCGCCTGGCGCGTCACGGAGGCGGGCGAAACGCAGGTCCCGGTGGGCGAACTGGCCGTCGGTGACCTGATCCGTGTGCGCCCAGGCGGGCGGATGCCGGTGGATGGCGAAATCGTCTCGGGCACATCAGAGCTGGACCGATCCTTGCTGACGGGCGAGACCCTGCCCGTTTTCGCGGAACCCGGGCGCAGGGTCAGCGCCGGAGAGGTCAACCTGACCGGCCCGCTGACCATTCGCGCCAGCGCCGTTGGCCGCGACACCTCGCTTCACCGCATGGCCGATCTGGTGGCCGTGGCCGAGTCCGGCCGCTCGCGCTACACCTCGCTGGCCGATCGGGCCGCGAAACTCTATGCCCCCGGCGTCCATATCCTGTCGGCGCTGGCTTTCGTCGGTTGGCTGATCTACGCGGGCGACCTGCGCGTGGCCCTGAACATCGCCGCCGCCGTTCTGATCATCACCTGCCCCTGCGCCCTGGGCCTGGCCGTGCCTGCCGTCACCACAGCTTCCTCTGGCAGGCTGTTCAAGCGCGGGCTGCTGATCAAGGATTCGACCGCGCTCGAACGGCTGGCGCAAGTCGACACCGTTGTCTTTGACAAGACAGGTACGCTGACCTCCGGAACACCGGAACTGACCAACCTCGGCGATTTCACCCGCCGCGACCTGGAAATCGCGCTGGCGCTGGCCGAAGGCTCCAGCCACCCGCTGTCGCAATCCCTTGCCGCCGCCGCGCGCGAGGCCGGGATCAATCCCGAGCCCCTGACGGACGTGACAGAGATCCCGGGCCACGGCACCACGGGCATCTGGCGCGGGCAGGAGGTCCGGCTGGGCCGGGCAAGCTGGGTCGGTGGCGGCCAGACCGACCGGACGGCCGCCTGGCTACGGGTCGGGGACGGGCCGGCCCAGGCCTTTCTCTTCACCGACCGGCTGCGCGACGGGGCCGAAGAGGCCGTCACCGCCCTGCAGGAGGCCGGCCTCAATGTCATCCTGATCTCCGGCGACACCACGCGGGCGGTCGAGTCCCTGGCCGAACGCCTGGGCATCACGCAGTGGATGGCGGAGGCCCTGCCGCAGGACAAATCCACCCGCATCGCCACGATGAGCCGCGATGGCGCGCATGTGCTGATGGTGGGCGACGGGCTGAACGACACGGCGGCGCTGACCGCCGCCCATGCCTCGATTTCTCCGGCCTCGGCTCTGGACGCCGCGCGCGTCGCCTCGGACATCGTCCTGCTGGGCGGCTCGCTGGCGCCGATCCCCGAGGCGGTGCAGACCGCCCGCAAGGCCACACGCCGCATCCGCGAGAATTTCACCGTGGCGACCTGGTACAACATCATCGCGGTTCCCCTGGCGGTGGCCGGGCTCTGTTCGCCGCTGATTGCCGCATTGGCCATGTCGGCCAGCTCGATTACCGTGTCGCTGAACGCGCTGAGACTGCGATAGGAGGCCTGTCATGAACATCCTGACCTACCTGATTCCGATCTCGCTGGTGTTGGGCGGCGCGGGCCTGGCCTTTTTCGTCTTCACCTTGCGGTCGAACCAGTACGACGATCCCGAGGGCGACGCACAGCGCATCCTGTCGGGCGAATACGACGACCGGCCAAAGCAGGACTGACAGGCCCATTCCGCGCGCGGACAGCCTGGCAGATCGGAACATTCCCCTTGGGACACAGGCGCTCCAGTCCTCTCCGGCCCCCTTCCGGCTTCTTCTCTGCAAAAATACTCCGGGGGTGAAGGCCGCAGGCCGAGGGGGCAGCGCCCCCTGACCCCGTTCAACCCGTCGCAACGTCGGCTCCAAGGGTTCAGCGCCGCGCCGCTGGCACCGCCAAAGCATGGGGGCGCTGCAAGTATCGGCGAAGCTGGGCCCCCTCACACCGGCAGGGCCGTGGTCCGGAAAACCGTGCGCAGGGCGAAGGAACTTTGCATCTGCGCCACGCCCGGCAGGCGGCTGAGATACTGGCGATGGATGCGGGCGAAATCCTCGGTATCCTCTGCCACCACCTTGAGAATGTAGTCTGCCGTTCCCGCCATCAGGTGACATTCCAGGATCGCCGGGACCCGCGTCACCGCCTTTTCAAAGGCTTCCAGCACCTCGTCCGCCTGGGTCGTCAGGGTGATTTCCACGAAGACCGTCGACGGGAAACCCATTCGGCGCGCATCCAGCAGCGCCACGTAGTCGCGGACGTAGCCTTCGGTCTCCAGTCGCTGGACCCTGCGATGACAGGCCGAGGCCGACAGGTGTACCTCGTCGGAGAGGTCGGCGTTCGAGATGCGCCCCTTGCGCTGTAATACGCGCAGAATGCGCCTGTCTGTCTCATCCAGCGTCATATACGCAAGATCCTCCACCCCAAACGATCAATCATCGAAAATTCGTGCGCCATGCCCCGTCAGAATGCGCGAGCTTGCGACCCCTTTGCAAGACTTCGCTGGCATACTGTCGGATACACCCCAGGAGGAGAACACATGAAGATCGGTTGCCCCACCGAGATCAAACCCCAGGAATTCCGCGTCGGCCTGACCCCGAATGCCGCCCGCGAGGCGGTGGGACATGGTCACGAGGTCATCGTGCAAAAAGGCGCCGGTGCCGGCGCCGGCTTTGTGGACGAGGATTACACTGCCGCTGGCGCCAGGCTGGCCGAGACCCCGGCCGAGATCTTTGCCGAAGCCGAGATGATCGTGAAGGTCAAGGAACCGCAGGCCGCCGAACGCGCCATGCTGCGCGAGGGGCAGTTGCTGTTCACCTACCTCCACCTGGCCCCCGATCCTGCACAGACGCAAGACCTGTTGACCTCCGGCTGCACCGCCATTGCCTATGAGACCGTCACGGACGAGCGGGGCGGCCTGCCGCTGCTGGCGCCGATGTCCGAGGTCGCCGGTCGGCTTGCGCCGCAGATGGGCGCCTGGACGTTGCAGAAGGCCAATGGCGGGCGCGGCGTTCTGATGGGGGGCGTGCCCGGCGTCGGCCCGGCGCGCGTTCTGGTGATCGGTGGCGGTGTCGTCGGCACCCATGCGGCGCGCATTGCCGCCGGCATGGGTGCGGACGTGACAGTCCTGGACCGCTCGCTGCCCCGATTGCGCTATCTCGACGACGTCTTTGGCGGCACCTTCGGCACAGGCTATTCCAGCACCGGCCTACTGGCCGAGCACCTGGAACAGGCCGACATGGTGATCGGCGCGGTGCTGATCCCCGGGGCAGAGGCGCCCAAGCTGGTGAGACGTGCCGATTTCGCATCCATGAAACCGGGTGCGGCGCTGGTGGACGTGGCCATCGACCAGGGCGGCTGTTTCGAGACATCGCGCGCCACGACCCATGCGGATCCGATCTACGACGTGGACGGCATCATGCATTATTGCGTGGCCAACATGCCCGGCGCCGTGGCACGGACCTCGACCATCGCGCTTGGCAATGCCACCATGCCCTACATGCTGGCATTGGCGGACAAGGGGTGGAAACAGGCCTGCGCCGACGATCCCCACCTGCTGAACGGTCTTAACGTGCACGCGGGCAAGCTGACCTATTACGCGGTTGGGCAGGCACAGGGCATTGACGTGACCTCTCCGCAACTGGTGATCAAGGGCTGAGGCCCGGTCCAGGCTAGAGAACCACGATCCCGCTGTGCTTGGCCTTGTGCTCGGGCTCGACGTGGATCGTGACACGGCACCCGTCGAAGGCGGCCATCATGGCCCCCCCTCGACCCGGTCACAGATATCGTGCGCCGCATCGACGGACATTTCCCCCGGCACCACCAGGTGAAACTCGACAAAGGTCGCCTGCCCCGCGTGGCGGGCGCGCAGGTCATGAGCCTCGACCGCGCCTTCGGCATGGGCCGAGATCAACTCTCGCATGGCCTCGAGGTCGGCTTCGGGCACGCTTTCGTCCATCAGCCCGCCGACAGAGCCACGCAGAACATGCCAGCCCGACCAGAGGATGTTGACCGCCACGAGGGCCGCCAGCAGCGCGTCCATCCAGAGCGCGCCCGTCAGAACGGCGGCGACTACGCCGATGGCGACTCCGGCAGAAGAAACCACGTCCGTCATCAGGTGCCGCCCGTCGGCCGCCAACGCGGGTGAGCGCAGGTTGCGCCCCTCGCGCATCAGCACAAGGGCCCAACCCGCGTTCACGATGCTGGCCAGGCCGATCAGCAGCAGGCCGGTAAAGGGCGCGTCGATGTCGCGCGGCGCGTTCCAGGCGCCCCAGGCCTCGTTCAGGATGAGGATCGCCGCCACGACGATCATCACCCCCTCCATGACGGCGCTGAAATATTCGGCCTTGTGATGGCCAAAGGGGTGGTCCGCATCGGCCGGTTGCACCGCGATGCGGACGGCCACGAAAGCGGCGATGGCCGTGGCCACGTTGACGATGCTTTCCAGTGCGTCCGACAGCAGAGCGACAGAGCCGGTCATCCACCAGGCAAGCAGTTTTATCGCAAGCACGGCAAACCCGACAGCGATACTGCCCAGGGCGATTTTCACGGCTCTTGGCATGACATCTCCTGGCAGGCGCGTCGCACCGGCCTGATAGCCAAGGCCCCCGGGCCGTGCAACCCGGGGGCACCGTTCAGCCCCGCTTCAACGCGTCGCGGATCTCCAGCAGAACTTCCAGTTCGGTCGGCCCCTTGGGCGCTTCGGCGACGGGCTCTTCCTCTTTTTCGGCGGCTTCCTTGATGCGGTTGACCATCTTGACCAGCAGGAAAACCACAAAGGCGATGATCAGGAAGTTGATCACGGCCATGACGAACTTGCCAAAGGCAAACACCGGCGTCCCCGCCTCTGTCGCGGCATCGAGCGAGGCATAGTCATTGCCGTCCATCGCGTAGAACCAGCCGGAGAAGTCGATGCCGCCGGTAAACAGCGCGATCACCGGATTGATGATGTCGCCCACCAGGGAGGTCACGATGGCCGTAAAGGCCGCACCGATGATGATACCCACGGCCATGTCCATGACATTGCCCTTGGCGATGAAATTCTTGAATTCTTCCAACATGGCTCTTTGTCCCTTTTCCGGCGCATCCGCCTGTCCACATGCGTTCTGCGCAATCGCACAGCCCGGCCCCTGTGAAACCGGGAAAAACACGCCTAGCTTTCCCCCAAACCGGAAAAAGGCCAAGAAAATGTTCGATCTCGCCACTCATCCCGTCGCGGCCCGCTGGCCCGCCCAGCACCCCGAGCGCATCCAGCTCTACTCGTTTCCCACGCCGAACGGGGTCAAGGCCTCGATCATGTTGGAAGAGACCGGCATGCCCTACGAGCCGCACCTGGTCACGCTGGCGGATGCAGACGTCAAAAGCGATGCCTTCCTGAGCCTCAACCCCAACAACAAGATCCCGGCAATCATCGACCCGGACGGCCCGGACGGGGCGCCGCTGGCCCTGTTCGAATCCGGTGCGATCCTGCTGTACCTGGCAGAAAAAAGCGGCACGCTGCTTGGGAACTCCGCCCGCGAAAAGCATCAGATCACACAATGGCTGATGTTCCAGATGGGCGGGGTGGGCCCGATGCTGGGCCAGCTTGGTTTCTTCCACAAGTTCGCGGGCGGCGAGATCGAGGATCCGCGCCCGCGTGAGCGTTACATCAACGAGGCCAGGCGCCTGTTGAACGTGATCGAAGGCCAGCTGGCGGACAGGGACTGGATCGCCGGCGACTATTCCATCGCCGACATTGCCATCGCGCCGTGGCTGAACATCCTCGATTTCTACGGCGCGCGCGACGTGGTCGGCTGGACCTCGTTTCCCCGCACCAATGCCTATCTCGAACGCTTCCTCGACCGTCCGGCCGTCAAGCGTGGCATGAAGATACCGGCGCGCGAAGCATGATCTGACCGGCTCCGGGGCGGTGTTTTCCCGCCCCGGAGACTCAGCCCGGCAAAGCGCCCGTCAGGACGTAACGCAGGACCTGCACAACCTCTTGCGGCGTGCGCGCCACCGCCAGCGCGGCGGCATCGACCTCTTTCAGGGCGTGATCGTGTTCCGGCGGTTGCAGGATGATCAGCGATTTGCCCAGCGCGCTGGCATAGCCCGCGTCAAAGGCGGCATTCCACTGCTTGTACTTGTCGCCGAAACGCACGACGACCACGTCCGCGTCCGCGATCCCCTTGCGGGTGCGGATGGCATTGACCATCGCACCCTTGTGGTCATGCCAGTACTTGTTGTCCTCTGCGCCCAGAATCTGGACACCGCAGTCGTCGCTGGCCGCGTGGTCGGTGACCGGCGCGTTGAAGGTGATGTCCAGCCCCTGCGCGCCGTCGATGATCTGGTCGCGCCAGTCGGTGTGGATCTCGCCCGAGAGATAGACGTTCAGTCCCATATCCGCTCCTTCCCATGAAAAAGGGCGCGAAAGGCGCCCTGTTTCCTGTCAACATATCCGGCCCTGCGCACATGGCAAGGCGAGAGCGACCGACGCTCACCCGTCGACCCGGATGACCTCGTTCTTCGGGTCGTAGGGGCTGTCCTGGGTGATCGTCGCGTCCCAGAGCTGGTCCAGCATCTTGACCTTCAGTCGCGTACCTTCGACCGCCAGCTCGGGCTTGACGTACCCCATGCCGATGGACTTGCCGAACGCGACCGAGTAGCCGCCCGATGTCAGACGCCCGACGCGGGTGCCATCCGGCGCGTAAAGCGCCTCGCGGCCCCAGGGATCGGCATCCGCCGGTCCGTCGATCAGCAGCGTCACGCATTTGGACCGCACGCCGGTTTCCTCCAGCTTGGCCTTGCCGTGGAACTCCTTGGTCAGGTCGACAAAGCGTGGCAGGTCGGCCTCCAGCGGGGTCGCGTCACGCCCCAGTTCGTTGCCGAAGGCACGGTAGGATTTCTCCTGCCGCAGCCAGTTCTGGGCGCGGGCGCCGACCAGCTTCATCCCGTGCTTTTCGCCGGCGGTGGTCAGTTGGTCCCAAAGGTTGTTCTGCATCTCGATCGGGTGATGCAGCTCCCAACCAAGCTCACCGGTATAGGCCACGCGGATCGCCATGACGGGCACCATGCCCAGTTCGATGTTGCGCATCGACAGCCAGGGAAAGCGCTTGTTGCCCAGCACCGTCGACGGGTCGGCATCCTTGACGATCTCTTTCAGAACGTCACGCGATTTCGGACCGGCGATGGCAAAGACGCCCCATTGGGTGGTCACGTCATGACAGGAAATCCAGCCGAATTCGTCGCGCTTGTCCTCGATCGCCTTGCGCAGGTAGTCGCTGTCATAGGACGTCCACGCCCCCGCCGAGACCAGGTAGTACTTGTCCTCGGCCAGGCGCACGATGGTGTATTCCGTGCGGGTCGTGCCATGGCTGGTCAGCGCGTAGGTCAGGTTGATGCGGCCGACCTTGGGCAGCTTGTTGCAGGTGAACCAGTCCAGGAACCGCGTCGCGCCGGGTCCTTCGACGACGTGCTTGGTAAAGGCGGTCGCGTCGATCAGGCCCACGCCCTCGCGCACGGCCCTCGCCTCTTCCACGGCATACTGCCACCAGCCGCCGCGACGAAAGCTGCGCGCGTCGTGGTCGAAGTTCTCCGGCGCATCCAGCGGGCCGTAGTAGTTGGGACGCTCCCAACCATTGACGAACCCGAACTGCGCGCCCCTGGCCTTTTGCCGGTCATATGCGGGCGCGGTGCGCAGCGGACGGCAGGCGGGGCGTTCCTCGTCAGGGTGGTGCAGGATGTAGACGTGGTCGTAGCACTCTTCGTTTTTGCGCGCGGCAAACTCGGTGGTCATCCAGTCCTGACCGTATCGTTTCGGGTCGAGCGAGGCCATGTCGATCTCGGCTTCGCCGTCCACCATCATCTGGGCGAGGTAGTACCCGGTGCCGCCCGCGGCGGTGATGCCGAAGGAAAACCCCTCTGCCAGCCACATGTTGCGCAGGCCCGGGGCCGGGCCGACCAGCGGGTTACCGTCCGGCGTGTAGCAGATCGGGCCGTTGAAATCGTCCTTGAGGCCGGATTCCTCGCAGGAGGGCATCCGGTGGATCATCGCCATGTACTGCTCCTCGATCCGTTCCAGGTCGAGCGGGAAGAGGTCGGCGCGGAAGCTGTCCGGCACGCCGTATTCAAAGCAGGCGGGCGCGTTTTTCTCGTAGACACCCAGGATCCAGCCGCCCCGCTCTTCGCGGACGTAGGATTGCGCGTCTGCATCACGGATGACCGGGTGCTCGGGGTTGCCCTCGGCCCGCCAGCCCTGCAACGCAGGGTCCGCGTCCGTGACGATGAACTGGTGCTCGACCGGGATCGCGGGGATCTTGATGCCCAGCAGTCTTGCGGTGCGCTGTGCGTGGTTGCCCGAAGCGGTGACAACATGCTCGGCGGTGATCGTGACCGTCTCGTCGCTTTCGACCAGGTTGCCGCCCTTTTCCACCATCTTGGTGCAGGTGACTTCCCAGTGCGTGCCGGTCCAGTTGTAGCTGTCGGCCTGCAGCTTGCGCACGATCTCGACGCCGCGCTGACGGGCGCCCTTGGCTATCGCCTGCGTCACGTCGGCCGGATTGATGTAGCCATCCGTGTGGTGGTACAGCGCGCCCTTCAGATCCTCGGTGTTGATCAGCGGCCAGCGTTCCTTGATCTCGTCCGGGGTCAGCCAGACGTAGGGCACGCCACAGGTTTCCGCGGTCGAGGCATAGAGCCTGTACTCGTCCATACGCTCATCGGTCTGGGCCATGCGCAGGTTGCCGACCACGGCGAAACCGGCATTCAGCCCGGTCTCTTCCTCGAGGGTCTTGTAGAAATCCACCGAGTACTTGTGGATGTGGGTCGTCGCATAGGACATGTTGAACAGTGGCAGCAGGCCCGCTGCGTGCCAGGTCGAGCCGGAGGTGAGCTCATCACGCTCGACGAGCATGACGTCTTCCCAGCCGGCCTTGGCCAGGTGATAGGCGATCGAGGTGCCGACGGCGCCACCGCCGACGACCAAAGCTTTGACATGGGTTTTCATGACGCGACTCTCCGGGTTCATTTTCCCTTCAATACCGCGCCGCACATCCCGGCGCCGCGCGCGCCCGACACGTCATGCGGGGAAAACGACGCGCAAGAAGATCGCTGTGCACGCAAAAAGCCGCGGAACGGCGCCGCGGCCTTTCTCATGCGTCATGCACCTGTTCCTAGCATTGGTAACGGTAGGTAAAGACCAGCGTATCCGTGCGCCATTCGCCAGTCGGCTGGCAATTCCTCTGGACCTGGTATTGCCCCGTGACCTGAACGCGCAGGGGGTTCTGCAGGACCGGCCCCTCGACATGGTATTCCAGCGGCGTACTCGGGCAATACTTGGAAAACCGCCGCGCCGTACCGCTGTACCACTCGCCGTTTTTCCAGCCATTGAACAGCAGCGTGCCGGGGGTCACGCCCGCCGGATACTGCCAACTGTGTGGCGTCGTTTCGTACCAGAACCAGCGGTTGTTGCCCTGATCGGTCAGGCGCATGATGGATCCGTTATGATCCCAGCAGGAATCCGCGACTGCCGGGCTGGCCACAATGCAGGCTAGGATCATGGAAATCAGTGGTTTCATTGGAATGCCTCTCGCGTTGACGCCTGGTAAGATTCCAGTCTCCGCTCTGGCTCTGGAACCTGTCAAACCTTTTCGCTCTTTCGATTTTTCCGCTTTCGATGGCATGACGCCAAACGCGTACCCGACTTGAAGGCCAGCAGATCCCCTATGGGCTGCACGGGGGTTGGGAATGGCACGCGTAAGGGTTTCGGCTTGCTGGCCCTTGCCGGGCAGACCGGCTTGGCGCTCTGCACGCACTTGCGGGACGAAACGCCCCCTGCCCGACCTGAATCCGACAAACCCCGGGCCACGCCCGATGCCCCGCGGCATGGCCGGCAGAGATCCGGCAAAAAAGTCCACCACCCTGATTTCGCCTGCCTGACAAGGCGACATGCGGCGATTCCCCGCTGATTTGCCCCCCTGCCCCCCTTCCGCATCGAGTGGCTCAGCCCTATAACGGCGCTGGCCCGGACTGGCAGAGTCGCGGGCCAATGAGGCAATGGGGCAAGAGCAATATGTTTGGCATGGATGGCATCCTGGGCCTGTTTTCTTCGGACATGGCCATTGACCTGGGGACCGCGAACACGCTGGTCTACGTCAAGGGCAAGGGGGTTATCCTGTCGGAGCCCTCGGTGGTCGCCTACCATGTGAAGGACGGCCAGAAGAAAGTCCTGGCCGTGGGCGAAGACGCCAAGCTGATGCTGGGCCGGACTCCCGGCAGCATCGAGGCGATCCGCCCGATGCGCGAAGGCGTGATCGCGGATTTCGACACAGCCGAGGCGATGATCAAGGAATTCATCCGCAAGGTTCACCGCCGCTCGACCTTTTCCAAGCCCAAGATCATCGTCTGCGTGCCGCATGGCGCGACACCGGTCGAAAAACGCGCCATCCGCCAATCGGTGCTGTCGGCCGGGGCGCGCAAGGCGGGCCTGATCGCCGAACCCATCGCCGCGGCCATCGGCGCCGGCATGCCGATCACGGACCCGACCGGCAACATGGTCGTCGACATCGGCGGCGGCACCACCGAGGTCGCCGTGCTTTCGCTGGGCGACATCGTCTATGCGCGTTCCGTGCGCGTAGGGGGTGACCGCATGGACGAGGCGATCATCAACTACCTGCGCCGCCAGCAGAACCTCCTGGTGGGCGAATCCACCGCAGAACGCATCAAGACTTCCATCGGCACCGCCCGGATGCCCGACGACGGGCGCGGCAGCTCCATGCAGATTCGCGGCCGTGACCTGCTGAACGGTGTCCCCAAGGAAACCGAGATCAGCCAGGCCCAGGTGGCCGAGGCGCTGAGCGAACCCGTGCAGGCGATCTGCGAGGCGGTGATGACGGCACTCGAGGCGACTCCGCCGGACCTGGCCGCCGACATCGTCGACCGGGGCGTGATGCTGACCGGCGGCGGCGCGCTGCTGGGGGACCTGGACTTGGCGCTGCGCGAGCAGACCGGACTGGCCGTTTCCATAGCCGACGAGTCGCTCAATTGCGTGGCATTGGGCACCGGCAAGGCGCTGGAATACGAAAAACAGCTGCGCCACGCCATCGACTACGACAGCTGACGGCGACCGGGACGGGTGCCTCGGCAGTTGGCCGGCACCCGCTGTACCGAAGCGCCGGGTCCCTGTATCATCCGCCAAACCTGACGCGAGAGACACTTGGCCAGCGACCGCAACGCATCCGACGACTTCACCGGCCCGCTCAGGCGGCTGTTGCTTGTCGTCCTTGCGCTGGTGCTCTTCGGGTTTTTCCTGCTGTGGCGGATCGACAGCCCGCGCGTGGAACGGTTCCGCGCGCAGGTCGTCGATGCCGTGGTGCCGCGCATGGACTGGGCGATGGCGCCGGTGACGGCCACCATCCGGCTGGTGCGCGATTTCCAGAGCTATCAACAGCTATTTGAGCAGAACGAGGAGCTGCGCCGCGAGCTGCGCAAGATGACCGCGTGGAAAGAGGCGGCGCTGCAGCTGGAACAGGAAAACGCACGGCTGCGCGATCTCAACAATGTGCGACTGGACCCGCGCCTGACCTATATCACGGCCGTGGTGCTGGCGGACTCCGGCTCTCCGTTCCGGCAGTCGGTGCTGATCAACGTGGGCGGGCGCGACGGCATCGTGGACGGCTGGGCAACGATGGACGGCATCGGGCTGGTGGGCCGTGTGTCCGGGGTGGGTGCCAATACCAGCCGCGTGATCCTGCTGACCGATGCGACATCGCGCATCCCGGCGGAAATCCAGCCTTCGGGCCAGCGCGCCATCATCGCGGGCGACAACACCTCTGCGCCGCCCATCGACTTCCTGGAAAACCCGGACCTCGTGCGCCCCGGCGACCGCATCGTGACCACCGGCGACGGCGAGGTCTTTCCCCCCGGCCTCCTGATCGGGCAGGTGGCGCAGGATCCCGGCGGGCGGCTGCGCGTACGTCTGGCCGCCGACTATGAACAGCTGGAATTCCTGCGCGTCCTGCGCGACCACGGCGCGCGCCGGGTCGAGGCGCCCTCGTCGCTGATCCTGCCGGAGGTGCTGCCCGACGCCGGTACGCCACCGCCCGCCGCAGCTCCGGGAACGCCCGGCGATGGCTGAGAACAGCCCGGCGCGGCTCTGGACCATGCGGGCCACCTACGTGGCGCTCGCATTGGCGATCTTCTTCGTCCACCTGTTGCCGCTGCAGATCATGCCGTCGCGCATCGCGGGGCCGGACGTCCTGACGGCGCTGACCTTTGCCTGGGCGCTGCGGCGGCCCGACTATGTGCCGATGTTGTCCATCGCCGGGGTCATGCTGTTGGCGGATTTCCTCTTTCATCGGCCGCCCGGACTTTGGGCGCTGCTGGTGCTGCTGACCTCCGAGTGGCTCAAGGTGCGGGGCCGGCATGTGCGCGAGAACACCTTTGCCGCCGAATGGCTGACCGCCGCCACCGGCCTTCTGGTCATCACCGTGATCTACCGCGTCACTCTCGCACTCTTGATCGTGACGCCGGGAATGCTTTCTCTATGGGTGATGCAATATGGTATGACGGTCGCGATCTACCCCATGGTGGCCGCGGTCAGCTACCTTGCACTTGGCGTGCGGCGCAGCACGCCCGGCGAATACGATCACACGGGACGCCCGCTATGAGACGAAGCCCACGCGAAACCGCCGACAGTGCCCGCCGCATCACGCGACGCGGGCTGATCCTTGGCGGGCTGCAGCTGGGCTTTGCCGGGGTTCTGGCATTGCGCATGCGCCACATGCAGGTCGACCAGGCGGATGAATTTCGCCTGCTGGCAGAGGAAAACCGAATCAACATCCGGCTCATTCCCCCTGCCCGCGGCCGCATCTTCGACCGCGAAGGCCGGGTGATCGCCGAGAACGAACAGACCTACCGCATCACCCTGACGCGCGAGGACGCGGGTGATGTGACCACGGTGATCCGGCGCCTGGGCCAACTGGTGGAACTGGACGAGGACGACCTGAACCGCGCCCTGGCCGAGATGGAGCGCACGGCGCCTTTCTTTCCCGTCACCATCGCCGACCGCGTTCGGTGGGAGGACATCAGCCGCGTCGCGGTCAACGCCCCTGCCTTGCCCGGCGTCACCCCCGAGGTGGGCCTGAGCCGCGTCTACCCGAATCGCGATCTCTATGCCCATGTGGCGGGCTATGTCGGACCGGTCTCGGAACGCGACCTGTCGCGCTACGAGGATCCGCCGCCGGTGCTGCGCATCCCCCGGTTCCAGATCGGCAAGGTGGGCGTCGAGGCAAAATACGAGGAACAGCTGCGCGGCAATGCCGGCGCCAAGCGGGTCGAGGTCAATGCCGTGGGCCGCGTCATGCGCGAGCTGGACCGGCGCGAGGGCGAGGCCGGCGCCGACCTGCAGTTGACCGTCGATACGGCGCTGCAGGAATACGTTCAGGCGCGCCTTGGCCAGGAAAGCGCCTCTGTCGTGGTGATGGACGTCAACCGGGGCGACCTGCTGGCCATCGCTTCGGCCCCGTCCTACGACCCCAACAAGTTCGTGCGCGGGATTTCGGTGGCCGACTACGGCGAGTTGCGTGACAACGACCACCGCCCCCTGGCTTCGAAAACCGTGCAGGACGCCTATCCGCCCGGCTCGACCTTCAAGATGGTCACGGCGCTGGCCGCGATGGACGCAGGTCTGATGACGCCCGAAGACACGGTCTGGTGCCCCGGCCATCTCGAGGTCGGCGGGCGCAAGTTCCACTGCTGGAAACGTGTCGGGCATGGCCATATGACGCTGGAGCAGAGCCTTCGCGAAAGCTGCGACGTCTATTACTACGAAATGGCGCTGAAGGTGGGTATCGAGCGGATCGCCAGCATGGCGCGACGCCTCGGGCTGGGCGAGGCGCATAACATCCCCATGTCCGCCGTGACCAGCGGCCTGATCCCGGACAAGAACTGGAAACGGCTCAACCGCGGCGCGGACTGGGTGATCGGGGACTCTGTCAACGCCTCGATCGGCCAGGGCTTTGTCCTGTCCTCGCCGCTGCAACTGGCGGTCATGACGGCGCGCATCGCAACCGGCAAGGCGGTGACGCCGCGCCTCGTCAAGAGCGTCGACGGCATCGAGACCGTGCACCTGGAGGGGGCCGATCTTGGGCTGAACCCAAACCACCTGCGCCAGATCCGCCGCGCCATGTTCGCGGTGTCGAACCACCGCCACGGCACCGCCTACCGGTCGCGCATCAACGCCGCGGAAATGCGCATGGCCGGCAAGACGGGCACCAGCCAGGTCCGCAACATCACCGCCGCCGAACGTGCACGCGGTGTGACCTCGAACGACGACCTGCCCTGGGAACGGCGTGACCACGCGCTGTTCGTGAACTTCGCCCCGGCAGAGGCGCCACAGATTGCCGTTTCGGTGGTTGTGGAACACGGCGGCGGCGGCAGCACCGCGGCGGCCCCGATTGCCCGCGACGTCACGCTGCAGGCGCTTTACAAGGGCGATCCCCCGCTCGAGGCCTATCCCACGGCGGACCGACGCCGCATCAAGGCCCAGCAGGAACGGCTGGCGCGCGAACGCGCCGAGCGCCGCGCGCAAGGGAGCGACAGCGCGTGACCTATCTTGAATACAACGTCAAGACGGTCCCCACCGGCTGGCGCAAGATCCTGCACCTGAACTGGCCCTTGATCGTCTTGCTGACGGCGGTGGCGGGTATCGGTTTCCTGATGCTCTACTCGGTCGCGGGCGGATCGTTCAGCCCCTGGGCCGAACCCCAGATGAAACGCTTTGGCCTTGGCCTGGCGTTGATGTTCGTCGTTGCGATGGTGCCGATCTGGTTCTGGCGCAACATGGCGCTGGTCGCCTATTTCGGCGCGCTCGGCCTTCTGGTGATGGTCGAGCTGTTCGGTGCCGTGGGCATGGGCGCGCAGCGCTGGATCGACCTTGGTTTCATGCGGTTGCAGCCCTCCGAGGTGATGAAAATCGCGATGGTCATGCTGCTGGCCGCCTACTATGACCGGCTGCCGCTGTCGCGGACGTCGCGGCCGCTCTGGGTGCTGGTTCCCATCCTGATCATTCTTGTGCCCACGGGCCTGGTCCTGACCCAGCCGGACCTGGGGACGGCGATCCTGTTGATGACGGCAGGCGGGCTGATGATGTTCCTTGCCGGGGTGCACTGGCTTTATTTTGCCACCGTGATCAGCGCTGGCATCGGCACCATCTGGGCCGTGTTCCAGAGCCGCGGCACCGATTGGCAACTGTTGGCGGATTACCAGTTCCGCCGTATCGACACGTTCCTTGACCCGTCACAGGATCCGCTGGGCGCGGGCTATCACATCACCCAGGCCAAGATCGCGATGGGCTCGGGCGGCTGGACGGGGCGCGGTTTCATGCAGGGCACGCAGTCGCGGCTGAACTTCCTGCCTGAGAAGCACACCGACTTCATCTTCAACACGCTGGCCGAAGAGTTCGGTTTTGTCGGCGGGGTGTCCCTGCTGGCGCTCTACGTGCTGATCCTGCTGTTCTGCATCGTGGCGGCCCTGCAGAACCGTGACAGGTTCTCTTCGCTGCTGATCCTTGGCATCGGGCTAACCTTCTTCCTGTTCTTCGCCGTGAACATGTCGATGGTCATGGGGCTGGCGCCGGTCGTCGGCGTGCCGCTGCCGATGGTCAGCTATGGCGGGTCTGCCATGCTGGTCCTGATGCTGGCCTTTGGCCTGGTGCAAAGCGCCCATATCCACCGCCCAAGGTGATCCGGGCTGCACCCGGCCCGGTGCACCGGCTTTCCCTTGGCCCGTGCGCGTGGTCTAAGGGGCAAAAAGCAGACCGGAGCCCCGACCATGACCAATATCCTCTTCGCCGCCCGCTCCGAGAAATGGGAAGACTACGAGGTCCCCCTGCGCAGCGCGCTTGACGCCGAGGGGCTGGACTATCGACTGGACACCAACCTGCCCGCCGACGAGGTCGATTACATCGTCTATGCGCCGAATTCCGACGTGCAGGATTTCACGCCGTTCACCCGGCTCAAGGCCGTGCTCAACCTCTGGGCCGGGGTCGAGGGGATCGTGGGCAACGAGACCCTGACCGTGCCACTGACCCGCATGGTCGATGAGCACGGCCTGACCCAGGGCATGGTGGAATGGGTGACCGGCCACACGCTGCGCCATCACCTTGGCATGGACGCGCATATCGTGAACCCGGACCGCAAGTGGGATACGACCCCGCCGCCGCTGTCGGCGGACCGCCCGGTGACGATCCTCGGGATGGGCGCGCTGGGGCAGGCCTGTGCCAGCGCGCTGACCGCGCTGGGTTTCCCGGTCACGGGGTGGAGCCGCACGCCAAAGGATCTGCCCGGTGTCACTTGTCATGCAGGCGAAGACGGACTGCGCAAGGCGTTGACCGGCGCGCAGATCGTCATCCTTCTGCTCCCGGACACGCCTGCCACCCTGAACCTGATCGACGCCGAGACGCTGGCCATGCCGGCGCGCGGCGCCTGTCTCATCAACCCGGGGCGCGGGCCGCTGATCGACGATGAGGCACTGATCGCCGCGCTGGACGCGGGCCAGATCGCCCATGCCACGCTCGACGTCTTCCGGGTCGAGCCGCTGCCGGAGGATCATGCCTTTTGGTCTCATCCGCGTGTCACCGTCACACCGCATATCGCCTCGATAACACGTCCCGGGACGGCGGCCCGCGTGATCGCCGAAAATATCCGCAGGGGCGAAACCGGGGACCCCTTGTTGCACCTCGTGGACCGCGACGCCGGCTACTGACCCCCTCGCGGGCTTGACCCGGCGCCGTTCAACGGCCAAATCCCTGTCCAACCGCCTTGCTTTCAGGAAATCCCATGCCCTTCGACCGCACCGTCAAGATCGCCCCGTCCATCCTGTCCGCCGATTTCGCCGACTTCGGGCGCGAGATCCGCGCCGTCGAGGATCAGGGCGCCGACTGGATCCACGTTGACGTGATGGACGGACATTTTGTCCCGAACCTCACCTTCGGCCCGCCCGCGGTCAAAGCCTTTCGCAAACATGTCAAGACGGTCATGGACGTGCACCTGATGATCGCCCCCGTCGATCCCTACATCGAGGCCTATGCCGAGGCGGGCGCCGACATCCTGACCGCCCATGTCGAGGCCGGTGCACATACCCACCGCACCCTGCAGGCGATCCGCGCCGCCGGCATGAAGGCCGGTGTGGCCCTGAACCCCGGCACCCCGGCGCAGGCCGTCGAACACCTGCTGGACCTGACGGACCTTGTCTGCGTGATGACCGTGAACCCGGGCTTTGGCGGGCAGAAATTCATCGACATGACCAGCAAGGTCCGCACCCTGCGCCAGATGATCGGCGACCGCCCGGTGCATATCGAGATCGACGGCGGTGTCGATCCGACCACTGCGCCGCTTGTGGTCGAGGCCGGGGCCGACGTTCTGGTGGCGGGCTCTGCGGTGTTCCGCGGCGGCTCGGTCGAGAACCCGGCGCCTTATGGTGAGAACATCCGCGGTATCCGCACCGCGGCCACCACGCTTGCCGCATGAGCCTGACCATCGCCTTCGACCTCGACGGCACGCTGATCGACAGTGTGCCGCATATCCATCACGGCGTGGCCTCGGCACTGGCGGAAATGTCGCTGCCCGGGATCGACCGCCAAACGACGCAGGGCTTTGTCGGACGCGGCTTGCCGATCCTGCTGGAACGGGTTCTGGATCACCTCGGCGTTTCGCATGACCATCATTCCGAGCTGACGCGCCGCACCATGCATCACTACGTCAACACGCCCAGCGACCCGGCGTCGGTCTATCCCGGCGCCCGCGAGGCGCTGACCGCATTGCAAGACGCGGGCCACCGGCTGACGCTTTGTACCAACAAGCCGCATGAGGCCACGCTCTCTGCCCTGCGCGACACCGGGCTGGCGCCGTTTTTCGATATCGTCATCGGCGGCGACAGCCTGCCCACGCGCAAGCCAGACCCGGCCATGCTGAACGCCGCACTCAACGGTGCCTCGCGCGCCCTCTACGTCGGAGACAGCGAAACAGACGTCGAGACCGCGCAGAACGCGGGCATCCCGTTCCTGCTGTTCACCGAAGGCTATCGCAAGACCCCGGTCGGCGACCTGCCGCACAGGGCCAGTTTCGCGGATCACGCCGATCTGCCCGCGCTGGTCGCGGATCTGGCCTAGGACAAGGTCAGGCCCGCCGCGCCGTCAAGACCGGTACTTGAACACACCGGTGCCCTTGGCGATCAGCTCGCCGGTTTCGTCGGCAATCTGCGCTTCGGCAAAAAAGGACGACTGCCCGCCGCCGGTCTTCCAGCCCTCGCCCTTTAGCAACTGGCCCTTGGGACGCGAGAGATACTGCACGTTCAGGCTCAGCGTCAGGCACAATTGCCTGCGTTCGGGGTCGCCGGTCCAGCAGCCCGCATAGCCCATGACCGTATCCAGCAGAGAGGCGTGGACGCCGCCGTGCAGATTGCCGTGGCGGTTCATGTGGAAAGCTTCCAGCGGCAGCTCGAAGGCGGCATAGCCCTCGCGCCATTCGATCATCTGCATGCCGATGTGCCGGGAATAGGCATAGGGTGCCTCGCGGAAAGCCTCATCCATAACCGTGCCGGGCCTCCAGCCCCATAGCTGCAAATTTCGGAACATAAGCGCCCATTTTCAAACCCTTGTCCGGGTTCGCGGCCGTACCGTCAAGGGCCCGTTTCCTGACCCCTTGCAGGATCGCTGCCATGCGAAAGAAGGCGAAGGCGACACAAAAGCCCAGACCCTCGACACTGTCGATGCCGCGTCGCGCGCAATAGGCCGTCACGAACGCCTCGTCCGAGGGAAGTCCCAGCGCCACCCGATCTACCCCGGCCAATCCGCGTGTCTCCGGCCCCGGCGGCAGCTGCCACTGCATCAGAACGCCGGCGAGGTCCGCATGGGGATGGCCCAACGTGGACAGTTCCCAGTCCAGCACCGCCCTGCACTCTGCCCCCTTTGGCGCGAACAACAGGTTATCGAGACGGAAATCTCCGTGCACCAGGGTGCGCTGCCCGTCATCGGCAGGCAAGGCCTGTTCCAGCCAGGTGATCAAGTCTTCCATGTCAGGCTGCCGTTCGGTTTCCGAGTCGCGGTACTGCTTTGTCCACCGTGCCAACTGCCGTTCAAAGTAGTTTCCGGGTGCACCATAGTCAGACAGGCCGAGGCGCGCCGGATCCAGGGAATGGATCGCAGCCAGTACGCGGTTCATCTCGTCCATGATCGCGGTCCGCCCTGTTGGCGCCTCCCCCGGCAGATCGGGCTCCACAAGAGTTCGGCCGACGACATGCTCCATAATGTAGAACGTGCTCCCCAGCACCGCGTCGTCCTGGCAGAGCGCCAACATCTTCGGCACGGGCACGCCCGTCCCGGCCAGCGCAGTCTGGACACGAAACTCCCTGTCCACCGCATGGGCCGATTTCAGCAGTTTGCCCGGAGGCTTGCGCCGCAAGACGTAGCGGCCCGAGGGGCTGTCCAGTCGGAAGGTTGGGTTGGACTGGCCCAGGTCGAATTTTTCGGCGCGGAGCGGCCCGTGAAAATCCGGTACATGGGCCTCCATCCACTCCGCCACGCGCGCGATTTCCTCCGCCTGCATTCCGCCCCCCCCCTGTTTCTTCACCCTTCAAATACATACCCCCTGCAGAGGCCGTCAGAGGCTCTCTTCGGCATATTTGCGCAGTTCCGCCCGTGCCACCTGTCGCCGATGGACGGCATCGGGTCCGTCGGCAAAACGCAAGGTGCGGATATGCGTCCACATCGCGGCAAGGTCATGGTCCTGACTGATCCCGCCCGCACCGTGAATCTGCATCGCCTCGTCCACCACACGGGCAGCCATCAGCGGAGCCACCACCTTGATCTTGGAAATCCAGGGCTGCGCCGCGCGCACGCCGGCGGTGTCCATCATCCAGGCCGCCTTGAGGCACAGCAGGCGCGCCATCTCGATCTCCATCCGGGCATTGGCGATGATGTCGTGATTGGCGCCCAGCTCGGCAAGCGGCTTGCCAAAGGCCTCGCGCGACAGGCCGCGGCGGCACATCATCTCCAACGCCTTTTCCGCCTGTCCGATAGCCCGCATGCAATGGTGTATGCGCCCCGGTCCCAGCCGCCCCTGCGCCACCTCAAAGCCGCGCCCCTCGCCCAGAATGACATTCCGGGCCGGCAGGCGCACGTCGGTGAACCTCAGGTGCATGTGGCCATGTGGCGCATCATCCTGGCCAAAGACGGTCATCGGCCGCAGCACCTCGGCACCGGGTGTTCCCGGATCCATGACGAACATCGTGTGCCGGGCATGTCGTGCCGCATCGGGGTTGGTACAGGCCATCAGGATATACAGTTCGCAGCGCGGATCTCCGGCCCCGCTGATCCACCACTTCTCGCCGTTCAGCACATAGTCATCGCCGTCTCGCCGCGCCTCGAAAGCCAGTTGCGCCGCATCCGAAGAGGCGACATTCGGTTCCGTCATGACATAGGCGGAACGGATTTCTCCCTCCAGCAGCGGCGCCAGCCAGCGGTCCTTCATCCAGTCCGCACCATACCGCTCCAGCACCTCCATGTTGCCGGTATCCGGCGCGCTGCAGTTGAAGACCTCCGCCGCCAGCCCGACCTTGCCCATCTCCTCGGCCAGGTAGGCATATTCCACCGTCGTCAGCCCATAGCCCCGGTCGGACTCCGTCAGCCAGAAATTCCACAACCCCCGTGCCCTGGCCTCGGTCTTCAACCCGTCCAGGATTGCCAGTTGCCGCGGCACCAAGGCAAAGCGGTTGCCCGAGGGATGCGTACCGACAAGCGCATGAAACTCGGCATCCAGCGGCGCGATCTCCTCGTCGATCATCCGCCGCACCTGCGTCACCAATGCGCGCACGCGCGCCGTCATCCCTAGGTCCATGTCCTCTCCTCTCGACAGCCCAGCGCCGCCCGCGCGTGGAGCGGCGCGCACGGGGAGTGCGGGTGGGCGTCGCGCCGCTC